>NZ_JBFANF010000033.1:0-134545 GCF_040674675.1 Dactylosporangium sp. NPDC049742 | reverse complement strand
AGCCGGTCAGCGCCGCCCACGCGTCGGCGAGGTCGTCGCGGTCCGCGGGCGGCGGGCCGAACGCCGCGAGCGCGTCGCGGGCCGCGTCGAACGCCTTCCACGCCGCGCGCAGCTGGTCCTCGGCTCGGTCGGCGGCGCCGGCGGCCTTGCGGTGCGCCTCTCGTGCCTTGCGGACCTCGGCGCCGGCCTTCTCCAGTCCACTGTGGAGCTTCGCGATGCCGTCGAGGTCGCGGCGCAGGGCGTCGGGCGCCGGCGCGCCGTCCAGCGCCCGGTCCAGTGTGGACATCCGGGCGTCGACCTGCTCGGCGTGCGCCCGCGCCGCGGCGAGCCCCCGGTCGAGGTCGCGCACGACCTTGTCCTGGTCGGCGACGACCCGTTCGGCGGCGTCGCTGCGCTTGCGGGCCGCGTCGCCGGCCGCCTTGGCCGCCGCGACCGCCGGCTCGAGCGGCGTCTCCGGCAGTGTCCGCACGGTCTGGGTGCACACCGGGCACTCGTCGCCGACCCGCAGGTGCGGCCGCAGCGCGGTGGCCCGGTCGACGGCGACCGCGGTCTGATAGGCCTCCCTGGCCGCCTCCAGCGCTCCCATCGCGTCGGCGGCCTTGGTACGAGCCACCCCCAGCGCGGCGGTGGCCTTCCCGTGCTCCTGCTCGGCCGCCGCGACGGTCGCGTGGACGGTGGCGGCCTCGCCGGCGAGCCGGTCACGCTCGGCGTGCGCGTCGAGCAGCCGCCGCAGCGCGGTCTGGTCGCCGGCGGCCTGCAGCTCGCCGCGCAGCTTCTCCTCCCGCTCCTCCACGGTCCGGACCGCGTCGGCGGCGGCCGTGACCGCGGCCCGGGCCTGCGCCGCGCCCGCCGCCAGGGTGCCCGCGTCGGCCGGCACCCGCAGCCGGGTCAGCCGGTCGATGTCGGCGTCCAGGTCGGTGAGCGTCGCCGCGGCGGCGACGGCGAGCTTCGCCGCGTCGGCCAGCTGCGGCCCGATCCGGTCGACGTCGCCGGCGAGCGCCCGCAACGTCTCCGCCCGCGCGACCGCCGCGGCGAGGGCCGCGTCGTCCACGTCGGACATGCCGCTGAGCTGCTCGCCGAGGACCTTCAGCTTCGCGTCGGCGGCGCTGCCGCGCAGGTTCGCGCGCTCGCGGATCTGCCCGTACACGTCCAGACCCAGCAGATTGACGAGGATCTTCTGCCGCTCGGCCGGCTTGGCGTGCAGGAACGCCGCGAACTCGCCCTGCGGCAGCACCACGCACTTGGTGAACTGCTCGTAGGGCAGGCCGATCACGCTCTGCACCGCCAGGTCGACCTCCATGGGCGTGCCAGCGAGCACGGTGCCCATGTCGTCGGCGCTGAGCCCGCTGTCGAAGCGGGACAGGTCGAAGCCGTGCGGGAGCGCCTCCAGGCCGGCGTGCTTGGTGCTGACCGCGCCCTTGCCGTCGCGGCGCACGACCCGGGCGAGGACGTAGCGCACGCCCGCGGACTCGAACACGAACCGCACCCTCGCCTCGGTCGCCGACGGGGCGAGCGCGTTGGCGATCGCGCGCCGGTCGCCCCAGCGGGGGACGGTGCCGTAGAGCGCGAACGTGATCGCGTCGAGGATCGTCGACTTGCCGGAGCCGGTCGGCCCGACGAGCGCGAAGAAGTCCGTGTCGGTGAAGTCGACGGTCGTCGGCCGCCGGAAGACGGTGAACCCGTCCAGGTCCAAGCGAATGGGCCGCATGTCAGTTCCTCGCCTCCTGGACTTCGTCGTGCAGCTGGTGGAACAGCTTGACCGTGGCGTCGTCCGCGTGGCCCTTCTGGCCGAGGTAGTCGGCGAACAGCTCGCCCGCGGACCGGCCGGCGCGCGCCGCGGCCCGCTCGGCGGCCTTCGGGTCGGGCAGCAGCTTCGGGTCGATGCGCACCTCCAGGGCCTTCGGCAGCAGCTCCTGGACCTCCTCGCGGAGCCCCGCCCGGGGCTGCTCCGACACGTACACCCGCAGCCACGCCTCACCGGTGTCCAGGGTGGCCAGCTGGGCGAGCGTGCCACGGACCGTCCGCAGCGGGGTCGCGACCGGCAGAGGCACCTCGCGGACCCGCGCCGCGGTGCTGGTGGTCACGTCGACGATCGCGACGGCGGAGAAGTTCTCCTCCTCGCCGAAGTCGATCGGCAGCGGGCTGCCGCAGTAGCGGATCGGGCAGGGCCCGTTGACGGTCTGCGCCCGGTGCAGGTGGCCGAGCGCGACGTAGTGCGCCGAGGACGGGAAGACCGACGCGGGCACGGCGTAGCCCATGATGGTGTGCGCCTCGCGCTCGCCGCCGCCCATCGTCGCGCCGATGACCGTGAGGTGCCCGGTGATCAGGTTGACGGTGTCGCGCCCGAACCCCTTGGCGAGGGTGGCGAGCAGGCCGCCGATGTGGTGCGCGTAGCTCTGTGCGCTCTCCGCCGCGCTGAGGTCGAACATCTCCGCCGCCCGCAGCGCGTACCGCTGGGACACGAACGGCAGCGCGGCCAGCCGCCACTCCTCGCCGTCCCGCGTCCGCCCCTCCAGCAGCAGCTCCTCGGGCTTGGTGAGGGCGCCGCGGATGGTGATGCCGGCCGCGTCCGCCCACGGCCGGAGCGCGTCGAGGGCCTGGCCGTTGTCGTGGTTGCCGCCGATGACGACGACGTCCGCGCCCGTCTTGCGCAGCGCCGACAGCCCCCGCGTGACGATCTTCGTGGCGTCGGCGGGCGGGCTCGCCGAGTCGTACAGGTCCCCGGCGACGATCACCAGGTCGGGCTGCTCGGCCTCGGCCACGTCGACGAGTGCCTTGAGGGCCGCGATGTGGTCGTTGGCCCGCGACTGTCCTTTGAGGACCTTGCCGACGTGCCAGTCCGAGGTGTGCAGGATCCGCACCGGTGCAGTCCTTTCGCAGTGACTAGAAGGGGATCTCGTCGTCGGTGATGCCGCCGCCGACCCGCGCGACGACCGCGAACGAGTCGTTGGCCTGGGCGATCGAGCGCAGCGTCGCGCTCGGCGCGGCGCCCGCCTCCGCGGGCCGGGTCGCCCACGACGGGAACGGGAACTCGATGCACAGCGGCACCGGGATCTCCGGCTGCGACACGAACATGGTGCCGGGCTTGGCGAGCAGGGCCCGCTGGCGCTGGGCCGGGGGCAGGAACCCGTACTCCGGCCGGGACGCCTCCGCGGGGTCGAGCCGGCCCACGACCCGGATCGCGGAGTTGGCCACGATGCGCCGCTCGACCTCGCTCGCCGTCTGCTGCGCGCCGATCAGCACGACGCCCAGGGACCGCCCGCGCTCGGCGATGTCGAGCAGCACCTCCTTGATCGGGCTGGTGCCCTCCCGCGGCGCGTACTTGTTGAGCTCGTCGAGCACCACGAACAGCAGCGGCTTCGCCGTGCCCGCCTTCTCCTTGCGCTCGAACTCGCTGCGCAGCGTCACGCCGACCACGAAGCGCTGCGCCCGGTCCGGCAGGTTGTGCAGGTCGACCACGGTCACCTGGGCGCTCTCGGCGGTGTTGACCGCGTGCGGCCGGCGGGTGGCGAGGTCGCCGCGGATCAGCCGGGACAGGTCCTTCTTGCTGCCGATCAGCCGGCGGGCGAACGCGTTGACCGTGCCGAGCCCGACCGCGCTGCCCGCCCACTGCCCGCGGGTCGCGTCGTCGTTGAGCTGCTCCACCAGGTAGTCGACGAGGTCGGCGTACGAGTTGAGGCGGGTGCCGTCGACGGCGACGCCGCCCTCCGCGGGCTGCGCGATGCGCGCCAGGTGGGCGGTGACCGAGTGGACCACCATCGTGTACTGCTGGCGCTCGTCGTCCGCGTCGGCGAACACGTACGGCAGCAGGCGGTCGGCGCAGAACTCCTGCAGCGTCCAGTAGAAGCTGTCGACCCCGGACAGCCGGCTGCTGACGTCCGGCGTGCCGGAGGAGTCGCCGGCCCTTGGCGGCGCGTAGACCCGCACGTCGGGGAACGGGCCGGCGACCAGCCCGAGCCGCGCGTAGTTGGCCTCCGTCGCCGCGTCGAGGCGGCTGTTGGGGTGGTCGAGGAACAGCAGGTCCTCGCCCTTGACGTTGAAGATGAGCGCGCGGGTGTTGGCGGTCTCGCCGGCGCCGCCGAGGACGCCGGACCGGAACACCGAGTAGAGCAGGAACGTGGCGAAGCTCGTCTTCGTCGCCACCCCGGAGATGCCGGAGATCGACACGTGGGCGCCGCGGCTGCCGTCGAGGAAGTCCGCGTTGATGAACATCGCGGCGCCGTCCCGGCCGAAGCCCATCGGGATCGTGCGGTCCATCCGGTCGAAGTAGAGGGCGCCGGCCCGCGCGTCGCCCTGCGCCCGGTGCACGACGGCGCCGGGGGTCGGCGGGACGTACACCTCGGGATCGACGCGGGTCGTGGTGATCTCGGCCGCCTCCTGCACCGTCGCCGGCAGCGTGCCGTCGGCGACGAGGAACACGTCGGAGTCGAACACGACGCCCTCGTGCCGGGCCCTGACCGCGGTCACCACGCCGGCGATCTTCACCGGCGGCTGGCCGGGGAGCTCACGCTCGGTGACGACGACGTCGTCGAGCTGGAGGTAGGCGTCGTCGTTCACGGCGACCCAGAACGTGAGCGGGGTTGCGTCGGCGGTGCCGAGGACCCGGCCGACGACAGGCCCGTCCTTCGTATCGTCCGTAACGTCCATCCGGTCGACCCCCAGTACATGTGTTCGCCTGTGCATCGTGCCCCAAGACCACCGGCGGATCGAAGCCACCACGCCCACCTGTGGACGCGTTCACGTTCGTTCACACGGCCAAACCACCGCAAAACAGTCGCAAGACCGTCGCGCGTCCACAGGTTGGGGACACTTGTCCACAGGTCTGTGGACAGTGGTGTGGATTCGGTTCAGCGCCCGTACCGCAGCAGCAGCTGACCATCGGCCAGCAATACGTGACGCAGCGTGAGGTGCTCGGGGGTCGGGGCCAGGGGTCCGGCGGTGATCCTGCCCGCTCCGGGGCCGGTGAGCAACGGCGACACCGTCAGGCACAGCTCGTCGACGAGGCCCGCCGCGGTGAGCGACCCGAACAGTCGCGGCCCGCCCTCGCTGAGGATCTGGGCGTGGCCCTCCGCCCGGAGCCGGTCGATCGCCGCGGCCAGGTCGACGTGGTGGTCACCCGCCCGGATGACGTCCGCCACCGGCTCGAGGTGCGCGGTGTCCGTCCCGTTCCGCGTGACGACGACCGGCCGGACCGGCGCGTCGGCGAGGGCGGGCTGCGCGGGGTCGAGGTCCGCCCGGCCGGACACGATGACCAGGGTCGGGTACTCGCTCAGCCCGTGCTCCAGGCGCCACCGCCGCCGCTGCTCGTCCAGGCGCAGCGCGCGGTAGCCCTCGTCGCGGACCGTGCCGGCGCCGACGAGCAGCGCGTCGCAGCGCATCCGCAGGATCCCGAAGACCCGCTTGTCCTCCGGCCCCGACAGGCCGGCCGACTTGCCGTCGAGCGTCCCCGCGCCGTCGAGGCTCGCCACGAAGTTCACCCTTACGGAGGGCTCCGGCGGCGGCGCGTACAGGTCGACGAGTGTTGCCTGGTCGACGTCTCCCGGATGCGGGTACAGCTGCTGCACCAGCCAACCTTAGGGCCCCGGCGCACCCGTCACGGGAGGGGTGGGCGCCGGCTCGCGGTGCTGGCAGTCGCACCGGTTGCCGCCGGGGCAGTCGGCGTGCCGTTTCTCCCGACACGCAGGACAGATCACCACTTCAGGGTGCGCCGCCATACCGCCTCGGTCAACAATGACTGCACCATGGCGCGCGCGATCATCCAACTCCGCATCACGCTCGACGGCGTCGAGCCCACCGTGTGGCGACGGGTCCTCATCCCGGGCGGCTTCACTCTCGACCGTGTCCACCGTGTCGTGCAGTTCGCGATGGGCTGGGGCGACCGTCACCTGCACGTCTTCGACATCGACGGCGTGCAGTACGGGGTGCCCGACCCCGACGGCCTGCTCGACGTCCGGGACGAGCTCGACACCCGCCTGGACGCGGTCGCCCCGAAGGACGGCCGCCTGCGGTACACCTACGACTTCGGCGACTGGTGGGAGCACGACCTGACGGTCGAGGACGTGTTCCCCGCCGACCCGGACACCGCCTACCCGGTGTGCACCGCCGGCGAGCGCGGCTGCCCGCCCGACGACGTGGGCGGGCCCGACGGCTACCGCGACCTGATCGCCGTCCTGGCCGACCCGGACCACCCGGACCACGCCGCGATGCGCGAGTGGCTCGGCCGCTCCTTCGACCCGACGTCCTTCGATCCGGCCCGGGTGAGCACCCTTCTGCGCCGCATGACGTAGCCCGACGCCCGTCGATCGATTACATCGATCCATGACGCTTTCATGGAACTGTCGTGCGACGACGGCTGTCGATGGCGCGCGTCCGCGTGCCTGGATTGACATCCGTCGCTGAGGTCGCCGCGCTGGAAGCGGCCATGTCGCGGTAAAGGCGTACAAAACCGCTCGTCGAAATCTTGCGGTAACGAAATGGGAACGCTCCCACTGCCCCATTGACACGTGGCGGACGAGGCGCCAGTCTCATGGGAGCGCTCCCGTGGCTGTGGCCGGTGACACACCCCGCGGCCACGGGGCCACTCAAATGCTCGACCCGCCATACCCCGCGACACCCGAACGACGGACTTCACACCCGGGTCCGCCGTCGATGCATCACACCCCCACCACACACCCATCACGACCTGAGAGAGGGGTCAGGATGAGCGTCACCTCACGCCGTCTGCGTTCGATCGCCGCGGCCACGCTCGCCGTGGGTCTTACCCTCGGTATGACCACCGCCTGCAGTGCGAAGAAGGACGACGAGCCCAGCGCCGACGGCACGGGCCCGGTCACCATCTCGCTGTCCTACTTCGGCACGCCCGGCTTCAACCAGGCGGTCAAGGACTTCGAGGCCGCCAACCCGAACATCAAGGTCGACGTGAAGAACGAAGGCCAGACCAAGGACTTCGCTCCGAAGCTCGCCCAGTGGATCTCCGCCGGCAGCGGCGCGAGTGACGTGGTCATGCTCGAAGAGGGCATGCTGCTGCAGTACCTGAAGGACAACAAGGGCTTCGCGAACCTGCTCGACCTGGGCGCGGCGTCGCTGGAGAAGGACTACCTGGCCTTCAAGTGGAAGAACGCCTTCACCGCGGACGGCAAGAAGCTCGTCGGCCTCGGCACCGACGTCGGCCCCCTGGCGATGTGCTACCGCACCGACCTCTTCCAGAAGGCCGGCCTGCCGGTTGACCGCGACGCGGTCAGCAAGCTGTGGCCGACCTGGCAGGAGTACGTCAAGCAGGGCGAGATCTTCAAGTCGAAGAACACCGGCGCCGCCTGGACCGACTCGGCGACGAGCATCATGCAGCCGTACATCATGCAGAACGCGGACAGCTGGTTCTACGACAAGAGCGACAAGTACATCGGCGACACCAACAAGGCCGTCAAGGACGCCTACGACCTGGGCATGGACATGGCCGCCAAGGGCCTGACCGCGAAGCTCGCCCGCTGGCAGGCGGACTGGGACGCCGCGTTCAAGAACGCCGCGTTCGCGACCGTGCCGTGCCCGCCGTGGTACACGGGTGTCATCAAGGAGCGCGCCGGCGACGCCGGCAAGAACAAGTGGGACATCGCGACCATCCCCGGTAAGGGTGGCAACTGGGGCGGCTCCTACCTCGCGGTGCCCGAGCAGAGCAAGCACAAGAAGCAGGCCTTCGAGCTGATCAAGTTCATCACCGGCAAGCAGGGTGGCCTGGACGCGTTCGCCGAGGCGGGCCCGCTGCCCTCGTCGATCGCCGCGCTGGACGACCCGAAGATCACCGAGGCGAAGAACGAGTACTTCAACAACGCCCCGGTCGGCAAGATCTACGCCGGTGCGGCCAAGGACCTCAAGCCGATCTACCTCGGCCCGAAGCACCAGGCGCTGTGGGAGAACGGGTTCGAGCCGGCCATGCAGGCCGCCGAGCAGGGCAAGCTGAGCGCCCAGGCGGGCTGGGACAAGGCCATCAAGGACAGCAAGGCACTCGCCGAAGGCTGATCCGCAACGTTGACGGCGGAGGCGGCGTCGAACCTGACGCCGCCTCCGTCCTCCACATAGCCCGTTGATCGGAAGGGATCCACCCCCCATGGCTACCAACGTCGGCGAGGTCACCGGGCCTCGCCACGGGCGCGCCCCCGCCGGGCCACCGAAACCAGCGTCGCGGCGCTCCGTGCGGGTCGGGCGGCTCGACCTGCGACTGTCGCCGTACCTGTTCGTCGCGCCGTTCTTCGTCCTGTTCGCGGTGTTCGGCGCGTACCCGCTGGTCTACACGGCCATCCTGTCGACCCGGAAGAACACCCTGACGGGTGGCGACGCGGGCTTCGTCGGGCTCGAGAACTACCGCAAGGTCCTCTGGGACGAGCACTTCTGGATCGTCATCTTCAACACGTTCGGCCTGTTCATCGTCGCGACCGTGCCGCAGCTCATCTTCGCGCTGCTCATCGCGAGCTGGCTCAACAAGAAGATGCGGGCCCGCACCGCGATCCGCATGGGTGTCCTCATCCCCAACATCACCTCGGTCGCCGCCGTCGGCATCGTCTTCGGCCTGATCTTCGCCGACCGGTACGGCCTGGCGAACTGGCTGCTGCAGAGCCTGCACCTGGATCCCGTCGAGTGGCGCAACCACCGCTGGTCGTCGTGGACCGCGATCGCGTTCATGGTCGACTGGCGCTGGACCGGCTACAACGCCCTCATCTACCTGGCGGCGATGCAGGCGATCCCGAAGGAGCTGTACGAGTCGGCGTCGCTGGACGGCGCGTCCGCGGCCCGCCGGTTCTGGCGGATCACCGTGCCGCTCATCCAGCCGACGATCCTCTTCACCGTGATCATCTCGACGATCGGCGGCATGCAGCTGTTCACCGAGCCGCTGCTGTTCAACTACGGCCGCATCCAGGGTGGCTCGCTCAACGAGTTCCAGACCGTCGCGATGTACATCTACGAGACCACGTTCACGAACAACTACAACGTGGGCCGCGGCGCCGCGATCTCCTGGCTGCTGTTCGTGATCATCCTGATCTTCGCACTGATCAACTTCGCTCTGGTGCGCCGATCCGTCAAGGGGCAGACCTCATGAGCGGCCAGCGAAGCGGCTCGGGCCGCTCATCATGTGACAGGTTTGGCTCAGGCCGACGCCGGAGCGCAGCGGAGGTGGCGGCATGAGCGGCCAGCGGAGCGGCTCGGGCCGCTCATCATGTGACAGGTTTGGCTCAGGCCGACGCCGGAGCGCAGCGGAGGTGGCGGCATGAGCGGCCAGCGAAGCGGCTCGGGCCGCTCATCATGTGACAGGTTTGGCTCAGGCCGACGCCGGAGCGCAGCGGAGGTGGCGGCATGAGCACCACGATGACAAGGCCTCGGAGCAGGCCGGGCACGCCGCCGCCGGGGAAGAAGGGCCGGGTCCGCAGCGCCTCGGCCGCGCTCTGGGACGCCAGCCCGCTGACGTACCTCGCGCTGATCATCACGATCGTGCTGTCGGTCTTCCCGATCCTGTGGTCCTTCATCGTGGCCTCGCGGGACAACAGCGCGGTCACCGACATCCCGCCGCCGCTCACGCCCGGCCCGAACTTCTTCGACAACGCCTCGCGCGTGCTGGCCAACACCGACGCCAACTTCGTCTACGGCCTGATCAACTCGGCCATCGTGTCGTCGTGTGTAACCTTGTCAGTGGTGTTCTTCTCCACGCTCGCCGGCTTCGCCTTCGCGAAGCTGAAGTTCCGCGGGAAGAACGCACTGCTGCTGATCATCATCCTCACGATGATGATCCCGACCCAGGTCAACATCATCCCGCTGTACCTGCTCATGGTGAAGTTCGACTGGACGAACACCCTCCAGGCGGTCATCGTGCCGTTCCTGGTCAAGGGCTTCGGCGTGTTCATGATCCGGCAGTACGCGGAGTCCGCGATCAGCGACGAGCTCATCGAGGCCGCCCGCGTCGACGGTGCCTCCACCTGGCGGACGTACTGGTCGGTCGTGCTGCCCGCGCTGCGTCCGGCGGCGGCCGTGCTGGGCCTGCTCACGTTCATGGAGACCTGGAACGACTTCCTCTGGCCCTACGTCGTGCTCAATGGCGACACCCCGACCGTGCAAGTTTCACTGAACATTCTCGCCACCGGTTATTACAAGACCGACTACGTGCAAGTCTTTACCGGGACAGCTCTTGCGATCGTGCCGCTGCTCCTGGTGTTCATCGCATTCGGCCGTCAGATCATCGGCGGCATCATGGAAGGTTCGGTCAAGGCGTGACCAGCATCGACCCGCTGACGTTCCCACCCGGTTTCGTGTGGGGTGCGGCGACCGCGTCGTACCAGATCGAGGGGGCCGCCCAGGAGGACGGCCGCACCCCCTCGATCTGGGACACGTTCAGCCACACCCCGGGCAAGACACTGGGCGGGGACACCGGCGACGTGGCCTGCGATCATTACCACCGCTTCCGCGAGGACGTGGGGCTGATGAAGGACCTGGGCGTCAACGCCTACCGGTTCTCCGTCGCGTGGCCGCGCGTCCAGCCGGGCGGGTCGGGGCCGGCCAACGCCAAGGGCCTGGACTTCTACCGGCGGCTCGTCGACGAGCTGCTGTCGCACGACATCACCCCCTGGGTGACGCTGTACCACTGGGACCTGCCCCAGGAGCTGGAAGACGCGGGCGGCTGGCCCGCCCGCGACACCGCGGCCCGGTTCGCCGACTACGCCACGCTCGTGCACGGCGCGCTCGGCGACCGGGTCCGCCACTGGACGACGTTCAACGAGCCGTGGTGCTCGGCGTTCCTCGGCTACGCGTCGGGCGTCCACGCGCCGGGCCGTCAGCACGCGCCTGACGCCCTGGCCGCCATGCACCACCTGCTCCTCGGCCACGGCCAGGCGATCGAGTCGATCCGCGCCGCGGATCCCACCGCGCAGCTGGGCATCACGCTCAACCTGTACGCGATCTCCGCGGCCGACGAGACGAAGCCGGGGGACCTCGACGCGGCCCGGCGCATCGACGGGCTCGCCAACCGGATCTTCCTCGACCCGGTGCTGCTCGGCTCGTACCCGGCGGACGTGCTGGCCGACCTGCAGGGGATCAGCGACTTCGGCTTCGTCCGCGACGGCGACCACAAGCAGATCGCGCAGCCGCTGGACCTGCTGGGCATCAACTACTACAGCCGCCACGTGGTGGCCGGCGAGGACCCCGACGTCCCCGCCGAGCCCTACTGGCGGGCGCCGACGTCGTGGCCCGGCAGCGAGACCGTCCGGTTCCTCAAGCGGCCCGGCGTCCCCGTCACCGACATGGACTGGGAGGTCGACGCCCCGGGCCTCACCGAGACGCTGACCCGAGTCGCCCGCGACTACCCGGCGGTCCCGCTGTACATCACGGAGAACGGCGCCGCGTACGTCGACACCGTCACCGACGAGGGCACGGTGGAGGACACCGACCGGGTCGCCTACTTCGACGCGCACTTCCGGGCCTGCCACGAAGCGATCGCCGCCGGCGCACCGCTGAGCGGCTACTTCGCCTGGTCGCTGCTGGACAACTTCGAATGGGCGTGGGGCTACACCAAGCGGTTCGGCATGATCCGGGTCGACTACGACACGCAGCAGCGCACGGTCAAGGCCAGCGGCCACCGGTTCCGCGAGGTCATCAAGCACAACGGCCTCGGCGAGTAACGTGCGCCGCCCGACGCTGGACGAGGTGGCCGCGCGCGCCGGCGTCGGGCGCGGCACGGTCTCCCGGGTGATCAACGGCTCGCCGCAGGTCAGCCCGGAAGCCCGCGCCGCCGTCGCCCGCGCCGTCGAAGAGCTCGGGTACGTGCCCAACCGGGCCGCCCGTGCCCTCGTCACCCGCCGCACCGACTCGGTAGCCCTCGTGGTGTCCGAGTCGGAGGAGCGGGTCTTCGGCGAGCCGTTCTTCGCCGGCATCGTCCGTGGCGTCAGCAACGTGCTGGCCGACACGTCCCTGCAGCTGTGGCTCGCGATGGCGCAGTCGCCGTCGCAGCGGCTCATGGTCGAGCGGCACCTGTCCGACCAGCACGTGGACGGGGTGCTGCTGCTCTCCCTGCACGACGACGACCCGCTCCCGGCGCTGCTCGGCAAGCGGGGGCTGCCGACCGTCCTCGGCGGGCGGCCGGCGCACATGCTCGAGATCGAGCAGGCGGGCGGGGGCGACAACGAGGTCGCCTACGTGGACAACGACAACGAGGGCGGCGCTCGCACCGCCGTCGAGCACCTGATCGGCCTCGGTCGCCACTGCATCGCGGTGATCGCCGGCCCGCAGGACATGGCGGTGGGCATCGCCCGCCTTCGCGGCTACCGGGAGGCGCTGCGCCTGGCGTCCCTCCCGCACGATCAGCGACTCATCGCGTACGGCGACTTCAGCGAGGCGAGCGGGGCCGACGCGATGCACCGCCTCATCCATCTCAACCCCGGACTCGACGCCGTCTTCGCCGCCTCCGACCTGATGGCCGCCGGCGCCATCCGCGCCCTGCGTGAGCTGGGCCGGCGGGTGCCCGCCGACGTGGCCGTGGTCGGGTTCGAGGACTCCGCCGTGGCCCGGCAGACCCAGCCGCCGCTCACCACCGTGCACCAGTCGGTGGAGGGCATGGGGCGCGAGATGGCCAGGCTCCTGCTGGCCCGCATCGCCGGCGGGCCGGCCCACTCGACTGTGCTCGACACGCACCTCGTGGTCCGCGAGTCCGCCTGAAGCAGCGCAGTCTCTATCCCCCCAGCAGGAGGCACACCGTGCGCTTCGGCCACTTCGACGACGAACGCCGCGAGTACGTCATCGACCGACCAGACACCCCGCTGCCCTGGATCAACTACCTCGGCACCGAGGCGTACTTCGGCATCATCTCCAACACCGCCGGCGGCTACTCGTTCTACCGCGACGCCCGGCTGCGCCGGCTGACCCGCTACCGGTACAACAACGCGCCGATGGACCTCGGCGGCCGCTACATCTACCTGCGCGACGAAGCCGAGTTCTGGTCGCCCACCTGGCAGCCGACGCAGACCGAGCTCGACGACTACGAGTGCCGGCACGGGCTGTCCTACACGCGGGTCGCCTCCCGGTACCGCGGGATCAAGGCCGAGACGCTCTACTTCGTGCCGCTCGGCGAGACCCTCGAGGTGTGGCGGCTCAAGGTCACGAACGAGCGGGACACGGCCGTGTCGCTGTCGGCGTTCTCGTCGATCGAGTTCTGCCTGTGGGACGCGCAGGACGACGCCACCAACTACCAGCGCAACTTCAACACCGGCCAGGTCGAGGTCGTCGACGGCGTCATCTACCACAAGACGGAGTACCGGGAGCGCCGCGACCACTTCGCCTACTTCGCGTGCAGCGAGCCGCTCGCCGGCTTCGACACGTCCCGGGAGGCGTTCCTCGGCCCCTACCGCTCCTGGGACCGGCCCCTCGCCGTGGAGCGCGGCGAGTCCGGCGACTCGGTCGCCCACGGCTGGCAGCCGCACGGGTCGCACCACGTGAAGCTCACCCTCGAGCCGGGGGAGACCCGCGAGATCGGCTTCGTCCTCGGGTACTGGGAGAACCCCCGCGACGCGAAGTTCGACCCGCCGGGCTCGCAGACCATCAACAAGGCCGGCGCGCAGGCGAAGGTCGCCGCCTGGCTGGCCCAGGAGACCGTCGACGCCGGCCTCGCCGCGCTCGCCGCGCGCTGGGAGGAGCTGCTCGGCGGGCTGCGCGTGCAGACCCCCGACGCCGACACCGACCGCATGGTGAACATCTGGAACGCGTACCAGAACATGGTCACGTTCAACATGAGCCGGTCGACGTCGCTGTACGAGTCGGGGATCGGCCGCGGGATGGGCTTCCGCGACTCGAACCAGGACCTGCTCGGCTTCGTCCACATGATCCCGGAGCGGGCCCGCGAGCGGATCCTCGACATCGCCGCCACGCAGCTGCCGACCGGTGGCGCGTACCACCAGTACCAGCCGCTGACGAAGCGCGGGAACAACGACATCGGGTCCGGCTTCAACGACGACCCGCTGTGGCTCATCCTCGGCGTCTCCTCGTACATCAAGGAGAGCGGCGACTGGAGCATCCTCGACGAGCCCGTGCCGTTCGACAACGCGCCCGGCAGCGAGCAGTCGCTGTACGAGCACCTCAAGCTGTCGCTGCGGTACACCACCGAACGCCTCGGGCCGCACGGCCTCCCGCTGATCGGCCGGGCCGACTGGAACGACTGCCTCAACCTCAACTGCTTCTCCGACACGCCCGGCGAGCCGTTCCAGACCACGGAGAACGCCACCGGCGGCGTCGCGGAGTCGGTGTTCATCGCCGGCCAGTTCGTCCTCGCCGCCCGCTCGCTCGCCGAGCTGGCTGTGCACAAGGACGACGATCCGGCGGCCTACCTGACCGCCGCGGAGAAGATGACCGGCTCGATCGCCGAGCACGGCTGGGACGGCGCGTGGTTCCGCCGCGCGTACGACTTCCACGGCAACGTCATCGGCTCCGCCTCCAACGACGAGGGGCAGATCTTCATCGAGCCGCAGGGCATGTGCATCATGGGTGGCGTCGGCCTGGAGGACGGCACCGCCGTGCGCGCCCTGGCCAGCGTCCGCGAGCGGCTCGCCACCCCGCACGGCATCGTGCTGCAGCAGCCGGCGTTCTCGTCGTACCGCATCGAGCTCGGCGAGATCTCCTCCTACCCGCCGGGGTACAAGGAGAACGCCGGGATCTTCTGCCACACGAACCCGTGGCTCATGATCGCCGAGGCGATGGTCGGCAACGGCGACGGCGCGTTCGACTACTACAAGCGGATCAACCCGTCGGCCCGCGAGGAGATCGGCGACCTGCACCGCTGCGAGCCGTACGTCTACGCGCAGATGATCGCCGGCCGCGACGCGCCCACCCACGGCGAGGCGAAGAACTCCTGGCTGACCGGGACCGCCGCGTGGAACTACGCGGCCGTGACGCAGTGGATCCTGGGCATCCGGCCGGAGCTGTCCGGCCTGCGGATCGCGCCGGTCATCCCCTCGTCCTGGTCCGGTTTCTCGGCGGTACGGCGCTTCCGCGGCGCGACGTACACCATCACCGTCCACAAGGAGCCCGGCGTCCCGGCGACCTCGTGCTCGCTCACCGTCGACGGCGTGCCCGTCGACGGCGGCGTCCTGCCGGTCGCCCCGGCCGGCAGCTCGGTGCAGGTCGAGGCGCATTTGTCGTAGATCGTTTGGTTTTGCTTCGGGTTTGCTTTGGCTTTGCCGCCGCGGTGTCGCGATTCTGGGGCACCGCGGCTGCAAGATCGCGAACGTGTGCGCACAATGGGGCGTGTCTTCCACCAACAGCCGCCCCCGTTCCGCGGGCCGCCCCACCCTCGACGAGGTCGCCTCGCGCGCCGGCGTGGGGCGGGGCACGGTCTCGCGGGTCGTCAACGGCTCGCCGCAGGTGAGCCCGGAAGCGCGGGCGGCCGTGCAGAAGGCGATCGACGAGCTCGGCTATGTCCCCAACCGCGCCGCCCGCGCCCTCGTCACGCAGCGCACCGACTCCGTCGCGCTCGTCGTGTCGGAGTCGGAGGAGCGGGTCTTCGGCGAGCCGTTCTTCGCCGGCATCGTCCGCGGCGTCAGCTCCGCCCTCGCCGACACCCAGCTGCAGCTGTGGCTCGCCATGGCCCAGTCCCCGGCCGAGCGCCAGCGGGTCGAGCACCACCTCACCAACCAGCACGTCGACGGCGTCATGCTGCTCTCCCTGCACGACGCCGACCCGCTGCCGCAGCTGCTGGAGCAGCGCGGCCTGCCCGTGGTCCTCGGCGGCCGCCCCGCCCGCATGCTGTCGTCCTCCGGCGACGCCTCCTCCGACGTGGCCTTCGTGGACGCCGACAACGAGGGCGGCGCCCGCCTGGCCGTCGGCCACCTCCTGGACCGCGGCCGCCGCCGGATCGCCGCGATCGCCGGCCCGCAGGACATGGCCGCCGGCGTGTCCCGCCTCGCCGGCTACCGCGAGGCCCTCGACCGCGCCGGCCTGCCCGCCGACGAGTCCCTCATCGCGTACGGCGACTTCAGCGAGGCCTCCGGCGAGGCGGCTGTCCGCGAGCTGCTCGCCCGCGACCCCTCGGTCGACGCCGTCTTCGCCGCCTCCGACCTGATGGCGGTCGGCGCCCTGCGGGCCCTGCGCGAGCTCGGCAAGCGCGTCCCGTCGGACGTCTCCCTGGTCGGCTTCGACGACGTCGCCATCGCCCGCCAGACCGACCCGCCCCTGACCACCGTCCACCAGCCCGTCGAGGCCATGGGCCGCGAGATGGTCCGGCTGCTGCTCGCCCGCATCGCCGGCGCCGCCCCCACCGCCGTCATGGTCGAAACCCACCTGGTCGAACGCGCCAGCACGCCGTAATTCCCCCACCGCTCCCGCGGCGGGTCCCGCCAGCCCCCATGATCCGGAAGAGTTTGTGTCGTCATAGCAGCACAAAGTCTTCCGGATCATGAGAAAACCGCGCCCGCCACCACCCCGAACGGCTGCCGTCCTGGCCCTTCACGTGATCCGGAAGAGTTCTTGCAGTCCGGCCGCACGAAGTCTTCCGGATCATGGGATCTGCCCCAGTGGGCCGGGATGGTGCCTCCCGCCGCCGATCTTCCTTGGCCGCCGTTGATCGAATGACGGATCTGGCTGTGATAGCGGCCAGAACTGCGATTCGATCAACCGCGGAGCACAGCGAAGGTCGGCGGCTGGCCAAGTTGCGGGGAGTGGGCACCGGCTGCGGCGCGCATGCGGGTGAGGCTGCCGCGCGTCGGCGCCGGCAGTGCGGCGCGGAGCGGCGCATTGGGGTGCGGGTGAGAATCCCCGCCGGGCCCCGCCGCGAAGCGGTGGGGGGAGTTACAGCGCCGTTTGCGGGAGGTGGGGATCGGGAAAGCGGTCAATGGAGGAGAGGTGGCTGAGATGACCGCACAGTGGAAGAAGGGTAAGCGGCGCGCGGAGAGCGTGGCTGAGGACGCCTGGGACTATCTGGTGTCCGCGGTCGAGTCGGCGCGTTCGGTCGGCGGGTCGGTGAAGGACCGGGCGTATGACCTCGCGGATGAGGCGTCGAGCCGGTACGGCACGGCGTCGGACCGGGTCGGGTCCGCGGCGGACGAGGCGTGGCACCGGGCGAGCCTGGCGTTCGACGCGTTGTCGGGGCGGAAGCAGCGCAAGCCGTGGGGCTGGATCGCGATCGCCGTGCTCGGTGGGATCGCGGTCGGCTGGGCGGCCGCCGCTTCGGCACCGAAGGCGCTCCAGGCGGCGCAGGAGCGCTTCGAGGACGTGGAGGACCTGCCGTCCGCCACGTATGAGGCACCGGCCCCGTACCGCGTCGCGGAATGAGCGAACGGGCCGCCCCCCGGAGGCAGGGGGCGGCCCGACTTCAAGCCCGACTTCAGGCCTGTCTCCAGGCCCGTCTCCCGGGCTCAGCTGTACTTGCGCAGCTCACGCTTGGCGAGGGACGCGCGGTGCACCTCGTCGGGGCCGTCGGCCAGGCGCAGCGTCCGGGCCTGTGACCAGAGGGCGGCGAGCGGGGTGTCCTGGCTGACGCCGGCCGCGCCGTGGGCCTGGATGGCCTTGTCGACGACCCATTCGGTCATCTGCGGCACCGCGATCTTGATCGCCTGGATCTCGGTGTGGGCGCCCTTGTTGCCGACGGTGTCCATCAGCCAGGCGGTCTTCAGGACCAGGAGCCGGGCCTGTTCGATGCGGACGCGGGACTCGGCGATCCAGTCGCGCACCACGCCCTGCTCGGCCAGCGGGCGGCCGAACGCGATCCGGTCGCTGACCCGCTCGCACATCAGCTGCAGGGCACGCTCCGCCATGCCGATGAGCCGCATGCAGTGGTGGATGCGGCCCGGGCCGAGACGGGCCTGCGCGATCGCGAACCCGGAGCCCTCCTCGGCGATGAGGTGGTCGGCGGGGACCCGTACATCGGCGAACTCCACCTCCGCGTGACCGCCGTGGGCGGCGTCGGTGTAGCCGAACACATGCATGCCGCGCTTGACGGTGACGCCCGGGGTGTCCCGCGGGACGAGGATCATGCTCTGCTGCCGGTGCCGCTCGGCGGAGGGGTCCGACTTGCCCATCACGATGAAGATGGCGCAGTTGGGGTTCATGGCGCCGGAGGACCACCATTTGCGGCCGTTGATGACGTACGAGTCGCCGTCGCGCTCGATCCGGGTGGCGATGTTGGTCGCGTCGGACGAGGCGACGTCGGGCTCGGTCATGCAGAACGCGGACCGGATCTGGCCTTCCAGCAGAGGCTTCAACCATCGGTCCTGCTGTGACGGTGTACCGAACCCCGCGAGGACCTCCATGTTGCCGGTGTCGGGCGCGGCGCAGTTGAGCGCCTCGGGCGCCAGGTGCGGGCTGCGGCCGGTGATCTCGGCGAGCGGCGCGTACTGCAGGTTGGTGAGGCCGGCGCCGAAGCGGTCGTCGGGCAGGAACAGGTTCCACAGGCCGCGGTCGCGGGCCGACGCCTTCAGCTCCTCGATGACCGCGGGGCGGGCCCACGGGTCGTCCAGCGCGGCCAGCTCCGCCTCGAAGCGGGGCTCGACCGGGTACACCTCCTCCTGCATGAAGTCGGTGAGCTTCTCGTGCAGCTCGGCGGTGCGCGTGTCGAAGCGGAAGTCCATCAGCTCTCTCCGTTGATCGCTGCGAGACCCTGCGCGAGCAGGGGCGGGACCAGCGCGCCGATCTGGTCGAAGCCGGCGCCGACCGTCTGGCCGCTGGTGTAGCGGAAGTGGATGCCCTCGAGGATGACGGCCAGCTTGTAGCAGGCCATCGCGACGTACCAGTGCAGGTCGTCCAGCGCCGCCCCGCTGGAGACGGCGTAGCGCTGGAGCAGCTCGTCGCCGGACGGGAACCCGGCGTCGGCCCCGAGCCCGTCGGCGATCGGGTTGAAGCCGAGCTTCAGGCGGTCCAGCACCGTCCAGTACGCCAGCAGCAGCCCCAGGTCGGTGAGCGGGTCGCCGATGGTGGCCATCTCCCAGTCGAGGACGGCCGCGACCTTCAGGCGGGCGGGGTCGACGATGAGGTTGTCGAGCCGGTAGTCGCCGTGCACGATCGCGGTGGTGGCGGAGACGGGGATCGTGGCGGCGAGCCGGTCCCGCAGCTGTGCGGCGTCGGGCAGGTCGCGGCTCGTCGACTGGGCCAGCTGCTTCGACCAGCGGCGGACCTGCCGCTCCAGGAAGCCCTCGGGCCGGCCGAAGTCGGCCAGGCCGATCCCGGCGGGGTCGACGCGGTGCAGGTCGGCGAGGGTGTCCATCATGGCGAACGCGACCTCGCGCCGCGCCTCCTCGCCGAGCGCGTCGGTCTGCCCGCGGTTGCGCAGCACCACTCCGGGCACCCGGGACATCAGGTAGAACGGCGCGCCGAGGACGCTGTCGTCCTCGCACAGCAGCAGCGCCTCCGGGACCGGCACGGTCGTGGGGCCGAGCGCGGAGATGATCCGGTGCTCCCTGGCCATGTCGTGCGCGGTGGCGAGGACGTGCCCGAGGGGCGGGCGGCGCAGCACGAAGACCTCGTTGACGACGTAGGTCAGGTTGGACCGGCCGCCGGCGATGAGCTCGGCCTGGATGGGTTCGGTGACGAGCCCAGGAGCCTTGTCCTGGAGGTACGCCGCGAGGCGGGCGAGGTCGAGACCGGGCGGGGTGCTCATCCGGCCAGTCCAGGGGTGAGACGCGTTCTCTGTCAAGGGTCGAGCCAGGTATTTCACCGCCAAATGTCCGTTTACCTGGGGCTTTGGGATGACCCGGAGACGTTCCGGCATCGATACGGCGGCGAAACGGCGTGGAAACCCGGCATCGGCAAGCTGTTCTCAGCACCAAGGAACGGCAGTACCAAAGAACGGCAGTACCGGAGAAACAACAAAGGTGACGTACACCAACGGCGGCGTACACGTCAGCCAAGGACGAACAGGGAGGTCGACGTCGATGCTGTTGCGGCTGAGAGTGGCGCTACCTGACCGTCCCGGCTCACTCGGGCAGGTCGCCCGGACGCTGGGTGTGGTCGGCGCCGACATCGTTTCGGTCGTTGTGCTGGAACGGGTCGGTGGCCGCGCGGTGGACGACCTCACCGTGGTGTGGCCGGCTTCGGCCCCCGTCGATCGTGTCCTCACCGGTCTTGCGGCGATCCCAGGCGTTCGCGTGGACGGTGTGTGGCGCGGCACGGAGCTTTCGGAGCCGAGCAGTGGCCGCGAGGTCGCGCTCATCGGACAGGTGGCGGCAAACCCGCAGCACGGCCTGGCAACGGTCGTGGACGCGGCGCCGGCACTGTTCGGAGCGGACTGGGCGGTCGCGATCCTCATCGGATCGGACTGGGCGGGCGGCGGCGCGCGAGCCCAGGCATGGTCCGGCTCCTCGGTGATCTGCGCCAGCTGGCGCACTCCGGATGTCCCCCCACAGGTGGACATCGCACCACTCCGGCCTCGCGCGATCAGCGCAGCTGACGGCATCCATCTTGCTGTCGCGCCTTTTCAGCGTGGAGGTCTGGTCCTTGTCGTCGCCCGCGGCGGGGCGGACGGCGACGCGGGAGCACCACCGTTCCACGGTTCCGAGGTGGAGCGGCTGGCGCAGCTGGTCGGTGCAACCGCATCTGTGCTCGGGGATCGGCTGGCGGGGCCCGGCTTGGCGGAGCTGGGTAAGGCGGGAGGCTCCGTCACAGGAGCCCCCGCGCCCGCCGGCGCAACCATCCCCAGGGTGGCGTGAGATGACCCTCTGGCGCATCCGCGCGACGGTCGACGACCGTCCCGGTTTCCTGTCCGTGCTGACCGCGAGCCTCGCGCTGCGCAAGGTCAACATCCTGTCGGTCCAGGTGCACACCACCGAGTCCGGCGCCGTCGACGACTTCCTCGTGGAGGCGCCCGACGAGCTGACCGTCGCCGACCTCACCGATGCGGTGCGTCGCGGCCGGGGCCGCGACGCGTGGGTCGCCCAGGCCGACGTGCGGGGCCTCATCGACGAACCGACCCGGGTCCTCGCCCTGGCGGGGAAGGTCCTGGACGGCTCGGCGACCCTGGAGGAGGCGATCGCGGCGCTGCTCGGCGACTGCGACATCTCCTGGCGGGCGGACACGTCCACGGGCGCCGAGGGCTACACGTCGACCGGCATGCAGCTGCAGGACCCGGCCGGCGGCACCCTGTACGTCCGGCGTCCCGCGCCGGCCTTCACCCCTGCCGAGTACGCCCGGGCGCACGCGCTCGTCGCCCTGGCCCGCGTCGCGGGGAAGCGCAACACGGCAGCCTGAGACGTTCCTCAGCAGCGCTCGTCCTTGGCGGAGGACGGGCGCTGCTTTTTTGTGCCCTGACATGTAGTCTGCCGATATGTTGGTCGGGTACATGTCGGGGGGCAACCTATGAATGCGCTTGATGCCGCGCGGTGGCAGTTCGCCGTGACGGCCTCGCTGCACTTCCTCTTCGTCGCGCTCACGCTCGGTCTGGTGTTCTTCGTGGCGTCGGTGCAGACCCGCTACGTGCGCACCGGCGATGAGGTGTACGGGCGGATGGCCCGCTTCTGGGGCGTGCTGTACGCGATCAACTACGCGGTCGGCATCGCCACGGGACTCGTCATGGAGTTCGAGATCGGGCTGAACTGGAGCGGCCTCAACCGGCTCACCGGCGACGTGTTCGGCGCGCCCCTGGCGATGGAGACCCTGATCGCGTTCGTGCTCGAGTCGACGCTGCTCGGCATGTGGCTCTTCGGCTGGGGCAAGCTGAACAAGAAGCTGCACCTGGCCCTGATCTGGGGCGTCGCCGCGACCGCGCTGCTGTCCGCGTTCTGGGTCATGGTCGCCAACTCGTTCCTGCAGCACCCCGTCGGCTACGCGATGGACGCGGCCGGCACCGTCCGGCTCACCGACTTCGGCGCGCTGCTCACCAACAGCGCCCTGTGGTTCGCGCTCGGCCACACGGTGTCGGCCGCCATGCTGACCGGCGGCATCTTCGTCGCCGGCGTCAGCGCCTGGCACCTGCGCCGCCGCGACACCGAGGACGGCCTCTTCCGGAGGTCGCTGCGCAACGGCCTGCGCTCCGCGCTGGTCGGCGTGTTCTTCACCATCGGCTTCGGCTACGCCCAGTTCGGCCCGCTCACCGACAACCAGCCGACGAAGCTCGCCGGCGGCGACGAGGCCGTCGCCCAGCAGGCGGCGATGGTCGCGAAGCACGGCCCCGGCGACTACATCCCCAGCAGCATCGTCGGCGCGTCCCTCGGCGTCATGATCATGGTGGCGAACCTGCTGTTCCTGATCCTGCTCGTGGCGCAGCTGCTCACCATCCGCGACACGATCATCAAGCGCCGCTGGGCCCGCCCGATGCTGTGGGTGCTCACCGCCCTCATCCCGGTGCCGTTCCTGACCGCGATCGCCGGCTGGATCGTGCGCGAGGAGGGCCGCCAGCCGTGGGCCGTCTACGGGCTGCTCAAGACCGCCGACGCCGTCTCGCCGATGAGCGACCGGGCGCTGACGCTGTCGACGATCGGCTTCACGGTGCTCGTCGCCGGCCTCGCCCTCACCGACTGGTGGCTGCTCGCCCGCAGGGCCAGACGCGGCCCCGGCGACGAGTTCCTGCCCGAGACCCTGCCCGCACGCGAGGAGGTGCTGGTGTGAGCACGTTTTGGTTCGCAGTTCTGGGGCTGCTGTTCGCGACGTACTTCGCGCTCGGCGGGCTCGACCAGGGCGTCGCGCTGCTGCTTCCGCTGTACAGGAGCGACGACGCCAAACGGGGCGCGCTCAACGCCGTCGGGCCGATGTTCCTCGGCAACGAGGTGTGGATCGTCGGTGCGGTCGGCGTCCTCGTCGCCGCGTTCCCCCGGCTGGAGGGGGAGCTGTTCGGCGCCGCGTACCCGGTGGTCGTCGCCGTGGTGCTCGGCCTCATCGCCCTGAACGCCGGCGTGCAGCTGCGCGGCCGGGCGGTGCGCCGCGGCGGGTTCGACGCGCTCATCACCGGCGGCGGCCTGGTCCTCGCCGCCGGCTGGGGTCTGCTGCTCGGTGTCGTGTTGCACGGTGTACCGGTGGACGCCGGCGGCCACGTGCACGGCTTCGCGCCCCTCGCGAGCCCGGCCGTGTGGCTCACCGCGCTCGCCAACGTCGCCCTCGTCGTGGCCAACGGCGCGGCGTACCTCAACTGGCGCGGCGTCGGGGCACCGTCGAGGACCGGGCCTGCCGCCGCCGTGCTCGTGGTGCTCGCGGCCGGCGCCTGGTATCTGCAGGACCCGCCGGACATCCGCAACCCGCTGCTCGCCACCGTCCTGGCCGCGGTCGTCGTGGCCGCGCTGGTCCTCGCCGGCGTCGCGAAACGTCCGGGGCGGGCGTTCGCGGCCACGCTTGTGGCGTGCGCCCTACCCGTGATCGCGGTGGCTCTGGCCAGGTACCCGGGCGTGCTAGCGTCCACGATGGACCCGGGTGCGACGGTGACCGTCGACAGCGCGGCCGCCGGTGGGGACACCCTCCGGCTGCTCGCCATCGGCGCGGCGCCGCTGCTGCCCGTGCTGGTCGCCGTGCAGATCTCCTGCTGGTGGCTGTTCAGGCGGCGGGAGAGTCAGCCCACCCCTCTCTACTGGTAGGGCGCGCGGACGTTCATGGACAGAAGACTGCTGCGGCTCGGGCCGGTCAGGCACTATGCGACGGTGCTGGCCGGCTCGGCCGTCCTGGCCGCGATCCTGATCGTCGGCCAGGCGGTCAGCCTCGCCACGTTGCTGACGGGCTTCACCACGAACGCCGCACTGACCTGCCTCGCGTTCGTCGTGCTGCGCGGCGCGCACGGCGCCGTCGCGGGCGCGGTCGCCGGGCGCGCGACCGCCCGCGTCAAGGCGCACCTGCGGGCGGAGCTGCTCGGCGCCGCCACCGCCCGCGGCCCCGGCTGGCTCGGCGGGCAGCGCGCCGGCGAGCTCGCCACCCTCGCCGGCCGCGGCGTCGACGGGCTCGACGGGTACCTCTCCTCCTACCTGCCGCAGGTGTTCCTCGCCGTCACCGTCCCGCTCGCCACGCTCGGCTGGCTCGCGTTCACCGACCTCACCTCCGCGATCGTGGTCGGGGTGACGCTGCCGCTCATCCCGGTCTTCGGCGTGCTGGTCGGCAAGCAGACCGGCGCCCGCACCAAGCACCAGTGGCACCTGCTGCAGCGCCTCGGCGGCCACTTCCTGGACACCGTCATCGGCCTGCCGACGCTGCGCACGTTCGGCGCCGAACGGTCACAGGTCCGCCGGGTCCGGGCCATGGCCGACGCCTACCGGGTCGCGACGATGCGGACGCTGCGCCTGGCGTTCCTGTCCGCGCTCGTGCTGGAGCTCGTCGCGACCGTCTCGGTGGCGCTCGTCGCGGTGCCCGTCGGCCTGCGGCTCCTCGACGGGAAGCTGACCCTCGCCGCGGCGCTGGTCGTGCTGCTGCTCGCCCCGGAGGCGTACCTGCCGCTGCGGGCGCTGGGCACCAAGTTCCACGCCAGCCAGGAAGGGCTCGCGGCCTCCGCCGAGATCTTCAAGGTCCTCGACGCCGCGCCGGTTCCGCCGGTACGGGCGGCGCCCCGCCTCCCGGACGCGCGCTTCGCGGGTCTCGTGTTCGACCGCGTGGAGGTCCGGTACGGCGACGTCGTGGCACTGCGCGACCTCACCCTCGAGGTGATGCACGGCGACAGGGTCGCCCTCGTCGGCCCGAGCGGCGGCGGCAAGTCCACGCTCCTGTCGCTGGTGCTCGGCTTCGTCACGCCGGCGTCGGGCCGGGTGCTCGTCGACGGCGCCGACCTCGCGGACCTGGACCTGACCGCGTGGCGGGCCCGGCTCGCATGGATGCCGCAGCGCCCACACCTCTTCGCCGGCACCGTCACCGACAACATCCGCCTCGGCGCTCCTCCCGCCTCGTCAGGCGCTTCTCCTGATTCGCCAGTCGCTCTTCCCGGCCTGCCGGGTGCTGCTTCCGGTTTGCCAGGCGCTCTTTCCGGTCTGCCAGGCGCTGCTTCCGGTCTGCCGGGTGCCGCTTCCGGTCTGCCGGGTCCTGCTTCCGGTCTGCCAGGCGCTGCTTCCGGTCTGCCGGGTGCCGCTTCCGGTCTGCCGGGTCCTGCTTCCGGTTTATCAGGCGCTCCGCGCCCGCTAAACCGGAAATATCAGCATTCGTCGGCACTGGCTCAGGAGGTCGTCGACGCCGCCGTCGCCGCGGACGCCGACGCGTTCATCCGGGCCCTGCCTCAGGGGTACGACACCGACCTCGGCCGGCACGGGCTCTCCAGCGGCCAGCGGCAGCGGCTCGCCATGGCCCGGGCGTTCCTGCGGCGCGACACGGCGGACCTGCTGCTGCTCGACGAGCCGACCGCCCGACTCGACGCGGCGAGCGAGGCGGCGGTGATCGACGCCGCCGCCCGGCTGGCGGTGGACCGCACCGCCCTGCTCGTCGCGCACCGGCCGGCGCTGCTGTCGATCGCCACCCGCGTCGTCGAGATCAAGGACGGCGTCGCGTCCGCGGTGGTGGCCGCGTGAGGCTCATCCCCGCGTCCGCGCTCGTCCGGCTGGTCTTCGCCGGGCTTCTCGGCGTGCTGACGGAGGTCGCCGGGATCGGGCTCGTCGGCACCGCCACCTGGATGATCGTCCGGGCGGCCGAGCAGCCACCACTGGCGGCGCTGTCGGTGGCGATCGCGGCGGTCCGTGGTTTCGCCCTGGTCAAGGGCGGTCTGCGGTACGCCGAGCGGCTCGCCGGCCACGACGCCGTCCTCCGGGTCCTGGCCGATCTGCGGGCCCGCGCGTTCGCCGCGCTCACCGCGTCCCGCGGGCGGGTGTCGTCCGGCGACGTGCTGAGCCGGGTCGTCTCCGACGTCGACGGGGTGCAGGACGCCGTCCTCCGCGGGGCACTGCCGGCCGGGGTCGCCGCCGTCGTCGGCCTCGGCGGGGTCGCGGGGCTCGCCGTCGCCGACCCTGCGGCGGGGCTGGCGCTGCTGGCCGGGCTCGTCGTCGCCGGGGTCGTGCTGCCGTGGGCCGGGCACCGCCTCACCGCCGCCCGGAGCGGGGAGATCGCCGCGGCGCGGGGCGAGCTGACGACCGCGACCGTCGATGTGATGCACGGAGCGGCGGAGCTGTCCGCGTTCGGGGCGCTGCCCGCGGCGCTCGCCGACGCCGAGGCGCGGGGCCGCCGGCTCGCCGCGCTGGAGGCCCGGTCCGCGACCGTGGCCGCGGTCGTCGGCGGGGTCGCCGCGGTCGTCCCGGCCGCGGTGGCGGTCTGGGTCGGCGTGGTCGCCGGCGGCTCGTCGGCGGCGGTGCTCGCGCTGGTCGCGCTCGCCGTCGGGGAGGTCGTGGTGCCGCTCGCCGCGGCCGCCGTCCGGCAGACCGAGCTGCGCGGCGGCCTGCGCCGGGTCCGTGCCCTGCTCGCCACCACCGTCGACGACCTGCCTTCGGACGAGCCCGACGGCCCGCTGGCCGGCACCGTGGACCTGGCGCTGCGGGGCGTGACCGTCCGGTACGGCGACGACCTGCCGCCCGCCCTCGCCGACGTCGACCTCGCGCTGCCGGCGGGGAGCCGGGTCGCGGTCGTCGGGGCCAGCGGGTCCGGCAAGTCGACGCTCCTCGCCGCGATCGCCGGCCGGGTGCCCCTCGCGTCCGGCGCCGTCGACGGCGTGCCCGGCGGGGTCGCGGCGTGGCAGGTGGCCGGGGGAGTGTTCGCCGACGCGCACGTCTTCCACTCGACGGTCCGCGACAATCTGCTCCTCGGCCGCGACGGGTTCGACGACGCGGCGCTCCGGCAGGCGCTCGTGGACGCCGGGCTGCCCGAGTACGCCGACCGGCTCGACGACATCGTCGGCGAGGACGGCGGGAAGCTCTCCGGCGGCCAGCGGCAGCGGCTGCTCCTGGCGCGGGCGCTGGTGGCGGCGCCGCCCGTGCTGCTGCTGGACGAACCGACCGAAGGCCTCGACGCCGGCGCGGCCGACGCCGTCCTCGACAGCGCGCTGCGGGCGGCGGGGGAGCGGACCGTGGTCGTCGTGACGCACCGCGCGGCGGAGCTCGGCCGGTTCGACCGCGTCGTGCGCGTGGAGGAAGGCCGGACGACCAGCGCCTGACGCGGCCGGAGGCGTGCGCGCCAGGAAAGGCTGGACGGGCAGCGGTCGGGGCGTGCGCGTCGGGAAGCGCCGGACGAGCGGCGACTGACACCGCCGGAGCGTCCGCGTCGGGGAGCGCCGCTGGGTCGTGGGCGTGGAGGAAGGCCGGACGAACGGCGGTTGACGCCGGACAACCACCATGTGGGAACCTTGAGCGGTGGACGGGGTGACCCATGGAGCCGGCCCGATCGACGTCTACGTCGACGGCCTCGCCGCCGCGCTGCGTGGGCCGCGCCGGCACCGGCAGGAGATGATCACCGAGGCGCGGGACAGCCTGTTCGACGCCGCCGAGGCCTACGCGGACGAGGGCCACGACCCGCTCGACGCGCAGCACAGGGCCGTCGTCGACTTCGGCACCCACCCGCAGGTCGTGCCCGGCTACCAGACCGAGCTCGCCGCGCTGCAGGGCCGCCGCACCGCGACGTGGATCGCGCTCGTGCTGCCGGTCATGACGCTGCTCGAGCCGCTCATGTGGTGGAACACGAAGTGGAGCTCCGACGAGCGCGCCAGCCACGTCTACTGGGTGCTCGTCGACCACTTCCAGTACACGTCGTTCCTCGCCGCGGCGGCCGCCGGGCTCGCGATCGTCGGATTCGGTTGGGGCAGCCGGTTCCTGCGCGACGGCATGCGGTACGCCCGCCTCGTCGGCCAGGCGACGGTCGTGTTCCTCGGCATGCACGCGCTGCTGGGCCTGACCGTCTTCGGGTTGAGCCTGCACCAGTGGCCGGCCGCCGCGACGTGGCCGCCGGTGCTCATCGGCATGGCCGTCAACACCGCCGCGTTCGGCTATGCGGGGTGCCTGGCGATCCGGTGCGTGTCGGCCACCAGTACACCGGCGGCAAGGGCCTGACGGTCAGGCCGTCGCGGGCGGTGGGAGCAGCACCGCGCCGATCGTGGCCGTGAACTCCTGCCACGCCGACCGCTCCTCCGCCAGGACCTTCCGGCCGGCGTTGGTCAGCCTGTAGGTGCGGCGCTCGCGGCCGCCGACCGTGGACCAGGCGCTCTCCACATAGCCCGCGCGCTCCAACCGGCGCAGCGCGGGATAGACCGTGCCCGTCGGCAGCGCCAGCGAGCCGCCGCTGCGCTCCTGGAGGGCCTCGATGATCGCGTAGCCGTGGCGGGGCTCGCCGTCCAGCACCGCGAGCAGGAGTGCGTCGAGATGCCCGCGCAGCGCGTCCGCCTTCATGTGTAGCGAGTCTACGGGTTTGGCGCCCCCGGCGCCATTTCCCGGTGCCTCCGGGCCTGGCCGTTCCCGGCTTCCGGGGACGGCCACCTGGCTTGGCCGGACGTGGTTTACCGGGGGCGCGGCTGGGAAGACCGCGGTTGGGTGATCGGGTGATCGGCGGACGGACCGGAGGTCGAGGAGCGGTATGAGGCGGCGGGTCGAAGCCACGCAAGACGTCGAGGCGCTGTGGCCGAACGGGCTGGGCACCACGCTCGCCATCGCGTCGGGCCGGGCGCTCGCGTACCGTGGCGGCGTCGCCCGCCCGGTCGTCGCCGCTCCACAGTGGACAATGGATCGGTCGGGCCGGATCGGCGCCCAGCCGGGCAGCCGGTCCGACGGCGCCGGCCGGCACGCCCGCCGCGAGCTCGACGCCGAGGACGTCGCCGCGTGGCTCGTCAGCCAGCTCCCCGAGGGCGCCTACAACGGTCTCGTCGTCGGCTCCCCGCACGGCGCCGCCGTCCATCTCGCGATGGCCCTCGGCGTGCCGTGGCTGCCGGTCGCGTTCGAGGTGCCGACCCCTGAGGTCGCCGCCGGCGAACGCCCCGCGCAGGACGGTGAGCGCCTCGCCCGGGACATCCTCATGGACAACCCCGATGTCGGCATCCGTCAGGTGTACGACCCGGTGTGGCGCGGCTGGTCCGGTGCCGCGACCGCCTATGCGGTGGTGCGCTGGCGCCGCCTGCCGCTGGCGTACCGCCGGCTCATCGCCGAGCGCCTGAACCCGGACGCCCCCATCGTCGTGGTCCGGGACGTCAGCCGCTGGCAGACGTCCGCCGGTGACGACGGCTACTCCTTCCAGCTCGGCAGTCGCGCCAGCGGCCTCGGCCCCGGCGACTACCGCGACGACCGGTCCCTGCGCGGCCGGTCCCCCCGTGCCGACAGCGACGGCGAACGTGCCGTCGACCGCGGCCTGGTCGAGGACCTCCGCCGGTACGGCTCAGCGCACGGCCACCCCATCCGCCAGGTCCTCTACCGCCACCCCGACGTGCTCAGCGGCGCCGTCGCCGACCTCTACCGGGGCTGGCTGCGCGCCGGCACCCGCACCGCCGCCCGTCTCGTCGTGGAATGCGGCCGGCTGCTGGATCCCTGGCACGTCCTGCGCGCCGGCCTCGTCCCGTACTGGTGCGAGCATCCCCTGCGCTCCGCGGTCCGCTCCCTGTCGTGGTGGCTGGCCGGCAGCGAACCCTTCACCTCCGTCGACGTCTTCGCCGAACCCCCGGGCATGCCGCTGCCGACCGTCGCGCGGCTGGAGGAGTGGCAGGCCGTCGCGGCCTTCGCCACCCGCCACGGCCTCGTCGACCGCCGCTGCGCCCGCGCCTACCCTTCGGGCGTCGTGCCGGGCCACCACGCCACCCAGGTCCTGCGGATGCACCCCTACGACCTGCCCTACCTGCCGTTCCTGACCGTCCCGGCGGCCCTGTCCGCCATGACCCACAGCGCCCAGACCGACGGCCTCCTGGTCCTCTGACCGCGACGGGTCAGGGGGAGTCCTCGGACTTCTCCTTGTTCTTCTGGACCTTGCTGATGACGTCGTGGAGGGGCTTGGTGCCGCTGCCGACGACGATGCCGGTGACGATGGCGTCGATCCAGACGGGGATGCCGTCCCAGGACTCGCCGGCGATGGAGTGCAGCAGGTACAGGCCGCCGGCCGAGGACGCGACGGTGGCCACGGCGGTGGCGATGCCCCAGGAGACGAGGCCGCGGCTGGCCCGGCCCTTCTCCACCATGGACTTCGCGTGGGCGACCTGGATCAGGTCGTCGAGGGTCGCGTCGTGGTACTTGTTGGCGAGGTTGGCCACGGCGGCCTCCAGCTCGCCGCGGGCGTGCTTGCCGGGCAGGAACCTGGCGAACGGCTCCAGGATCCGCTCGACGGCGGTGGCGAACGCGAACAGCACCGCGAAGAACGTCGTCGCGTCGGGCAGGTGGATCGCCTGGGCGTTGATCTTGTAGTGCCAGAGCGCCCAGGAGCCGACGCCGCCGGCGGCGACCAGGAGGAACGCCGACACCAGGGAGAGCACCGACGCGGGCTGCGGCGGGACCGCGGCGGCCTCGCCGCCCGGCGTGGGCTCGGGCGGGCCGGCCGCGGCGATCGCGATCCCCACCTCGTCGCCCGCCGCGGCGACCCCGGCGCCCGGTGACGCGGCGGCCTCGGCGCTCGCGGACTGGGTGGAGGCGCCCGGTGAGAACGGGGCGGACTGGGCGGGCACGTGGGCCCGGCCGACGGCGGGGGCCTCGGCGGCGGGCGTCACCGAGGCGGCCGCGACGACGCGGCTGGAGTGGGGACCGAGCACGTTCGTGCGACGGACGAGAGCCATGGCCGAGACGCTAGCGCCGCATCGATCCGCATGCGATATCCGATTGCCGATATCGACCCGGCGCTCACCGCGGCGTCGCGCTGCGTGACGTCAGCGCGATCGAGGTGATGATGCCGCCGCGGTACAGGCGGATCCTGCCGTTCATGACGCGGCCGCCCGCCGGGCGAGCAGCATCGGCACGAGCAGCAGCGACACCAGGTCCACCGTGATGTGCAGGGCGATCGGCACGAGCAGGTTGCCGGTCACCGCGTACAGGACGGTGAACACGACCGCCGCCCCGGTGGTGGCGACCACGCCCCGCAGGCCCTGGTAGCGGTGGCCGAGCCCGAACAGCAGCGCCGAGAGGACGGCCGCCGCCCACGCGGGGAGGCCGAGCACGCCGATGCCGGCGGCGATGAACAGGCCGCGGAACACGATCTCCTCGCCGGTCCCGGCGGCGACGGCCCCGACGGCCGCCCAGCGTCGCTCCGGCGGCGTCGTGGGCCGCAGGAACGCGAGCGGATCGTCGTCCGGGGCGATGGGGCCGGCGCGGACGGTCAGCACCGCGGCGGTGCCGGCGGCCGCGGCGGACAGGCCCAGCGCGATCGCGGCGTCGCCGAGGGTCGCGGGCCGCAGGCCGAGGTCGGTGAGGGTCAGGCCGGGGCCGACGAGGACCGCCTCGAGGGCGATGAGGGCGGTCAGGGTGTTCGTCGCCGCCGACCGGCGGAACGCCGCGACGAGGCCGCCGGCCGCGATCCGCGCCCGCATCCGGTCCGGTGACGCCCGCAGGACCGTGACGGTCAGGACGGCGATCACCAGCACCGTGAGGATCACCTCGGTGGCGCGGAACGTCGGGTCGATCCAGTCGAGCACGGCAGCCATGATGAGACAGCGAAGGGGCCGCTGTCAGCCCACCGTTTCGGTGGACGGGGACAGCGGCCCCTTCAATGCGTCACGCGGAGGGCGACACGGTCACCGAAGGACTGGCGCTCGGGTCCGCGGCCGGCGCGGCCGGCGGCGGGAGGGCGCTGCCCTTGACGTACTCGTCCCAGGTCTTGTCCCAGTCGGTCCAGCCGTTGCCCCAGGCGAGCTTGCGCGGGGTGTTCTTGACGATGTGAATGTCGCCGATCTTCGTCAGGTCGAACAGGAACTTCGCGTTCTTCTGCGAGACGTTCGTGCAGCCGTGCGAGACGTTGCGCTTGCCCTGGTCGCCCTCGGACCACGGGGCCGCGTGGATGTACTCGCCGCCGCTGGTCATGCGCTGCGTCAGGTACACGGTCTCGCGGTAGGGGTCGGACGGGTCGGTCGACACGAACAGCTCGGACTGCTGCTTGTCCATGATCACCATGGCGCCGCTGGAGCTCGGCGTCTTGGCCTTGCCGAGGCTCACCGGGATGGTCTTGATGACCTCGCCGTTCTTCTCCACCGTCATCTGGTGGGTCTTGTCGTCGGTGACCATGATGATCTTGTCACCGATGGTGAAGTTGGTCGTGACGTCCTTGGTGCCCCAGCCGGTCTTGGTCAGCTGCAGGCCACCCGTCGCCAGGCGGACGCTGACCTTCGTGCCGGTCTGCCAGTAGTCCTTCGGGCGGAAGTGCACCTCGCCGCCGTTGAACCAGTACCAGGTGCCGACCTGCGGCGGGGTGCTGGTGACGAGCAGCCGCTTCTCGACGCTCGCCCGCAGCTCCTGGGGGACGCTGGAGCCGAAGCGGACGACGATCGGGATGGCCACCCCGTAGACCTTGTTGTCGGACAGGGCGGTCGACACGTTGACCGTCTTGCCGGGCTTCGCCATGGTCGTGAACGTGACCTTCTTCCCGGCGCTGTCGCCGGCGGAGGTCACGGTCGCCGTGTACTGCGTGCCGTATTTGAGCTGCTTAGCCGGGATCCAGGTCGAGCCGTCGGAGCGCAGGCCGCCGTCGACCGCCGCGCCGGACGCGTCCGTCAGGGTGACCGACGCGTTCGCGCCGGGCGCCGCCTGCAGGGCGAGTTCGGTGGCGGTGGAGACGCCGGTCGCGCCGTCGGCGGGCGCGGTGAGGGTCGCGGTTGGCTGCGCGGCGGACGCGGAAGCCGAGGGGCCGCCGGCACTGTTGCTGCTGCCGCTCCATCTGGGCTTTTCGTCAGCGCTGCAAGCGGAGAGGGCGATCAGGCCGGCAAGGGCGGTGATCGTGGCCAGTGCGCGTGCGGAGACTCCCATGTCCACACCTCCTTCGTTGGGCTAGCGTTGTTGAGGTCGAGCATGCGCCGGCGAACTACGCCGGTGTATCCCTGGTTTGTGCCAGCCGGTTCAACTCGTCGCCGAACTGGTGGCGGGCGATCTTGCCGTGCATCATCGTAGGAAGTAACGGACGGCCCGAGCCATCCGCTCCTTGGACGTGTTCCAGACTGCCGGAGGTTGCGTCCCGATTCGGTAACGGACCATCCGCAGCGCCCCTACCTGCGGCTCGTGGGATTTGTCACGATCTCACGTTGTAGGCCGTCCGGCGGTACAGGCGGTACGTTGGTCGGCATCGCGCGTGGCGGCCGGTCGGGACAACACATGAGGATCGCGCCGCAATCTTCGCGTACACTGGCAAGACTGCTCCGTAAGGTGTTTTTAGGGCCGACGTTGTCCCGACTCGCAATCGATGACGTCAGGAGGCCCGATGGGTTACCCGGGACCGCAGCCGCAGGGTCTGTACGACCCTGCTTTTGAGCACGACGCCTGCGGGGTCGCGTTCGTGGCCGATATCCACGGCCGCCGGTCCCATGACGTCGTGCACAAGGGGCTGTCCGCGCTGTTGCGCATGGACCACCGAGGTGCCCGCGGGGCCGAGCAGAACACCGGCGACGGTGCCGGCATCATGATCCAGATCCCGGACGCGTTCCTCAGGGACGTCACCGCCGGGACCGGGATCGACCTGCCGCCCGCCGGCTCCTACGCGACCGGCCTGGCGTTCCTGCCCGTCGACGACGAGGCCGCCCAGCGCGCGATGCGCGTCCTGGAGAAGTACGCCCTCGTCGAGGGTGCCCACGTGCTCGGCTGGCGCGACGTCCCGATCGACGCCTCCGACCTCGGCGCGACCGCGCTCGCCGCGATGCCGCGCATCAAGCAGGTCTTCATCAGCGCGGAGAGGCTCGGCGCGCCCGGCGCCGTGCTGTCCGACCTGGACCTGGACCGGGTCGTCTACTGCGTGCGCAAGCAGACCGAGCGGGAGACCCGCGAGCGCGGCATCCAGCTCTACCTGCCGTCGCTGTCCTCGCGCACCATCACCTACAAGGGCATGCTCACCCCCGACCAGGTCGTGTCGTTCTTCCCCGACCTGTCCGACGAGCGCGTCACGTCGGCGATCGCGCTGGTCCACTCGCGCTTCTCGACCAACACGTTCCCCTCGTGGGAGCTGTCGCACCCGTACCGGCTGATCGCCCACAACGGGGAGATCAACACCATCCGGGGCAACCGGAACTGGATGGCGGCCCGCGAGGCCCTCCTGGCGACCGAGAACCTGCCCGGCAACATCCGCCGGCTCTTCCCGATCTGCACGCCCGAGGCGTCCGACTCCGCCAACTTCGACGAGGTGCTCGAGCTGCTGCACCTGGCGGGCCGGAGCCTGCCGCACGCGGTGCTCATGATGATCCCCGAGGCGTGGGAGAACGACCCTCGGATGGACCCGCTCCGCAGGGCGTTCTACCGCTTCCACGCCTGCCTGATGGAGCCGTGGGACGGCCCGGCGAGCGTCGCCTTCACCGACGGCACGGTCGTCGGCGCGGTCCTGGACCGCAACGGGCTGCGCCCCGGCCGCTGGTGGCAGACCGCCGACGGTCTCGTCGTGCTCGCCAGCGAGGCGGGCGTGCTCGACCTCGACCCGGCGACGATCGTGGCCAAGGGCCGCTCGGCGCCCGGCAAGATGCTGCTCGTCGACACCGCCGCCGGCCGCATCAAGACCGACGACGAGATCAAGTCCGAGCTGGCGCAGGCCGAGCCCTACGAGGACTGGCTGCACGCCGGGCTCATGGACCTCGACACGCTGCCCGAGCGGGAGCACGTCGTCTACACGCACGACTCCGTGCAGCGCCGCCAGCAGACCTTCGGCTACACCGAGGAGGAGCTGAAGATCCTCATCGGGCCGATGGCGCGGTCCGGCGCGGAGCCGCTGGGCTCGATGGGCACCGACACGCCCGTCGCCGTGCTCTCGACGCGGCCGCGGCTCATGTACGACTACTTCACGCAGCTCTTCGCCCAGGTCACGAACCCGCCGCTGGACGCGATCCGCGAGGAGATCGTCACCAGCGTCGCCGCGACCATCGGCCCCGAGGGCAACCTGCTCAAGCCCGGCCCGGCGTCCTGCCGGCAGATCGCCCTGCCGTACCCGGTCATCGACAACGACGACCTCGCGAAGCTGCTGCACATCGACGACGACGGCGACCTGCCCGGCTTCAAGGCCGTCCGGGTCTCCGGCCTGTACCCGATCCGCGACGGCGCGACCGGTCTCAAGCGGCGCCTCGTGGAGATCATGCGCGGCGTGTCCGAGGCGATCGAGGACGGCGTGCGGGTCCTGGTCCTGTCCGACCGCGACTCGACCGTCGACCTGGCGCCGATCCCGTCGCTGCTGCTCACCGCCGCCGTCCACCAGCACCTGGTGCGCGAGCAGACCCGCACCCAGGTGTCGCTGGTCGTCGAGTCCGGCGACTGCCGCGAGGTGCACCACGTCGCGCTGCTGTCCGGGTTCGGCGCCTCGGCGGTCAACCCGTACCTCGCCTTCGAGAGCGCCGAGGACCTCATCGCCACCGGCGCGCTGCCCGGCGTCGACCCCGAGAAGGCGATCTACAACTACGTCAAGGCGCTCGGCAAGGGCGTCCTGAAGATCATGTCGAAGATGGGCATCTCGACCGTCAGCTCGTACTGCGGCGCCCAGGTCTTCGAGGCCGTCGGTCTCGACCCGCGCCTCGTCGAGCGGTACTTCACGGGCACCCCGAGCAAGATCGGCGGCATCGGCCTCGCCGAGATCCACGCCGAGATCGCCGCGCGGCACGCCCGCGCCTACCCGGCCAACGACGCCGAGCGGGCGCACCGCCGGCTCGAGGTCGGCGGCGAGTACCAGTGGCGCCGCGAGGGTGAGCTGCACCTGTTCAACCCGGAGACGGTGTTCCTCCTCCAGCACGCGACCCGGTCCAAGCAGTTCGACGTCTTCCAGCGGTACACCGCGAAGGTCGACGAGCTCGCCGGCCAGGCCGGATCCCTGCGCGGCCTCTTCGAGCTGCGCACCGGGGTCCGCCCCGCCGTGCCGATCGAGGAGGTCGAGCCGGCCACCGAGATCGTCAAGCGCTTCGCGACCGGCGCCATGTCCTACGGCTCCATCTCCATGGAGGCGCACGAGACCCTCGCCATCGCGATGAACAACATCGGTGGCAAGTCCAACACCGGCGAGGGCGGCGAGGACCCCGAGCGGCTGCACGACCCGCGCCGCCGCTCCGCCATCAAGCAGATCGCCAGCGGACGCTTCGGCGTGACCACCGAGTACCTGGTCAACGCCGACGACCTGCAGATCAAGATGGCCCAGGGCGCCAAGCCCGGCGAGGGCGGCCAGCTGCCCGGCAACAAGGTGTGGCCCTGGATCGCCAAGACCCGTCACGCCACCCCCGGCGTCGGGCTGATCTCCCCGCCGCCGCACCACGACATCTACTCCATCGAGGACCTCGCCCAGCTGGTCTTCGACCTGAAGAACGTCAACCCGGCGGCCCGCGTCCACGTGAAGCTGGTCTCCGAGGTCGGCGTCGGCACCGTCGCCGCCGGCGTGGCGAAGACCAAGGCCGACGTCATCCTCATCTCCGGCCACGACGGCGGCACCGGCGCCTCGCCGCTCAACTCGCTCAAGCACGCCGGCACGCCGTGGGAGCTCGGCCTCGCCGAGACCCAGCAGACGCTGCTGCTGTCGGGGCTGCGCGACCGGGTCAGCGTCCAGGTCGACGGCCAGCTCAAGACCGGCCGTGACGTCGTCATCGCGGCGCTGCTCGGCGCCGAGGAGTTCGGCTTCGCGACCTCGCCGCTCATCGTGTCGGGCTGCATCATGATGCGCGTCTGCCACCTCGACACGTGCCCGGTCGGCATCGCCACCCAGAACCCGGCGCTGCGCAAGAAGTTCAACGGCTCGCCCGAGTTCGTCGAGAACTTCTTCTGGTTCATGGCCGAGGAGGTCCGCGGCTACCTGGCCGAGCTGGGCTTCCGCACGCTCGACGAGATGATCGGCCACACCGAGCTGCTCGACGTCCGCTCGGCCGTCGACCACTGGAAGGCCGGCGGGCTCGACCTGACCCCGCTGCTGCACGTTCCGCCGCTCGCCGACGACGCCGCCCGGCGCCAGACCACCAAGCAGGACCACCGCCTGGAGCGGGCGCTGGACAACCAGCTCATCGCCGCGGTCACGCCCGCCCTCGACGAGGGCACGCCGATCAAGCTGGAGATCGCCGTCCGCAACGAGCACCGCTCCGTCGGCGCGATGCTCGGCGGCGAGATCGTCCGCCGGGTCGGCGGCGCGGGCCTGCCCGACGGCACCGTGGACGTCACGCTGCGCGGCACCGCCGGGCAGTCCTTCGGCGCCTGGGTCCCGCACGGCGTCACCCTCCGGCTCCTCGGCGACGCCAACGACTACGTCGGCAAGGGCCTGTCCGGCGGCAAGCTCGTCGTGACCCCCGACCCGACCGCCACGTTCGTCGCCGAGGACCAGATCATCGGCGGCAACACGGCCCTGTACGGCGCCACCGGCGGCACCCTGTTCATGCGCGGCAAGGCGGGCGAGCGGTTCGCCGTGCGCAACTCCGGCGCGACCGCCGTCGTCGAGGGCGTCGGCGACCACGGCTGCGAGTACATGACCGGCGGCACCGTGGTCGTGCTCGGCCCCACCGGGCGGAACTTCGCCGCCGGTATGTCGGGTGGCGTCGCGTACATCTGGAACCTCGACCACACGCTGGTCAACGCCGAACTGGTGGACCTGGAGCCGGTGACCGACGCCGCCCCGCTGCGGTCGCTGGTCGAGGCGCACCTCGCCGAGACCGGTTCCGCGGTGGCCGCGCGCATCCTGGACAATTGGGACACTTCCGTGGCAGCCTTTACGGCGGTCGTGCCGCGCGACTACAAGCGCGTCATGGACGCCAGGCGGTCCGCCGAGGCGGCCGGCCGCGACGTCGACGAGGCGGTCATGGAGGTGGCGCGTGCCTGACCCGAACGGTTTCCTGCGGTACGAGCGGCGCCTGCCCACCCGCCGCCCCGTCCCGGTCCGGCTGCGCGACTGGCGCGAGGTGTACCCGCCCGCGTCCGACGAGCTGATCGCCGAGCAGGCGACCCGCTGCATGGACTGCGGCATCCCGTTCTGTCACGACGGCTGCCCGCTCGGCAACCGCATCCCCGACTGGAACGACCTCGTCCGCACCGGCAACTGGGACTTCGCCATCGAGGCCCTGCACGCGACCAACAACTTCCCGGAGTTCACCGGGCGGCTGTGCCCCGCGCCGTGCGAGGCCGCGTGCGTCCTGTCGATCGCCGGCGGCCAGCCCGTCACGATCAAGCAGGTCGAGGTCGAGATCATCAACCGCGCGGTCGCCGCCGGCCGGGTCACCCCCCGTCCGGCGCCCGAGCGGTCCGGCAAGAGCGTCGGCGTCGTCGGCTCGGGCCCCGCGGGGCTCGCCGCCGCGCAGCAGCTGGCCCGCGCCGGTCACGACGTCGTGGTGTACGAGCGGGACGACGCCCTCGGCGGGCTCCTGCGCTACGGCATCCCCGACTTCAAGCTGGAGAAGGGGCACATCGACATGCGGCTGGACCAGCTGCGTGCCGAGGGTGTCCGCTTCGAGACCGGCGTCAACGTGGGCGTCACCGTCTCCGTCGACGACCTGCGGGCCCGCCACGACGCGCTCCTGCTCGCCTGCGGCGCCCTGGCCGCCCGCGACGTCGAGATCGAGGGCCGCGGGCTTTCCGGGGTACACCTCGCGATGGAGCACCTCGTCGAGGCCAACCGGGTCGTCGCCGGGCGGGTGCCATCCGCGTCGATCTCCGCCTTCGACAAGAACGTGATCATCATCGGCGGCGGCGACACGGCGGCCGACTGCCTCGGCGTCGCGCACCGGCAGGGCGCGAAGTCCGTGCTGCAGCTCGACCAGTACCCGGTGCCGCCGTCCACCCGGGACGAGTCGCGCGACCCGTGGCCGACGTGGCCCTGGATCCTGCGCGACTACCCCGCGCACGAGGAGGGCGGCGCGCGCGCCTTCGCGGTCGCCGTCACCGCCTTCGAGGGCAACGACGACGGCGACCTCACCGGCGTGCGCATCGCCGAGGTGCAGGTGTCCAGAGTGGACGGCCGGCGGGTCGTCACCGAGATCCCCGGCACCGAGCGGCTCTACCCCGCGGAGATGGTCCTGCTCGCGATCGGCTTCGAGGGCACCGAGCCCGGCCCGCTGCTGACCAACCTCGGCCTGACCCGCAACCGCCGCGGCGGCATCGACACCGGCGCCGACTGGCAGTCGGCCACGCCGGGCGTCTTCGTCGCCGGCGACATGCACCGGGGCGCGTCACTCATCGTCTGGGCCATCGCCGAGGGCCGTTCCGCGGCCGCGTCGATCCACGCCTACCTCGGCGGCGACGGCGCCCTGCCGGCACCGGTCGAGCCGAGCGCCGCCGCCCTGACCGCCTGACGGGTTGCTAATCGGGAGCGGTCCTGTTCGCGGGGCCGCTCCCGGGTACCCCTCGGCCATGAAACGCCCGCTCATCCTCTCGCTGCTCGTCGTGGGCCTCGCGCTGCTCCCCGCCGAGGCCGCCTTCGCCGACACCACACCGTTCTGGGCGCCGACCATCCCGTCCGCGCCGCCGTTCCCCGCTCCGCGTCCCTCGTACACGCCTCCTCCCGGCTATTCGGCGCCCACCTACTCCTCCCCGGCGCGGGCCGCGGCGCCCGACTCCACGTTCGCCAACGACGTCCGCATCGCGGTGAAGGTCGTCGAACGCTACTGGAGCTCCCGGATCGTCGGCTTCAAGCCCGTCTCCCGCATCGTGCCCTACCGCATCGACGGCGAGGTCATGTGCGGCTCCCAGCCGATCCCGACCCAGAACGCCGCCTACTGCCCCATCGGCGACTTCATCGCGTACGACGTGAACTGGTCGGAGGAGGTCTACAAGGACCTCGGCGACGCCTTCGTCTTCTACCTCCTCGGCCACGAATACGGCCACGCCATCCAGCAACGCCTCGGCATCGAGTACGCCTTCACCATCTACCAGGAGCTCCAGGCCGACTGCTTCGCCGGCGCCTACATCGGCGACTCCATCAAGGTCGGCGACTTCACCCTCGAGGACGGCGACCTGGACGAGCTGCGCAACGGCCTCCTCTCCGTCGCCGACCCCGACGACGAACCCTGGTTCCAGGAAGGCGCCCACGGCTCAGCCGCCCAACGCACCGGCGCCTTCTTCGACGGCTACGAGCAGAGCCTCGAAGCCTGCGACATGCCCTCCTCCTACCACGGCTGACCCTGCGGTCGCGCTCTGCGGGTTTGTGCTGTCCCGCTTTTGCGGTCACGCTTTGCGGTTGGTGCGAAACGGGGCGTCTTGAGGTTCTGAACGTGCGGTACCGTCACGTCTGTCTATTGCACATCGTGGCGGGGAGGACGCGGTGAGTGATCATGCGGCTGGGTTCAGCGTCGACCTGGAGGCGGTCCGGTCGTTCGGGACCGGCTTGCGGGCCGACCTGAGCGGCCATCTGTCGCCGGAGCACGACCAGATCCTGCGCACGTTCGTCGACACCCCGACGTTCGGGACCCGCACGGCCAGCCCAGACGTGCAGGCCGCGGCGACCCTGTACCACCGGAAGCTCATCGAACTCCTGGACCTGATGGACGCCTTCATCCACAACGGCGCGGTGTTCGTGCAGGCAGCCGAGGAGGTCGCGGCAGCATACTCCCACGCGGACACACTGAGCGGCGACCAGTTCAAGACTGCGCTGGCCGTCGCCTCAGCCAAGGTCGACGACGCGCTGTGGGCCGCCCAGCACGACCCGAGGACCGGCAGGTCACTCTGATGGCCGAGTCGTACCAGCGCTGGCGCCTGCCCCAACTCTGGGAAATGCTGACCGCCGACGACCCCGAACACGCCCACCTGCACCTGACCACCTTGCGCCGCCAGCAGACCGCCCTGGAAACCCAACGCGACGGCCTGCGACTCCTGCGAGACCACCTCGCCGAAGCGTGGCCGCCGGAGAAGAGCGAAGCGGCGAGCGCGTTCATCCAGCGGCTCAACGACATGCTCGACGCGTTGACCGCAACAGCACGAGGCGCCGCCGATGTGCGGGTGGCGGTAGCGCTGACTGTCAATGCGATCGAGGGGGCGCGGCATCAGTTGGCGCCGTTGGTCGAGCGGTACGCGAAGGCCGAGGCGGTCGTCGACCCGCGGGTTTCCCAGCAGGCAAAGAAGGTGCTGGATCAGGAGGCTCGCCAGATCCTCATCTCGGCAGATGGCACGGTGCGTGACGCGAACACGGCGTTGCAGGTGGCGCTTCCCACGTATGCGCGGATCGGCATGCTGACGGACGTCCCGCCCGTGACCAGTGGCGGCGATGTGACCGGCGCCGGTAGTGGCGGAGGCGGCGCGAAGCGAGCCTCGGAGCGCTTGGGTGAACTGCGTCCGCCGCGATTCGACCCACCCGCTCCTGTCACCGCCGACATAGCCGGCGACGACGTTGTCCTTGCTGAGGAGCCGCGCGGAGTGCAGGCGAACGGCTTGTGGCCAGGTGACACGGGAACTGGCTCTTCAGGCGGGGTGTCGCCTCGCGGTTCGCTCGAGATGAATCCGACCGTTGGTCGAGTCCTTGGTGTCGGTCCGGTGAGTGGAATGCCTGTGTCCGTGAACGATGGGATCGCCCGAGGCGTTGGCGGGGGAGTGACGCGGGGAGTTCCGGGTGGGGTGATCGGCAGTGCGCCGCCGATGGCAGCGCGTGGCGGCGTCATGCGCACAGCTGCAGCGTCGGCGCGGTCCGTGTCTGCTGGAGTTCGTCCGTCCGGAGCCGGCGGACACCAGGATCGGTCATTCGAGGAGTACGTCGCGCGGCGGCGGGTGCAGGACACGGGGCATGACGAGCAGTGGGCGGTGAATCAAGGAGTGACGCCGCTCCTTGAGGCGCTGCCGCCAGTCCGGACGCATGATCCAGGCCCGGGCGTGATTGGACTTGATCGTTGAACCGGGTGCTCCGTTCGACCGCCGTCATCGCGGTGACGATGGCGACGCTCGCTTGGCCGGTTCCCGCTTCCGCGGATGCCATTCGCGACCGGCAGTGGCACTTGGCCTCACTCGGTGTCCTTGATGCGCATCGGTGGAGCCTCGGCGAAGGAGTGCTCGTCGCAGTGACGGACACCGGTGTCGACGATCGTCGTGGCGAGTTGGCCGGTGCCGTGATCGAAGGCAGAGAGTTCGGGGAAGGCGCGTCAGGCAACGGGAAGGCTGATACCGACGGGCACGGCACGGCGATGGCCGGCCTGATCGCGGGGCGTGGCCTCGCGAATGGCGGAGGCGTCCTCGGCATTGCTCCGAAGGCGATCATCCTGCCGGTACAGACGATTCACAGCGAATTCGGGGGCTCTCCGACGAACCTCGCAGCGGGCATCGAATGGGCGGTCTCGCAAGGCGCGAAGGTCATCTGCGTGGCTGCCGTCACCGGCGAGTATCCCGAGGTGCGTGTGGCGATCGAGCGTGCGATCAAGGCTGATGTCGTGGTGGTGGCGGGGGTTGGTAATACGCCGAAGAGTAAGCAGGTGGGGTTTCCGGCGAAGTTGCCTGGGGTGGTGGCGGTGGCGGGGACGGACAGGGACGGGAATCATGCGGCGATTTCGGCTACTGGGCCGGAGGTGGTGTTGGCGGCGCCGGCGGTGGACATTGTTTCGATTGGGGCGTTCGGGAAGTACGTGGTTGGTGAGGGGACGAGTGACTCGACGGCGATTGTGGCTGGGGTGGTGGCGTTGGTGCGGGCGAAGTTTCCTGGGCTGTCTGCGGCCGAGGTGGTCCGTAGGTTGACGGCGACCGCTACGGATCGGGGGAAGCCGGGGCGGGATGAGGAGTTCGGGTTCGGGATTGTCGATCCGGTGGCGGCGTTGACGGCTTCGGTGCCGAGTGTGGTGCCGTCGGTGTCTTCGTCTGGGGTGGGGGTGCCGGCGGGGCGTGCGGGGTGGTCGGGGGTTGTGTGGGTGGTTGTCGGTGGTGGGGTGCTGCTTCTTTGTGTGGGGCTGCTGGTCAGGCGGCGGCGGTAGTGGGTGTCGCGCTGTGCGGGTGGTGCGAATCGAGGGCGTTGTGAGGCGTTGAGTGTGCGGTACCGTCACGGTTGTCTATTGCGCATCGTGGCGGGGAGGATGCGGTGAGTGATCATGTGCCGGTTGGATGGTGTGTGGTGGAGCCGGTCTGATGGGTGAGACGTACAAGCGGTGGCGGTTGCCGCAGTTGTGGGAGATGGTCGCGGCGGACGACGAGGCCGATGCTCACGTGCACCTGGCGACGCTGCGTCGCCAGCAGACCGCCCTGGAGACGCAGCGCGACGGCCTGCGGCTCTTGCGGGACCAGCTCGCCGATGGGTGGCCGCCGGAGAAGAGCGAAGCGGCGAGCGCGTTCATCCAGCGGCTCAACGACATGATTCGAGCCATGTCTCTGACCGCGGTGGGTGCGGCGGAGGTGCGGAGCCGGGTGGCTCTTGTTGTCGAGGCGCTGGGTCAGGCTCGCGCTGAGCTTGCGCCGCTGGTCGAGGAGTATCGGCGAACGGAGCATCTGCCCGACCAGCGGGTGGGGGAGCAGGCGCGGAGGCTGCTGGACGAGCACGCTCGGCGCATTCTCAGGGAAGCCGATGCGGCGGTGGCGGATCCTGCGGCCGGAATGGATGTCCAACTGCCTGTCTACGAGCCGTTCGGGATGCAGACCGATGTCGTTGCTCCGCTGAGTGGTGGGACGGGTGGCGGAGGCGCCACAGGTGGAAGCGTCGCGAGGCTCGGGGGAGGTGGTCCTGCGATGCCGCGGTTCGACCCGCCCCGGCCCGCTGTCACTCTGCCCGGGGAGGAGTTCGGGCTGACAGGTGGGCCTGCGGAGTCTGTACAGGCGACACCGGTTGGCCTTCTTCCCGCGGCTGGCACGGCCGCGGGACCCGGGAGTCCGGCCGTGCCGTCGCTGTTGGGTCCGGGGCGGGTGTTGGGGAGGCTTCCGGTCGAATCGTCGATGCCGGGTTCGGCTGCGGCGGGTGGCATACGCGGCGTCAACAGTGGTGGGGGAATGGCCGGTCGGCCGGTGGCGGGTGCGCCAGGAGTTGGTGGCGCGGCCATGCGTGGAGCGGCCGGCGTCGGCAATCGCGACAGCTCCGCCAGCACGCGTCGCGTACCGCGGGAGGGTGCGGGCGAACAATGGTCGGTGGAGCATGGGGTGCCGCCGGTGATCGATGTTCCGCCGGTCCGTGCACATGATCCGGGCTCGGGCGTCCTCGGACTTGACCGTTGAAGGCGGTTCGCTGGGCAGTGGTGCTCTGCCTGGTGTCGGTGACGACCGTCGTCGGGGTTCAGCGACTCGCGGCGGCTGACAGCATTCGTGACCGGCAGTGGCACCTGCAGGCGCTGCGGATTTCGCAGGCACAGGCGATCAGCCGGGGTGCGGGAGTTGTTGTCGCGGTCACGGATACCGGCGTCGACGACCGTCACGGAGAGCTGGCCGGCGCGGTACTCAACGGTAAGGAGTTCGGGGAGCAGCCGACCGGCAACGGCAAGGCTGACACAGACGGACACGGCACAGCCATGGCCGGCCTCATCGCCGGGCGTGGCCTTCCCAACAACGCCGGAGTGCTCGGTATCGCGCCGGAGGCGACCATTCTGCCTGTGCAGACGCTGCACAGTGAGTTCGGTGGTTCGCCGATCGATCTGGCGGACGGCATCACGTGGGCGGTCGGCCAAGGCGCGAAAGTCATCTGCATCGCGGCCGGGACGAGCGAATATTCGCAGGTCAAGGATGCGGTCGCGGCCGCGATCAAGGCTGATGTCGTGGTGGTGGCGGGGGTTGGTAATACGCCGAAGAGTAAGCAGGTGGGGTTTCCGGCGAAGTTGCCTGGGGTGGTGGCGGTGGCGGGGACGGACAGGGACGGGAATCATGCGGCGATTTCGGCTACTGGGCCGGAGGTGGTGTTGGCGGCGCCGGCGGTGGACATTGTTTCGATTGGGGCGTTCGGGAAGTACGTGGTTGGTGAGGGGACGAGTGACTCGACGGCGATTGTGGCTGGGGTGGTGGCGTTGGTGCGGGCGAAGTTTCCTGGGCTGTCTGCGGCCGAGGTGGTCCGTAGGTTGACGGCGACCGCTACGGATCGGGGGAAGCCGGGGCGGGATGAGGAGTTCGGGTTCGGGATTGTCGATCCGGTGGCGGCGTTGACGGCTGAGGTGCCGGCGGTTGGGTCTCCGGCTTCGGGGGTGCCGGAGGCGGGTCGGGAACGGGGGCCGAAGGGTGGGGGTTGGGGGGTCGGGTGGGTCGTGGTGGCGGTGGTGGCGGTTGGCGGGGTGGTTGGCTGGTGGGTGCGACGCAGGACACGTTAGGTGGCCAGGGGGCCCGGGTACTTAGCGCCGAATGCGAGACACGCTCATCGACACGCTCAAGCCGCTGGGGATTGCGCTCGGGGCGGCGCTTGTTGCGTTGGTGGTGGTGCAGGGGGTGCATCTGGTCCTGTTGTGGGTGGGGCGGCGGTCGGTGTTGTTGACCGAGCTGGCGAACCGGGCGCACCGGCCGACGCAGTGGGTGGTGGTGCTGTCGGCGATCTACTTCTCGGTTCGCGGGACGGCGAACGAGGCGGACTGGCGGCCCACGTTCCTGCACGTGGAGCAGCTGCTCATCATCGGTGCGGCGGCATGGCTGGTCGCCGGGTTGCTGGTGGTGGCGGAGGATGCGGCGCTGGCGCGGTTCAGGACGGACGTGCCGGACAACCGGCAGGCGCGGCGGGTGCACACGCAGGTGGTGATGATCCGGCGGGTGACGGTGGCGACGATCGCCGTGATCGCCGGTGCGGTGATGCTGATGACGTTCCCGCAGGCGCGGATTCTCGGGACCAGCGTGCTGGCGAGTGCCGGGTTCGTCGGCATCATCGCGGGTCTGGCGGCGCAGAGCGTGCTGCGGAACCTGTTCGCGGGGCTGCAGCTGGCGTTCAGCGACGCGGTGCGGCTCGGGGACGTCGTGATCGTCGAGTCGGAGTGGGGGCGGATCCAGGAGATCACGCTCTCGTACGTCGTGGTCCACGTGTGGGACGACCGGCGGCTGATCCTGCCGACGTCGTACTTCACGGAGAAGCCGTTCCAGAACTGGACGCGGACGGAGGCGGCGCTGCTCGGGGACGTCATGCTCGACGTCGACTGGTGGCTGCCGGTGCCGGAGGCGCGGGAGGAGCTCCGCCGGGCGCTGGAGTCGACCGACCTGTGGGACGGGCGGGTGTCGGTGCTGCAGGTGGTGGAGGCCACGGGCACTGCGATGCGGCTGCGGGCGCTGGTCAGCGCGACCGACGCGCCGAAGCTGTGGGACCTGCGGTGCTTCATCCGGGAGCACATGGTGACGTGGATCCGGGACGCGCACCCGTCGTCGCTGCCGCGGACGCGGGCGGAGGTGACGTCGGCGCTGCCGCTGCACGCGACGCTGACGGGGCAGACGCACACCGCCGACAGCGACGCGCGGGTCTTCAGCCACAGCGTCGACGGCCGGGCCCGCGCGGAGGCCTTCACCGGCGGGGAGCGCGAATACTAACAGCGCTAGGCGGCGCGGGAGCGCAGCAGGATCAGCCGGGCGGCCACCAGTACCGACGCCACCACTGCTGTCATGACCAGCGACGGTCCCACGAAGGTGGCGGCCAGGATCAGCGCCGCGGCGGTGGGCTCCAGCCAGGTGCGTGGGCGCAGGTGCAGGAACCACAGCGCCATCAGCAGGGTGGCCACCGGGATGGTGACGGACGCGCCGGAGAGGTCGGGCCGGTCGACGATGACCGCGATGCCCGCCCCGATCGCCGCCGCCGACGCGAACACGACGTAGTGCCCGTATCCCCACACGAACGCGTGCCGGTTGTCGACGAGGATCCGGTGGGCGGGCTGGTCGAAGTACAGCCACCAGAACGCGAACACGATGACCAGCCCGCTCGCGGCCACCCACCACAGCCGGTCCTGCACGAAGCCCGCCTGGACCGCCACGGTCGTGGACAGCACGATCTCGCCGAGCACGATGATGAACAGCAGCCCGTAGCGCTCGGCGATGTGGTGCGGGTGCCACGGGGTGGGGTGGTAGCGCTCCGCCCACATGGGCACGGCCAGCTCCGCGGCGACCATGACGGCGAAGAGCACCAGGTGCAGGGTGCCGTGGGTGAGCAGGATCAGCGCCCAGCCGACCATGCAGGCCGTCACGCCGAACGCCATCCGGCGGGCCGTGCGCCGGGTCCCGTCCCGGACGGACGCCCTGAGCCACTGCGTGACCAGGGCGGCGCGCATGATGACGTACCCGACGGTGACGGTGCCGAAGTGCCCGTGGAACGCGTCGGTGACGCCGGCGGCCAGGACGAGCACCCCGGCGATCTGCACGAGGGTCGTCAGCCGGTACGCGACGTCGTCGGTGTCGTACGCGGACGCGAACCAGGTGAAGTTCATCCAGGCCCACCAGATGGAGAAGAACACCGTCAGATAGGCGACGATCCCGTGTGCTACGTCACCCTCGGTGATCGAGTGGTGCAGCAGCTGCCCAGCCAGCGCGATGGCGACGACGAAGCACAGGTCGAACAGCAGCTCGAGCGGCGTCGCGACGCGGTGCGGCTCATGGGTGTCGCGGGTGCCCATCGGCCGGTGCCACTGGGAGCTGGATGACATCGTCCGATTATCTCCGGGAACGGCAGGTGGACAGTGTCTCAACTGATGGCGCCACCGTGGGTCGGACGAATCGTCACCGGGCGGAGGGGCTAGCCTCAACGGGTGACTCGACGCGCAAAAATCGTCTGTACGCTCGGACCCGCCACATCGTCGCCCGAGCGGATTCGCGGCCTCGTCGACGCCGGGATGGACGTCGCGCGGCTCAACTTCAGCCACGGCAGCCATGAGGACCACGCCGCGGTGTTCAACCTCGTCCGTGAGGCCGCCGCTGCCGCCGGCCGTTCCGTGGGCATTCTCGCCGACCTCCAGGGTCCCAAGATCCGGCTCGGTCGCTTCGCCAACGGACCGCACGAGTGGCGCACCGGAGACACGGCCGTCATCACCAGCGACGACATCGTCGGCACCGCCGACCGGGTCTCGTGCACCTACACCAAGCTGCCGCAGGAAGTGAAGGCCGGCGACCGGCTGCTGATCGACGACGGCAAGGTCGCCGTCGAGGTCACCAGCGTCGAAGGCAACGACATCGCCGTCCTCGTCACCGAGGGCGGCATGGTCTCCAACAACAAGGGCGTCTCGCTGCCCAACGTCGCGGTGAGCGTCCCCGCCCTGTCCGACAAGGACGCCGAGGACCTCCGGTTCGCGCTGCAGCTCGGCGCCGACTGGATCGCACTGTCGTTCGTGCGCTCGCCCGACGACATCAAGCTCGTCCACGAGATCATGGACGAGGAGCGGGTGCACCGCCCGGTCATCGCCAAGGTCGAGAAGCCGGAGGCGGTCGCCGCCCTCGAGCAGATCGTCTCGGCCTTCGACGGCGTCATGGTCGCCCGCGGCGACCTCGGCGTCGAGATGCCGCTCGACCAGGTGCCGCTCGTGCAGAAGCGGGCCGTCCAGCTGTGCCGCGAGTCGGCGAAGCCGGTCATCGTGGCCACGCAGATGCTCGACTCCATGATCGAGAACGCCCGCCCGACCCGCGCCGAGGCGTCCGACGTCGCCAACGCCGTGCTCGACGGCGCCGACGCCGTCATGCTCTCCGGCGAGACCAGCGTCGGGCGCTACCCGATCCTGACCGTCTCCACGATGGCCCGGATCATCGCGACCACCGAGGGCGGCTCGCTGTCGGTGCCGCGGCTGCAGCACGACCCCCGCACCCGCGGTGGCGCGCTCACCTCGGCCGCGTCCAACATCGCCCGCAACATCGGCGCGAAGGCGCTCGTCGCCTTCTCGCAGACCGGTGACACGGTCCGCCGCCTCGCCCGGCTGCACTGCGAGCTGCCGCTGCTCGCGTTCACGCCCGAGCCGACGGTGCGCAACCAGCTGGCCCTGTCGTGGGGCGTGCAGACGTTCGACGTGCCGTTCGTCCAGCACACCGACGAGATGTTCCAGCAGGTCGACATGGCCATGGTCGGCCTGCCCTGGCTCAGCGCCGGTGACGACGTCGTCATCGTCGCGGGCTCTCCGCCCGGCACCCCCGGCTCGACGAACACGCTGCGGGTCCACACGCTGGGAGCACTGTCACACGAACAGAGCGAGTAGGAACCTCTAGATTGCAGGAGTGGACGAGCATGCGACTGGACAGGCGGCGGTAGACGCCCTCGTCCGACTCCTTGACCTGGAAGCGCTGGGGGACGACCGGTTCCTGGGCATGAGCCCGCCGGTCGGCCCCCAGCGTGTGTTCGGCGGGCAGGTCGCCGGCCAGGCGCTCGTCGCCGCCGGCCGCACCGTCGACCCGGAGCGCCAGGTGCACTCGCTGCACGGGTACTTCGTCCGCCCCGGCGACCCGGCGGAGCCCATCACGTACGCGGTGGAGAACATCCGCGACGGCCGCTCCTTCTCCGTGCGCCGCTCCGTCGCCCAGCAGCACGGCAAGGTCATCTTCTTCATGTCGGCGTCGTTCCACGTCCCCGAGGACGGCCTGGACCACCAGGAGGCCGCGCCCGCCGACGTGCCCCCGCCGGAAGAGGTGCCGACCATGGCGGAGCGCCTCGCCAAGTACCCGGAGCGCGCCGGCATCTGGTCGATGATCCAGCGCCCGATCGACGTGCGCTACGTCGGCGAGCCCGGCTGGGTCCGCCCCGGCGACCGCCCCGCCTCCCCGACCCAGCGCGTCTGGATGCGCCTGGACGGCAAGCTCCCCGACGACCCGCTGCTGCACGCGTGCGCGCTCACGTTCGCCTCCGATCTCACCCTGCTGGACTCGGTGCTCGCCGTGCACGGCGCCGTCTGGGGCCCCGGCGGCTACGGCGGCGCCAGCCTCGACCACGCCCTGTGGTTCCACCGCGGCTTCCGCGCCGACGAGTGGTTCCTCTACGACTCGATCAGCCCGTCGGCCTCCGACGCCCGCGGCCTCGCCAACGGCCGCATGTTCACCCGCGACGGCCGCCACATAGCGACCGCCGTGCAGGAAGGCCTGTTGCGGCGCGTGGGAGGATAGGTCATGCGCCTTTCAGCCCGGGTCGACTATGCCCTCCGCGCGGTGGCGGAGCTGGCGTCCTCGGCCGGTGACGGCAAGCTGGTGACCGCCGACCGTCTCGCGTCGGCCCAGCAGATCCCGCCCAAGTTCCTCGAAAGCATCCTCCTGCAGCTGCGCCGTGGCGGCATCGTCGTCGCCCAGCGCGGCCCCGAGGGTGGCTACCGGCTGGCCCGCCCCGCCGACGAGATCAGCCTCGCCGAGATCATCCGCGTGATCGACGGCCCCCTCGCCAACGTCCGCGGGCAGCGCCCCGAGGACCTCGGCTACCACGGCGCCGCCTCCGCTCTGCAGGACGTGTGGATCGCCCTGCGCGCCAACGAGCGCCTCATCCTCGAAACCGTCACCATCGAGGACGTTGTCACGGGCGAACTCCCCGAGCGCGTCCGCGACCTCGTGGCAGACCCGCGAGCCTGGGTCTGACTTTTCAAAAGCTTCCCTGCTCCGGTCCGCCGTGGGATTGCTTCCTCATGATCCGGAAGACTTTGTGTCGTCATAGCGGCAACAAGTCTTCCGGATCATGAGGAAGAGGCCACATGCGGTAGACGCTATTTCCGATCGGTGCGGTAGGAGATAGGATCGGCGGCATGATCGTTGTGCTTTCGGGGAATCCGCGGCCGCACTCTCGTACGTTGCACCTGGCGGAGGAGGTCGGGGCGGCGCTGGCGGAGCGGCTCGGGCAGCCGGTGCCGCACACCATCGACGTGGCCGCCCTGGGCACGCGGCTGCTGCAGACCGGGGACGGTGCGGTCGCCGACGCGCTCAGCCGGCTCCGGCGGGCGAGCGTGCTGGTGGTGGCGACGCCGACGTACAAGGGCACGTACACGGGCGTCCTGAAGGTCCTGCTCGACCAGCTGCCCGCCGAAGGTCTCAAGGACGTCGCCGCGGTGACCGTCGTGACCGCCGGGGTCCGCCCGCAGGCCGACGCGACCGAGCGGCACCTGCGCGAGCTGCTCGGCGAGCTCGCCGCGGTCCCGGTGACCCCCGGCCTGGCCGTCGTCGAGTCGGAGCTGGCCAACGCGGGCACCGCCGCCGCCGAGTACGTCACCCGGATCGCCGACGAGTTCACCGCCGACACGACCGCCTGAGCGCCGGGAAGGCGACCGAAGCGCGGGTCAGCGGCTGATGAGGTTGCCCGCCATGGCGAGCGGGGAGTCGTCGGCGGTGTCGGCCTGGTCGCTGAGGACGTTCAGCGAGCGGGCGATGCTCACCAGCGCGTAGGTCTGCGTGACCTGCAGCGTCCGGTCCATCTTCAGGTCGTCGGCCATGTCCAGCTCGTCGCGGATGGCGTGCAGGAAGCCCTCGGCCGCCTGCAGGTAGGGGTCGTGCGCCTTAGACATGACCTGAGCGTAGGGCGGGAACCCGCGGCTCACCCCCGGTTCAGGAGTTTCAGCGCGGCTGCCAGGCCTGCGGCGGGGTGGTGAGCCGCCTGACGTGGGCGGGCATCCGGCCGCGGACGACGTCGGCGAGGCTGACCTCGTCGAGTACGTTGCGGACGGCGGCGCGGACCGCGACCCACAGCTGCTGCAGGTGCTCGGCGGTGCCCGAGTACATGGCCTCCTCGGGGCGCACGCCGCGGACCTCGGCCAGGGGGCCGTCGACGGCGCGGAGCACGTCGCCGACCATGATCTCCGATGGCTGGCGGGTCAGCACGTACCCGCCGTCGACGCCGCGCTGGCCGCGGACGAGCCCGGCCCGGCGCAGGTCCCCGAGGACGGCCTCGAGAAACTTTCGGGGCATCTCCTGTTCGTCGGCGAGGCCGGCGGCCGAGACGACCGCGGGGTAGGCGGCCGCCAGACCGAGCGAGGCGCGCACCGCGTAGTCGCCGCGTGCCGAGATGTGCATGACTGAGACTGCCTTCCCGCAGAGAGTGTCGCCGTGCCCGCGACGGGCCGTCGGAGCCTGCCGCGGGGCCAGCTTTGTGGAGCTAGCCGGTGGGGAATGTCCGATACCAATGTAGGGTGCGCGCCTCCGGGTGATCGCCGGGGTAGCGTTGTCGGATTATGCGACCAGACGAACGTGTGGGTGAGCGCTCACCCGAGCCCCGCCGCGGTGCCGATCACAACGTGATGCGCGAGGTCAACCGTTCGCTGGTGCTGGCGCTGGTCAAGGAGGGCGGGCCGGTCTCCCGCGCGAGCATCGCCAGGTCGACGACCCTCGCGAAGCCGACGGTGTCGGCGATCGTCGACGAGCTCATCGCCGACGGGCTGGTCCGCGAGATCGGGCCGGGGTCGACCGCGGTGAGCGGCGGGCGCCCGCCGATCCTGCTGGAGTTCAACGCCCGCTCCCAGTTGGTGGTCGGCGCCCACATCGGCGCCCGGCGCACCACGGTCGCGATCGGCGACGCCGCGGGGGAGGAGATCGCCCGGCGGGAGTTCCCCACTCCGACGGCGCTCGCGGCCGGTACCGACGCCGCAACCGCGACAGGAGGCGGGGTGGCGCCCGCGGACGCGCTGCGGATGGTGGCGGCCGAGGCGCGCGCCGCGATCGAGAGCACGGCGCTGCCGTCGGCCCGGCTGGCGGCGGTCGGCGCGGTGCTGCCCGGGCTCACCGACTTCCACACCGGCGTCTGCCTGCTCGCGCCCAACCTCGGCTGGCGTGACGTGCCGGTCCGGGACATCCTCGCCGCCGAGCTCGGCGCCCCTGTCTACGTGCACAACGCGGGACAGGCCGCCGCCGTCGCCGAGAACCTGGAGGGTGCCGGCGGCCGCGTCGGCGATCTGGCGCTGCTGTACGCGGGCACCGGCCTCTCCGCCGGCGTCCTGTCCGACGGCCGGGTGTTCCACGGCGTCGGCGGCACGGCCGGCGAGATCGGCCACAACGCCGTCCCCGGCAACGAGGAGCCCTGCAACTGCGGCAATGTCGGCTGCCTGGAGACGGTCGCGTCCGGCCCGGCGATCGTCCGGGCCGTGCGGCGGGCGCTGAAGGACGGCGCGACGTCGAGCCTGGCGGACCTGGAGGCGTTCGACGCGCGCGACGTGACCGCGGCGGCCCGCGCGGGCGACGCCCTGGCCGCGTCGGTGATCGCCGAGGTCGGCGCGCACCTGGGCCTGGCCGCGTCGTGGCTGATCAACGCGTACAACCCGGCGGTCGTCGTGGTCGGCGGCGGTCTCGCCCCGATCGGGGACCTGCTGCTGGACCCCCTGCGGGCCGCGGTGGCCCGGCACGCCCTGGCGCCGGCGCTGCGCGGCGTCGAGATCCGCGCCTCGGTGCTGGGCCCGGACGCCGAGGTGCGGGGCGCGGTGCTGCTCGCGTTGCAGCACTCGGAGACGTACTACAGAGTCGTCTTTCGGGCCTGAAACGCAGTAAACCCCGAAAAAAGGGATAGTGGGAGAGGTCTGAAACAGGTTAGTTCTGTTATTGAACTAACCCCGTCCGGCGGCGTAGGGTGCAAGGCGTCCGCCAACGAACACCCCCGCTAAGAGGTAGCGAATGAACGATTACCAGCCCAGCCGTGACGACAAGTTCTCGTTCGGGCTGTGGACCGTCGGCTGGCAGGCGCAGGACGTCTTCGGCGGGCCGACCCGGGCGCCGCTCGACTCGGTCGAGGCCGTGCACCGCCTGTCCGACCTCGGCGCCGCGGCCGTCACGTTCCACGACGACGACCTGTTCCCGTTCGGCAGCGACGACGCGACCCGCGACCACCTGATCGGCCGGTTCAAGGACGCGCTCAAGGCGACCGGCATCCGGGTCGAGATGGTCACCACGAACCTCTTCAGCCACCCGATCTTCAAGGACGGCGGGTTCACGTCCAACGACCGCGCGGTCCGTCGGTTCGCGATCAAGAAGGTGCTGCGCAACATCGACCTCGCGGCCGAGCTCGGCGCCGAGACCTACGTGCTGTGGGGCGGCCGCGAGGGCGCCGAGTCCGGCGGGGCCAAGGACGTGTCGGCGGCGCTCGACCGGTACCGCGAAGGGCTCAACCTCCTGTGCGCGTACGTGCGCGACCAGGGCTACGACATCCGCTTCGCCCTCGAGCCGAAGCCCAACGAGCCCCGCGGCGACATCCTGCTGCCGACGATCGGCCACGCCCTCGCGCTGATCTCCACGCTCGACGAGCCGGACCGGGTGGGCCTCAACCCCGAGGTCGGGCACGAGGAGATGGCCGGGCTCAACTTCGCCCACGGCATCGCCCAGGCGCTCTGGCACGGCAAGCTCTTCCACATCGACCTCAACGGCCAGCACGGTCCCCGCTTCGACCAGGACCTGCGCTTCGGCGCCGGCAACCTGCGCGGCGCGTTCTGGACCGTCGACGTGCTGGAGACCGGCGGCTACACCGGTTACCGCCACTTCGACTACAAGCCCCCGCGCACCGAGGACTACGACGGCGTGTGGGAGACCGCGCGGGCCTGCATGCGCAACTACCTGATCCTCAAGGAGCGGGTCGCGTCGTTCCGGGCGGACCCGGAGGTCGCGGCGGCGCTCGAGGCGGCGCGGGTCAACGAGCTCTACGAGCCGACCCTCGGCGAGGGCGAGACGATCGAGTCGCTGCGGGCCGAGGAGTTCGACGTCGACAAGCTCGCCGCCCGCGGCAGCGCGTTCGAGCACCTGGACCAGCTGGCGATGGAGCACCTGCTCGGCGTCAGGTCATGACGGCATGACCCGGCGTCTCGTGGCCGGCGTCGACACGTCAACGCAGTCGACGAAGGTGCTCGTCTGCGACGCCGACACCGGTGAGGTCGTGCGGGAAGGTCGCGCCGGGCACCCCGACGCGACCGAGGTCGACCCGGCCCACTGGTGGCGGGCGTTCGGCGAGGCGACCGGCGACGGGCTCCTCGACGACGTCAAGGCGATCGGCGTCGGCGGGCAGCAGCACGGCATGGTGCTGCTCGACGAGGCCGGCGCCGTCGTCCGCGACGCCTTGCTGTGGAACGACACCAGGTCCGCCGCGGCCGCCACCGACCTGATCGCCGAGCTGCCCGGCGGGGCCGCCGACTGGGCCGCCGCGACGGGGCTCGTGCCGGTCGCCAGCTTCACCGTGACGAAGCTGCGGTGGGTCGCCGAGCACGAGCCGGACAACGCCGCCCGCGCGGCGAGCGTCCTGCTGCCGCACGACTGGATCACCGACCTGCTGCGCGCCGACCGCGGTGCGGGCAGCCCGACGACCGACCGCGGCGACGCGTCCGGGACGGGGTACTGGTCGCCGGCGGACGGTTCGTACCAGATGCGGCTCCTGCAACTCGCGTTCGGCCGGGAACTGGCCGTGCCGCGGGTCGCCGGGCCGGCCGAGGTGGTGGGTGAGACGGTCGCCGGTGCTCTTCTTGCGCCGGGCACCGGCGACAACATGGCCGCGGCGCTCGGGCTCGGACTGCGCCCGGGCGACGTGGTCGTGTCGCTCGGCACCTCGGGCACCGTCTTCGGGGTGTCGGAGCGGCCGGTCACCGACGTCAGCGGGACGGTCGCCGGGTTCGCCGACGCGACCGGCAGGCACCTGCCGCTCGTCGCGACCCTCAACGCGGCCCGGGTCCTGTCGACCGCCGCCGCGCTGCTCGGGGTCGACCTGTCCACATTGGACCGGCTGGCCCTGTCGGCGGCGCCGGGGGCGGGCGGGCTGACGCTGCTGCCCTACCTCGACGGCGAGCGCACCCCGAACCTGCCCGACGCCCGTGGCCTGCTCAACGGCATCACCCGCGGCAACGCGACCCCGGCGAACCTGGCCCGGGCCGCGGTCGAGGGGATGCTCTGCGGGCTCGCCGACGGCATCGACGCGGTGCGCGCCCTGGGCGTGCCGGTGGAGCGGGTCCTGCTCATCGGCGGCGCTGCGGCGTCGGCGGCGGTACGGGAGGTCGCCCCCGCGCTCTTCGGGGTGCCGGTCGGCGTGCCGGATCCGGGGGAGTACGTCGCGCTGGGCGCCGCCCGGCAGGCGGCGTGGGTGCTGGACGGGGGCGCGGAGCCGCCCGCCTGGCGCGTTCCGGGAGCGGCCTCGGCCGATGCACCGGCGCCGCAGTCGGCGGAGACCCGGAAGGTGTACGCCGACGTCCGGGACCGGGCTCAGGCGCTGCTGCGGTAAGTGGTACTGCCCGCGGGTGTTTGGTGAGGCACCTGACGGGAGGCGGGCCGGGACACTGTTGGGGCGTCCCGGCCCGAGCCGCGTCAACGGTGGTGCCTGCCGCGCGTCTGGCCGGGCCCCTGTGCCGCGTGTCTGGGGTTCCGGTGCCGGACCGTCCGCCCGAACGGCCCGGCACCGGACTCCCGCGCGCCGGTCCCGCTCCCTCGTGCGGTGCCGGCGCTGGATCACGCTTGCAGGACAGACTCTGGGCCGCTCGTGTTGCGCGGGACGGTTCGAGGACGGGAGTGCGTGCGTTGCCGGCCTCTTCGTGTCCTCCGGGCGGTGGACACGAAGAAGGGCCGCCCCGCTCGGGGAGACCCTTCTCACGCCTGCCTCTTGATCTGGCCGGTCGCCGGTTCGGTCGGCGGTTCAGTCGGGCCGGTCGGCGGTTCAGTCGGGCCGGTCGGCGGTTCAGTCGGGCCAGTCGCCGGTGAGGCGCCGTACGCCCGCCGCGCCGCCGCGGTCGATCGCGGCCTTCACGACGGCGAAGATCGCGCCCTGCAGCGCGGCCGCGGCGAGCACCTCGCCCCAGCCGTAGTCCCGCGAGGTCGCCTGCGGTGCCTCGTCCTCACCGGAGAGCCGCTTCCAGATCTGCTTGAACACGATCCCCGCCGCGACGCCGCCGGCCACGCTGAACGCGATGCTGAACGGCTTGTACAGGACCTTGTTCACTCGTTCCCCTTCCGGTAACCGACCAGCGCGGCCAGGATGAGCAGCCCGGATGCCACCACCCACGGCGCGGGGCGGTCCCGGACCGACTGGACCATCCGCTGCAGCGTGAGCTCCAGCGTCAGGCGAGGGTTGGTCCGCAGCTCGCGACTGGCGTACGCGGCGTTGACCGCGACCTGCTCCACACCCTCCCGCATCCGCAGCTTCGCCGCGTTCACGGAGGTGGAGACGGCGTCCTGCGCGCGGGCCTTCACGTCGGCCTTGGCCGCGAGGGCCTCGACGGTCTCACCCAGCCCCGCCCGGGTCCGGGCGATCTCCTGCCGAAGCGCCTCGGGATCGGTGGGGGCGTGCCCGTTGTGACTGTTCTTCGAGTGCGTGGCGGTCATCGGTGCCCCCCGTTCTTCACGGAGTGCGTGATCGTGTCGATGTCAGCCTTGACGCTGGCGACCGCGTCCTGCGGCACCGGCGACCCGGCCTTGCTCACCTGCGACTTGCCGAGCAGCGCGAGGACCCCGGCGACGGCCAGCAGGACCACACCGACCAGCAGGGCCGACAGCCACGCCGGAATGACCGCGGCGAGAGCGATGATGACGGCGGCGAGGACGGCACCCACGCCGTAGAGCGCGACGAGGCCGGCTCCGCCGAACATGCCCACACCCATCCCGGCCCGCTTGCCCTTCTGCGCCAGCTCGACCTGGGCCAGCTTCAGCTCGTCCCGCACCAGCGTGGAGATCTGTTCGGCGGCAAGCTTCACCAGGTCCGCCGTCGAGCGGTGGTCCGTTCCCGAGGTGGCAGTCCCCGCGATGGCCGGGGGTTGCACGCGCGGCGCGGTGGCCGGCCGGTCGTTCACGGTGTACGTCATGGCTTCTCCTCTCGCCCGCATGTACGTGTTTCCCCGGGAACGCCCGGGTTAACCCACGTCACGCCACCTCCACACCGCCTCCCCGACCGGGCGATGCCCCCCTGTCCGAGCCTGCCGCACCGCCCCTCCGGACGCGTGCAGGCCACTCAGACCGTGCGCGGGCGGGCGCCTCGGAGACCAGGTGGGAGCAAGCCGCTCGGGCTGGGTGAGGGCATGCGCCTCTGGTCGGGTGTACGCCGGCGCCTCGGGCCGGATGTGGGCGTGGGCCGGCGCCTCCGGCTAAGTGGGGCCCTGCCCGCCGCCGATGCCCTGAGTCAGCCGGCGCCTCCGGCGTGGATGAGCGCCTCGAGCTGGGTGTGGTCTGGTGTCTCGGGCCGGGCGGGCGTGGTCCGGTGTCTCGGGCTGGGCGCGGGCGGGCAGAAGGAACGACAGGCCTGCGGCGAGTGCCAGCAGTCCGAGCTTTCAGCCACAGCCCCGACTTCCCGTGAACGTTGGGGCTAACCCACGTCACGCCATGTCCGCGCCCGCCTCCCGGCCTGGGCGAGGAGCCGCAGTCCGAGGCCGCCGCGCCGCCCCCAGACCCGGGCCTGGTGTGGACGGGTGCCTCGGGCCGGGCGTGGGCAGGCGCCTCAGGCTCAGTGTGGGCCCCTGCCCGCCGCCGATGTCCTGGGTCAGCTGGCCCCTCCGGCTAGGTGTGGGCCAGCTCCTCGGATCGGGCGCGTGGTCCGGCGTCTCGGGCCGGGGCACACGGGCGGGCAGGAGGAACGACAGGTCCGCGGCAAGTGCCAGGAGCCCGAGCTCCAACCACAGCACCTGCCGCAGCCCTGATCTCCTCGTGAACGCCCGGGTCAACGCACGTCACGCCACCTCTGCCCATTGCCGGACCGGGCGAGGAAACCTCTGTCCGAGGCCGCCGCGCCGCCCCTCCGGACGCTGGCCGGCCGTGGGCAGACCGCTCAGACCGGGCGTGGGCGGGCGCCCCGGACCAGGTGAGGGCGGCCCGCCCGCGCTGGGTGCGGGCAGGCGCCTCCGGTCGGGTGCGGGCGGGGCGGGCTAGGTGTGGGCAGGCGCCTCGGATCGGGCGGGGGCTGGCGTCTCGGGCTGGATGTGGTCAGGGGTCTCGGGCCGGGCGCGGGCGGGCAGGAGGAACGACAGGCCCGCGGCGAGCGCCAGCAGGCCGAGCTCCAGCCACAGCACCTGCCGCAGCCCCGAGTCGAAGTCGCTGCCCGCCCAGGCGAAGAACGCCGTGCCGAGCGCGGCCACGCCGATCGCGCCGCCGACCTGCTGGGCGGCGGTCAGGGTGCCGGACGCCGAACCGACCTCGTGCTCGTCGACGGCGGCCAGGACGATGTCGAAGTACGGCGCCATCGAGCAGCCCATGCCGACGCCCAGCACCAGCAGTGAAGGCAGCAGTGCCACGGACGACACCGGACCGTCGGCGACCGTCAGGGTGACCAGCAGCGCGACCACCCCCGCGGCCAGCACGGCGGTGCCGCCGACCAGGAGCCGCCGGCCGCCGAGCTTGGCGCTGAGCACGTGCCCCGCCACCGCGCCGACGGCCATGCCGAACGCCCACGGCGACTGGGTGAGGCCCGCGCGCAGCGGCGAGAAGCCGAGGCCCAGCTGCAGGTAGATGCTGAGGATGAGGGTGAGGCCCATCAGGCCGGCGAAGAAGATCAGGCCGACGAGCAGGCCGGCCGTGAACCGTTGCTTGGCCAGCAGACTGGGCTCGATGAGCGGGCTGCGTCCCTCGCGGTGCAGGCGCTGCTGGTACCGCTGAAACACCCAGAACATGGGAACTGCCAGCGCCATCATCGCCCACGCCCACCAGGGCCAGCCGAGCTCGCGTCCCTGCACCAGCGGGAAGACGAGCAGCAGTAAGGACGCGCTGAGCAGGACCGTGCCGGTCAGGTCGAGCCGGAGCTTCGCCTCGTCGCCGGGGGTGGGCCGCGGCAGCACCAGCCAGGCGCCGATCAGCGCCGCGACGCCGACGGGCAGGTTGATGAGGAAGATCATCCGCCAGCCGGTGCCGAACAGGTCGGCGTCGACGAGGACGCCGGCGAGGATCGGGCCGCAGACCGCGGACAGGCCCATCACGGGGCCGAACGCGCCGAACGCCGCGCCGATCTGCTCCGGCGGGAACGCCGCCTTGATCAGGCCCAGGCCCTGCGGGATGAGGACGGCGCCGGCGAGGCCCTGCAGGATCCTGCACACCACGAGCGACGCCGGGCCGGGCGCGATGGCGCACAGCAGCGACATCAGGGTGAACCCGGCGGCACCGGCGAGGAACATGCGGCGGCGGCCGAAGATGTCGCCGAGCCGGCCGCCGGTGACCAGGCCGACGGCGAACGCGAGGGTGTAGCCGGCGGCGAGCCACTGCAGGAAGGCGGTGCCGCCCTCGGGGCCCACCAGATCGGTGCGGATGGACGGGCCGGCGATGGCGATGATCGTGGCGTCGAGCAGGTCCATGACCTCGGCGGCAAGGACCACGGCGAGGACTGCCCAGCGCCAGCGATACGTCTTCGAACGCTGTTCGTTGTTCACGAACACCGTTCTACTCGCGAACACTGTTCGTGTCAAGTAGGATTGGTGGGTGCCATCCGTCCCCGATTCCAGTGCCGTGCCCTCGTCCAGCGTCGTGGTGGAGACCAGCGCTCTGCACGGATCGGCGGTGCCGGCGCCGCCCTGGCGGACCCGGCGGAAGGCGCCCGCGGCGCGGCAGCCGCTGAGCGCGGAGGCGGTGATCGAGACCGCGCTGCGGCTCGTCGACCGGGACGGGCTCGACGCGCTGAGCATGCGGCGGGTGGCGCAGGATCTCGGGACCGGACCGGCCTCCCTGTATGCGTATTTCGCCAACAAGGATGAGCTGCTGGAGCAGCTGCTCGACCGGGTCGTCGGCGAGATCCCGCTGCCGGTGCTCGACGCGTCCGGCGACTGGGCGGCGATCGTGAAGCGCAGCTGCTGGGACAGCCGGGCGGTGTTCCTCGCCCACCGCGACCTCGTCAAGGTCGCCCGGGCCAACATCCCCGTGGGGCCCAACTCGTTGCGTTACACCGAGGCGATGCTCGCCGTCCTCCGCGGCGCCGGCATCCCAGACAAGGTCGCCGCGTGGGGCATGGACCAGATGTCGCTGGTGATCGTCGCCGACGCCGTCGAGACCTCGATCCACGTCAGCCACGGCCGGCAGTCGGAGGCGGACGCCGCGCCGTACCTCGCGCAGATCCGGGACTACTACGCGTCACTGCCGGTGGACCGCTTCCCCAACCTGGTCGCGATGGCGCCGGCGATGACCGAGGGGAGCGGCGACGAGCGGTTCGCGTTCGCGATCGACCTCATGGTGGACGGCCTCGCGCGGCACGCCACCGGGCGTGTGGTTGAGTCGTCTCGGGTGTCGGGTTTCGTGGGCGGGGGCGGGAAATGACGGCGATCGTTGGGCTGGTGCACTCGGGCACCGTGTACATCGGCGGCGACAGCGCGGGCGCTTCGGGGTGGAGCCTCACCGTCCGCGCCGACAGCAAGGTGTTCCACAACAACGGCTACCTCTTCGGGTTCACCACCTCGTTCCGGATGGGGCAGCTCATCCGGTACGCGCTGAAGCCGCCGAAACCAGTCGGCGACATCGAGCGGTTCATGGCGACGCGCTTCATCGACTCCGTCCGCGAGGCGCTGAAGGCCGGCGGATGGGCCCGCCGGGACAGCGAGCGCGAGGAGGGCGGCACCTTCCTCGTCGGCGTGAAGGGGCGGCTGTTCACCGTCCACGACGACTACCAGGTCGCCGAGGCCGCCGACGGGTACGCGGCGGTGGGCGTCGGCGACGAGATCGCCCTCGGGGCGCTCTTCGCGACCGCCGGCTCCCGGATGGCGCCGCAGCGGCGGGTCGAGGTGGCGCTGCGGGCGGCGGAGCGCTTCAGCGCCGGGGTGCGGGGCCCCTTCGTCTGCCTCTCCCAGCCGCCGGGCGCGCTGCCGACCTGAGGTGGTGCTGCGGACCGCCACGCCGTTCTGCTTGCGGTTTTTCCGCATGTACGGCGGTTCGTGGTGGTCGGGGCGGCTATCCCTCCGGTCGCGGGGCCGTTCGAGGTGCGGTCGGGCCCGTGCCACGCCGGTTCCGTTACGGTGTGCGCCATGACGTTCTCGATCGTCGGGCGGTCCGCTGACGGGCAGTCCCTCGGTGTCGCCGTGGCCAGCAAATTCCTCGCCGTCGGCGCGGCCGTCCCCGCCGCCCAGGCCGACGTCGGGGCGCTGGCCACGCAGTCGTTCGCGAACCTGGCGTACCGCGTCCAGGGCCTGGCCCTGCTCGGCACCGGCACGACGGCCGCCGACACCGTCGCCGGGCTCACCGCCGCCGACCCGGGCCGCGCGTCCCGGCAGCTCGGAGTGGTCGGCCGGGCCGGGGACGGGGCCACGTTCACCGGCGACGAGTGCTTCCCGTGGGCCGGCGGCGTGGCCGGCGACGGGTACGCGATCCAGGGCAACATCCTCACCGGCGCCGACGTCGTCCGCGACATGGAGGCCGCCTGGCTCGCCGACCCGGCCGCCCCGCTCGCCCGGCGGCTGCACGCGGCGCTCGCCGCGGGGGACCGGGCCGGTGGCGACAGCCGCGGCCGGCAGAGCGCGGCGCTGTTCGTCGTCCGGCGCGGTGCCGGGTACGGCGGCCTCAGCGACGTCGAGGTCGACCTGCGCGTCGACGACGACCCCGACCCGGTCACGCGGCTGGGCACCCTGATCGACCTGTGGGAGCTGTACTTCCAGAAGCCGGACCCGGCGACGCTGCTGCCGCTGACGGGCGAGCTGGCCGCCGAGGTGGCGGAGCGGCTGGCGGCGCTGGGCTTCGCCGACCTGGCCGGCTGGGCCGGCGTGGAGAACCTGGAGGAGCGCCTCGTCGACGACGCCATCGACCCGCTCGTCCTGGCCCACCTGCGCGCCGCTGCCCCTTCCCGTCCGTAGGCATTGTCAGACGGAGGGCTTCGTCAGGCGGAGGGCTTCGTCAGGTGGAGGGCTTTGTCAGGTGGAGGGCTTTGTCAGGTGGAGGGCTTTGTCAGGTGGAGGGCTTTGTCAGGCGGCGGGCTTTGTCAGGCGGCGGCGCGGCGGAGGCTGTCGACGACCGTCGCGACCGAGGGCCGCTCCACTGAGCTGCGCCGGACGGCGGCGGTGATCCGGCGCCGCATCGGGTCGCGGACCGGCCGCGCGGCCACCCGGTACCGCGGATCGACGGCGAGCTCAGGCAGCAGCGTCACCGACAGGCCCGCCTCGACGTGCGCCAGCAGCGGGCCGTAGGAGGCGAAGCAGCCCGCGATCTCGGGCTCGAACCCCGCCCGCCGGCAGGCCGTCGTCACCAGGTCGAACGTCCACGTGCCCGGCAGCTCGACGCTCCACGGGTGCCGCGCGAAGTCGGCCAGGTCCACCGTCCCGCGGCCCGGTCCCGCCGTGACCAGCATGATCTCGTCGGTGGCGAGGACAGTGTGGACGACGTCCGGCACGATCGCGGCCTCGCCGGTGCCGAGGTCGGCCGTGACCACGACGTCGCACTCGCCGCGCTGCAGGGCCGCCACGCTCTCGGCCGGGTCGAGCTCCCACACCGTGACCCGCAGCCGGGGATGCTCCCGCTGGAGGTCCCGCACCGCGCCGAGGACGAACGTGTTGAGCGCACTCGTGAACGCGCCCAGCCGGACCCGTCCGGCCAGCCCACCCTCCACGGCGTCGAACGCGGCCAGCTCCTCGTGCGCGGCGCCCATCTGGTCGAGGATCACCCGCGCGTGCCGGGCCAGCGCCGCCCCCGCCGGCGTGAGCCGCAACCGGCGCCCCGCGCGCTCGAACAGCTCGGCGCCGGCCTCCCGCTCGAGCACGGCCAGCTGCTCGGACACGTTCGACGGACTCAACCGCGCCGCCCCGGCCACCGCCCGCACCGTGCCCAGGCTCTCCAGCAGCGTGAGCAGCCGCAACCGCCACGGATCCAGCACGCCGGCCTCCTGTTGTCCGGTGGTCCCGAACAGTATGTGCGGAATGATGCGCTGGAGCCTGACAATGCACGCGCCTACCGTCGACCCATGAGCGACGACGACTTCTGGCAGGACGTGCGGCGGCATGTCATCCGGTACGGCGGAACGTTCACGCCGGAAATCATCGACCGAGCCGAAGGCAGCTACGTCTACACCGAGAACGGCCGCCCGATCCTCGACTTCACCTCGGGCCAGATGAGCGCCATCCTGGGCCACTCCCACCCGGACATCGTCGCCACCGTGCGCCGCCAGGTCGGCACGCTCGACCACCTCTTCAGCGGCATGCTGTCCCGCCCGGTCGTCGAACTCAGCCGCCGCCTCGCCGCCTCCGTCGAAAAAGCCGCCGCCTCAGCGCTGCTGGACGGCTCGCCTGCGGGCCTCTCGGCGCGGCCGGACGGTTCGCTCGCCGGGGCCCCAGTGCTGCCGAATGGTTCGCCCGCTGGCGCTTCGGCGCTGTCGGACGGCTCGTCTGCTGGCGTCTCGGCGCTGTCGGACGGTTTGCCCGCTGGGGGCTCGGCGCTGCTGGACGGGTCGTCGGCCGGGGCGTCGGGGCTGCCGGGCGCGCCGGTCGGCGGCGGCCCCCTGGACAAGGTGCTCCTCCTGACCACCGGCGCCGAGGCCAACGAGGCTGCCGTCCGGATGGCGAAGCTCGTCACCGGCGGCCACGAGATCGTCTCCTTCGCCAAGTCCTGGCACGGCATGACGCAGGCCGCCGCCGCCGCGACGTACAGCGCCGGCCGCAAGGGCTACGGACCGAACGCCCCCGGCAACATCGCCATCCCGACGCCGAACGCGTACCGCCCGGACTTCACCACACCGGACGGCTCCCACGACTGGCGCCGGCAGCTGGACGTCGCCTTCGACCTCGTCGACGCCCAGTCCGTCGGCAGCCTCGCCGCCTGCCTCGTCGAGCCGATCCTCAGCTCCGGCGGCGTCATCGAACCACCGCTCGGCTACTTCGCCGCGCTGCACCGCAAGTGCCGCGAGCGGGGCATGCTGCTGATCCTCGACGAGGCGCAGACCGGCCTGTGCCGCACCGGCACCTGGTACGCCTTCCAACGCGACGGCGTCGTCCCCGACATCCTCACCCTGTCCAAGACGCTCGGCGCGGGGCTGCCCCTCGCGGCGGTGCTCACCAGCGCCGAGATCGAGGAGCGCGCCCACGACCGCGGCTACCTCTTCTACACCACCCACGTCTCCGACCCGCTCGTCGCCGCCGTCGGCAACACCGTCCTCGACGTCCTCGAACGCGACCAGCTCGACCTCCGCGCCGCGGCCCTCGGCACCCGCCTGCGCAACGGGCTCCTGGACATCCAGCGCCGCCACCCGGTCGTCGCCGACGTCCGCGGGCGGGGACTCCTGCAGGGCATCGAGCTGAAGGACGAGGGCGCAGGCGCGGACCGGATCGGCGCCGCCGTGACCCGGCGCTGCCTGGAGCTCGGCCTGCACGTCAACGTGGTCCAGCTGCCCGGGATGGGCGGCACCTTCCGGATCGCGCCGCCACTGACCAGCACCGACGAGGAGATCGACCAGGGCCTGGAGATGCTGGACCAGGCGATCGGCGACACCGCGCAGCATTAGGCACCATCCAGGCCGGAGCGGACGGCGTACAGGGCGGCCTGAGTGCGGTCCTGTACGCCGAGCTTCGTGAGGATGGCGCTCACGTGGGTCTTCACCGTCTTCTCCGCCAGCCCGAGGACACGAGCGATCTCCCGGTTGGACCGGCCACGGGCCATCTCGGCGAGCACCTCCCGCTCCCGGGCGGTCAGGTGCGCCAGCTCCGGCGCCGGCCCGCTGTCCGCCAGCAGCCGCGCGACCTCTGGATGCAGCAGCACGTGCCCAGCGTGGACGGCCCGGATCGCCGAGGCGAGCGCCGGCGGGTCGATGTCCTTGTACACGTACCCCGCCGCCCCGGCCCGTATCGCCGGCAGCACCGCCGACGGGTCGGTGAAGCTGGTGATGACGAGCACCTTCACCCCACGCAGCCCAGGCAGCGCCTCGACCCCGTCACCGCCGGGCATCTTCAGGTCCAGCAGCACCACGTCAGGCGACGTCTCAGCCGCAGCAGCAACGCACGACGCGCTGTCCTGCGCCTCACCGACCACCACGATGTCGTCCTGCAGATCGAGGAACGTCCGCAACCCCTGCCGCACCACCGGATGGTCGTCGACCACAAGCACCCTGATCGGATCAGCAGCCACCGGGCACCTCCATGGTGACCGTCGTGCCGGCCCCCGGCTCGGACGACACCGTCAACCTGCCTCCCACGCTGCGGGCCCGCTCCCGCATCGACGCGAGCCCAAGCCGACGCTGAGCACCGGCTCCCGCGGCGGCGCCGCCGTTGCCAGACCTGGCCATGCCAGCCCCCGCGCCGGCATCAGCACCAGCGCCGACTGCTTTGCCCCCGCTGGCTGCTCTGTTTGTGTCGGCTGCTCTGCTTGCGTCGGCCGCTCCGCCCGCGCCGGCTGATCTGCCTGCCACGGTTGCACTGCCTGCGCCGGCTGCTCTGCTTGCGCCGGGTGCTCTGCCTGCGCCGGAGCCATTGTCGAAGCCTGTGCCGTCGTCCGTGATGCGCAGGACGAAGCCGCGGCCGGAGCGGCGCAGGTGGATGTCCACGTGGCGGGGGTCGCCGTGGCGCAGTGCGTTGTGCAGGGCTTCCTGGGCGACCCGGTACGCCGCCTCCTGACGCTCCCCGGACAGCTTCGGCAGCTGGTCGCCGGTGAACCGGATCCTCGCGGCGTGGACCCGGTCGAGCAGCTCTGCCTGCCGCTGGAGCGCCGCCGCGAGTCCGTCGCCGTCGAGGTCGGCGGGGCGCAGGCCGACCACGATGGACTTGAGCTCGGCGGTCGCGTCCGCGGCGAGGCGGCGCACGGTTTCCAGCTCGGCGAGAGCCCGCTGCGGGTCGCGGGCCACCAGGGCGGCCGCCGCGTCGGTGGTGAGCCGGAGGCTGAACAGCTTCTGCGTCACCGCGTCGTGCAGCTCCCGTGCGATCCGTTGCCGCTCCTCCACGATGGACAGCTCGCGGCTGCGCTCATACAGCCGCGCGTTGACGATCGCGATGGCCGCGTGCGCGGCGAGCAGGCGCAGCAGCTCCTCGTCGCGTTCGTCGAAACCACCGAACCGCGGAAGGCAGCGCTTGTTGGCCAGGAAGATCTCGCCGAGGATCTCGTCGCCGTCGACGATCGGCATGCCGAGGAAGTCGGACATCACCGGGTGCGCGGCCGGCCAGCCCTCGAACTGCGGATGCGTGCGGATGTCCGCCGAACGGACGGGATTCGGGTCGTGGAGCATCGCGCCGAGCAGTCCGTGGTGGCGGGGGATCGGCCCGATCGCCCGCCACTGGTCGTCGGACAGCCCGTCGGCGAGAAACTCGCGGAACGAGCCGTGGCCGTCGGGGATGCCGAGCGCCGCATACTCGGCGTCCAGGAGCCGGCGGGCAGCGGAGACGATCGTCTGGAGCACCTCGCGGACCGACAGGTGCGCGGTGACGGCGAGAACCGCAGCGCTCACCTCGCGGAGCTCATCGCGGTCGTAGGTGCTCATGGCTTCGACAGTACCGACGTCGGCGCGCTCTCCGCCTCGGCTCATGGACCTAGGTCGAAAGACCGGGACCCGAGCCCGTCCGATGCCCGATGTCGCCGGCCGCGGCGCTGCATAGCGTCGGTGACATGCCAACTGCCATCATCACCGGCGCCTCCCGAGGGCTCGGACAAGCGCTCAGCACCGCCCTGATCAAGGCCGGCTGGACCGTCGTCGCCGACGGCCGCACCCTGGCGGACACCCCGTCGGATGCGCTGCCCGCCGAGGTGATCCGGGTGCCCGGCGACGTCACCGACCCCACGCACCGGGCCGCACTCGTCGAGGCGGCGCTCGCCACCGGCCGGCTCGACCTGCTCGTCAACAACGCCGGCATTCTCGGCCCCAGCCCGCAGCCGCCGCTGGCCGACTATCCACTCGAGACGCTGCGCGAAGTCTTCGAGGTCAACGTCGTCGCGCCCCTCGCCCTGACCCAGCTCGCGCTGCCCGCGCTGCGCAAGGCCGACGGCGCGGTCGTCACCATCACGTCCGATGCCGCGGTGGAGGCGTACGCGGGGTGGGGCGGCTACGGAGCGGCCAAGGCCGCCGCCGAACAGGCAAGCAACGTGCTCGCGACCGAGGAGCCCAACCTGCGCGTCTGGTGGGTCGACCCGGGAGACCTGCGCACCCAGATGCATGCCGAGGCGTTCCCCGGCGAGGACATCAGCGACCGCCCGCTGCCAGAGACGGTGGCGCCGGCGTTCGTCGACCTCGTCACCACGCGCCCCGAGTCGGGGAGGGTCCGGCTGTGACGGCCGCCGAGCTCGCCACACCCCGCATGGACTTCGAGCTGCCGCCCGAGCTCGAAGCGCACGAGCCACCCGAGGCGCGCGGCACTCCTCGTGACGGCGTGCGGCTGCTGCACGGACAGGGGAGCACGGTGTCGCACCACCGCTTCACCGACCTGCCCGGCCTGCTGCGTGGCGGCGACCTGCTGGTCGTCAACACGTCCGGCACGCTGCCCGCATCGGTGCCGGTCGCGGGTGCGCCGCTGCGGGTCCACTTCTCGACCGAGCTCGCCGACGGGCGCTGGCTGGTCGAGGTCCGCGGCGCCGACCTCGGCCGGCGCCCGGGGCAGCCCGGCCCGCTGCGACTGCCCGGCGGCGGCACCGTTACGCTGGAGGAGCCCTACTCACGGGGCAGGCTGTGGTTCGCCTCCGTCAAGACCCGCACCTCCGTCATCGAATTCCTGCATCGCCACGGGCAGCCGATCCGCTACCCCTACGTGCGGCGCCAATGGCCGATCGAGGCGTATCAGACGGTGTTCGCGACCCAGCCGGGAAGCGCCGAGATGCCGAGCGCGGCGCGGCCGTTCACCGACCGGGTGGTGACCAGGCTCGTCTCGGCAGGCGTGCAGATCGCGCCGCTGGTCTTACACACGGGGGTGGCGTCGCCTGAGGCGCACGAACGGCCGTATCCGGAGTGGTTCCGCGTGCCGTCAGGCACGGCGCGGCTCGTCAACGAGACGCGAGCCGCGGGCGGCAGGGTCGTCGCCGTCGGCACCACGGCCGTCCGCGCCCTGGAGACGGTCGCCGGCGAGGACGGCCGAGTCGTCGCCGGCGAGGGCTGGACCGACCTCATCGTCACGCCCGCCCGCGGTGTTCGTGCGGTCGACGGTCTGCTCACCGGCCTGCACGAGCCGAAGGCGTCGCACCTGGACCTGCTCGCCGCGGTCGTCGACCGTGACCTGCTCGCCCGCTGCTACGCCGAAGCGGTCCGCGCCGGCTACCTCTGGCACGAGTTCGGCGACGTCAACCTCCTGCTGCGATGAGGAGGCACTACGTCCTGCTGCGATGAATGGAGACAAGACGTCGCTGCGGTGCGGACGTGCGGCGGGTCGCGGTGGCGGCGGTGCGGCGCCGACCTGGAGCCCGGCGTCGGCTCGGCGCTGTGTGGCCGGACGGCACGGGCGGGTCGGAGCTGCGTGGGTGGGTCAGAGCGGTGCGCGGATGGGTCGGAGCGGCGAGGGTGGGTCAGTGCGGCGCGAGTGGGGTCGGAGCGGTGCGCGGGTGGGCCGGAGCAGCGCGGGTGAGTCGGAGCGGCGTGGGTGGGTCCGGAAGCGGCGCGGTGGGGTGGGTATGCCGTGGTGCTGGGTGGCGTGGACCTGGTGCTGTGGGACCGGGGTGCGGGTTAGGGTCGCTGGATGACGGTGCGGTGGTCGGGCGCGACGGTCGGTGAGGTCGCGGCTGCGGTGGAGGAGTTTGCTCGCAGGATCGCGGTGTTCGACGCACCGTCCGACGGAGGTCATGGCGGTCATGGCAGCGGCCGCGGCTATGACGAGCACCGCGGGGACGGTGGCTACGGCAGGCACAGCGAGGACGGTGGCTACGGCGAGGACAGTGGTCACAGCGGGCACGTGGATCGTGGCGGCGACCGTGGCCTTGAGGGGCACCGTGGGGACGGTGGCGATGGCGGGAATGGCGGCTACGGCGGGCACAGGGAGGACGGTGGTTACGGCAGGCACCGCGGCGACGGTGGCGACGGCGGGGACGGCGGGGACGGCGGGGACGGCGGGGACGGTGGCGACGGCGGGGACGGTGGGCGTGGCGAGGGGTACGGCAAAGGCGGGGGTGGCGGTGGTGTGCCGGAGCGCGGGGCGGGTGGTGTTGAGGTGAAGGTCGGCGATGCCGTTGTGCGGCTTTCGCCGGGGGTGGCGCGGGCGTTTGTGGAGGCGTTGGTTTCGTATCAGGACCCGCGGGATCGGGGGGCCTGTGATCACTGTGGTGGGGCGCGGCTGGACGACAACTTCGTCTGCGCGGACTGTGGGCAGCCGAGTGGGTTGTTCGGCCAGTTGCTGCGGGAGCGGGCTGCCAGGTTTGAGGGGGCGGTCGGAGAAGTGGGGCCGGCGTTGTGAGGCGTGTGGGTGGGGCCGTGAAGACGGGCCGGGTGGGTGGGTGTCAGGGGCGGTGGGGGCGGGGTGTCAGGTTGGCGGGGCGGGCGGTGGGGTGGGGGCCGCGTCGGGGGAGTTTGGGGCGGCGGTGACGGAGTGGTGCAGGGTGGCGAACTCGGTGGCGAGCTTGTCGAGGGTGAAGTGGGCGTTCAGGCCGCTGGGGTTGGGCAGGATCCACAGGCGGGCGCCGGCGAAGTGCTGGGGCTGGGGGCCGACCTGGACCCGGGCGGTGCCGAAGGCGGTGCGGAAGGCGGTGACGCCGAGGACGGCGAGCCACTTCGGGGCGAAGCGTTCGACCTTGTCGCGGAGGATCGCGCCGCCGGTGGTGAGTTCTTCGCGGGTCAGTTCGTCGGCGCGGGCGGTGGCGCGGGCGGCCAGGTTGGTGATGCCCAGGCCGTAGCCGGGGAGCAGGTGCTGCTCGTCGGGGCGTAGCTGGCGGGGGGTGAAGCCGCCGAGGTGCAGGGCGGGCCAGAAGCGGTTGCCGGGGCGGGCGAAGTGGTGGCCGGTGGCGGCGGACCAGAGGCCGGGGTTGATGCCGCAGAGCAGGACGTCGAGGCCGGGTGCGATGACGTCCGGGAGGACCTTGTCGGCCGCGGCGGCCAGGTCTGCACGGCTCGGCCGGTCGGGTCGGTTCAATGTCGACGCCATGTGGACAAGGATGCCAGCGGGGGAGTTCGGGCTGGGCAGAGTGGAGGGGTGGAGAACTCTTCGAACGCTGTCGACCTCGATGCGGTGCTGGCGCTGTGGGATCGGCCTGTCGGGAGTCGTACCGACGCTGCCGCCGACTTCAGGAAGTGGTATGCGGATCCGGTGCCGGTGAACGGGAGCCCGGTGAGCGCTGACGCGCTTGTGGAGCGGGCGCAGGTGTTGCAGGTGGCGTTCGCGGATCGGCGGACCGAGCTGGTGCATCGGGTGGAGGCCGCGGGGCGGCTGGTGATCGGCTTCTTCATGCATGTGCGGCATGTGGGGGCGTACGACACGCCGCTCGGGCGGGTGGAGGCGACCGGGCGGCAGTTGAAGATCCGGGTGACCGACATCCTGACCGTGGAGGACGGGAAGATCACTGAGATCTGGGTCATGTCGGACGAGGTGGACGTGATGCGGCAGCTCGGGGTCGTCTGACGCTAGCGTGTGCGGCATGAGTGAGCGGCGGTTGATCTCCAGCGGGTCGACGTTCGAGCGGGAGATCGGGTACTCCCGGGCGGTCGTGGACGGTGACTGGGTGCACGTGTCGGGGACGACGGGGTTCGACTACTCGTCGATGACGATCTCCGACGACGTGGTGGCGCAGGCGCGGCAGTGCTGGGTGAACATCGACGCGGCGCTGCGGGAAGCCGGGGCGGGCGTCGGGGACGTGGTGCGGGTGCGGTACCTGCTGCCGGACGCCGCCGACTTCGAGCCCTGCTGGCCGGTGCTGCGCGAGTGGCTCGGCGACGTGCGCCCAGCGGCGACGATGCAGGTGTGCGGGCTGTCCGACCCCCGGATGCGGATCGAGATCGAGGTGACCGCCCGCCGCCGGAAGGGCGGCAACCTCGGCTGGCCCAGCTGAAGGCGCCCAGCTGAAAGCGCCCGGCTGAGCGCCCTGCAACCCGGCAAAGAGAGCCAAGAGAGCCAAGAGCCAAGAGCCAAGAGAGCTAGTCCGAGATGGTGATGTCCAGTGCCGCGGCCAGGGCGCGTGACAACGTGACCAGGTCGCCGGTGCTGATCGTGGCGCCCGCGAAGCTGGTCACGCCGCCCACGCCGGACAGGACGCAGTCGGTCAGCCGGGTGCCGTTCATGGTCGCGCCGGAGAACTGGGCGCCGGTCAGGTCGCAGCGGGCGAAGGCCGCGCCCGTCAGGTCGGCGCCGGTGAAGTCGGCGCCGGTCAGGTTGCAGTCCTCGAAGAGGACGGCGGCGAACCGGGTGGCGCGGAACACCGACAGGTCGATCCGGCAGTCGCTGAGCGTGACGTCGCGCAGCACACCGTCGAGCCAGTGCAGGCCGGTCAGCCGCGAGTCCCTGACCGCCACCCGCAGCAGGGTCGACTGGTCGCCGTGCACGTTGGCGAAGTCGCTGCTCTCGACCAGGCAGTCGGTCAGCGACACCTTGACCAGGGAGGACTCGCTCAGGTCGGCGTGGTTGAAGCGGCACTGGTCGAACTCGGCGCCCTTGGCCGAGCGGGCGGTCAGGTCCAGGTCGTAGAAGCCGATCCCGCGGTAGGCGGCCTCGTCGTGGAGGTCGTCCTCGTCGACGGTCGCCAGCTCCAGCGCCTTCGGCGGCCGGGGCGCGGCGGGCGCCGTGAACGCAAAACGAGAGGGCATAGGTGTGACGGTAGTGGCAGAAGTGACGATCCGCCGAGAATCGCGGAACCCGCGGAGCGGAAAATCACGGGGCAATCGCGGCGACGCGTGCCTATCCTTGCGAGCGTTATGTCTGACGTGCCCCAGCCCACCGGCGTGACCGAGCCCAGCAACGAGGGCAGCGGCGAAACAAGCGGCGACAAGAGCAGCGACAAGGCCGCCGACAAGGCCGACAAAACCGGCGACAGGGCCGGTGACAAGAGCAGCGCCAGAAGCGGCGACAAGAGCAGCGCCAGGCAGAACCGGAGACGGTCCGGAAGTCGTACACACGCGGAAAAAGCACCCGAGAACACCGCGGGTCAGGAGCTGCTGCGCGAGCTCCGCACCCGCCTGTCCGGGCTGATGCCGCAGGACCAGCACCGGCTCCGGCGCCGCATCGAGGGGGCCAAGAAGTCCCCGCACGCCCAGGCGATCGCCGAGGCCATCCGCGCCGACGTGGAGCGCGCCGAGCAGCGGGTCGACGTCCGCCGGGCCGGGGTTCCGAAGATCACGTATCCGGAGCAGCTGCCGGTCAGCCAGCGCAAGGACGACATCCTCGCCGCGATCCGCGACCACCAGGTCGTGATCGTCGCCGGCGAGACCGGCTCGGGCAAGACGACCCAGCTGCCGAAGATCTGTCTCGAGCTCGGCCGGGGCGTGTCGGGACAGATCGGGCACACGCAGCCACGGCGGATCGCGGCGCGGACGGTCGCGGAGCGCGTCGCGGAGGAGCTGGGCAGCGAGCTCGGCGCCACGGTCGGGTTCAAGGTCAGGTTCTCCGACCAGTCCGGCGACCAGACGATGGTCAAGGTGATGACCGACGGCATCCTGCTCGCCGAGATGCAGCAGGACCGGCTGCTGCGCCAGTACGACACGCTGATCATCGACGAGGCGCACGAGCGCAGCCTCAACATCGACTTCATCCTCGGCTACCTCAGGCAGCTGCTGCCGAAGCGCCCGGACCTGAAGGTGATCATCACCTCGGCGACGATCGACCCGGAGCGGTTCTCCCGGCACTTCGGCGACGCCCCGATCATCGAGGTGTCCGGCCGCACGTATCCCGTCGAGGTCCGGTACCGCCCGATCGAGGCCCCCGACGAGGGCGAGGACGAGCGCGACCAGATCGACGCGATCTGCGACGCCGTCGAGGAGCTGCAGGCCGAGGGGCCCGGCGACGTGCTGGTGTTCCTCAGCGGCGAGCGCGAGATCCGCGACACCGCCGACGCCCTCGCCAAGCTCGACCTGCGCAACACCGAGATCCTGCCGCTGTTCGCCCGCCTGTCGTTCGCCGAGCAGCACCGGGTGTTCCAGTCGCACGCCGGCCGCCGGGTGGTCCTCGCCACCAACGTCGCCGAGACGTCGCTGACGGTCCCCGGCATCAAGTACGTGATCGACCCCGGCACGGCCCGCATCTCCCGCTACAGCCACCGGTTGAAGGTGCAGCGGCTGCCGATCGAGCCGGTGTCGCAGGCGTCGGCGAACCAGCGGAAGGGCCGCTGCGGCCGCACCTCCGACGGCATCTGCATCCGGCTGTACAGCGAGGAGGACTTCGAGGGAAGGCCGGAGTTCACCGACCCGGAGATCCTGCGGACCAACCTCGCGTCCGTCATCCTGCAGATGATCTCGCTCGGCCTGGGCGACCTGGCCGCGTTCCCGTTCATCGACCCGCCGGACCGCCGGAACGTCACCGCCGGCGTGCAGCTGCTGGAGGAGCTCGGCGCGCTGGAGAGCGGCCAGCGGCTCACCCCGCTCGGCCGCCGGCTGTCGCAGCTGCCGGTCGACCCGCGCCTGGCCCGGATGGTCCTCGAGGCCGAGCGCAACGGCTGCGTCCGCGAGGTCATGGTCATCACCGCCGCGCTGTCGATCCAGGACCCGCGGGAGCGGCCCGTGGAGAAGCAGGCGCAGGCGCAGCAGCAGCACGCGAGGTTCGCCGACAAGGACTCCGACTTCATCGGCTACGTCAACCTGTGGAACTACCTGCAGGAGAAGCAGAAGGAGCTGTCCAGCAACCAGTTCCGCAAGCTGTGCAAGGCGGAGTTCCTCAACTACCTGCGGGTCCGGGAGTGGCAGGACATCTTCAGTCAGCTGCGGTCCGTGCTGCGCAGCATGGATGTGGTGCCGAACGAGGAGCCGGCCGCCCCGTACAACATCCACGTCTCGCTGCTCGCCGGGCTGCTGTCACACATCGGGCTGAAGGACGCGGAGAAGAACGAGTACCTCGGCGCGCGGGGCGCGAAGTTCGCGGTGTTCCCCGGCTCGGCGCTCTTCCGCAAGACGCCCCGCTGGGTGATGGCGGCGGAGCTGGTCGAGACGACCCGGCTGTGGGCGCGGGTCGCGGCCCGGATCGAGCCGGAGTGGATCGAGCCGCTCGCCCAGCACCTGGTCAAACGCAACTACAGCGAGCCGCACTGGGAGAAGAAGCCCGCGGCGGTGATGGCGATGGAGAAGGTGACGCTGTACGGCGTCCCGATCGTCAGCTCCCGGAAGGTGAACTACGGCCGGATCGACCCGGCGCTGTCGCGCGAGCTGTTCATCCGGCACGCGCTCGTCGAGGGCGACTGGGAGACCCACCACGCGTTCTTCGCCGAGAACCGGCGGCTGCTCGAAGAGGTCGAGGAGCTCGAGCACCGGGCCCGCCGCCGTGACATCCTCGTCGACGACGAGACCCTGTTCGAGTTCTACGACCAGCGGATCGGCCCGGACGTCGTCTCCGGCCGGCACTTCGACAGCTGGTGGAAGCAGACCCGCCGGGACCAGCCGGAGCTGCTCACGTTCGACCCGGCGATGCTCGTCAACGACACCGCCGGCGGCGTCGCGAAGGACCAGTACCCCGACGCGTGGGAGCAGGACGGCCAGCGGTTCGCGCTGACGTACCAGTTCGAGCCCGGCGCCGACGCCGACGGCGTCACCGTCCACATCGGACTGCCGCTGCTCGGCCGGGTCCGGGACGCGGACTTCAGCTGGCAGGTGCCCGGGCTGCGCGAGGACCTCGTGACGGCGCTCATCAAGTCGCTGCCGAAGACGCTGCGGCGCAACTTCGTCCCGGCGCCCGACACGGCCCGCGACGCGCTCGCCGGCATGCCCGTCCGCGACGGGCACCTCCTGGAGGCCCTGGAGCGGGAGCTGCGCCGGTTGACCAGCGTGACCGTCCCGCGCGACGCCTGGGACCTCACGAAGGTGCCGGAGCACCTGAAGATGTCGTTCCGGGTCGTCGACGACGGCGGCCAGGTGCTCGCCGAGAGCAAGAGCCTCCCGCAGCTGCGGGACCGGCTGGCGCCGAAGGTGCAGGAGACGGTCGCGGAGGCGGCCACCGAGGTCACCCGCACCGGCAGCACCACCTGGGACTTCGGCACGCTGCCGCGCAGCCTGTCGCGGACCGTCGCCGGGCACACCCTCACCGTGTACCCGGCGATCGTCGACGAGGGCACGTCGGTGGCGGTCAAGGCGTTCGACCTGCCGGCCCGGCAGCGGCACGAGATGTGGGCCGGCACCCGCCGCCTGCTGCTGCTCACGCTGCCGCCGGCGGCGAAGTTCGTGCAGGGCCGCCTGTCCAACGAGGCGAAGCTCGCACTGAGCCGCAACCCGCACCGCAACGCCGTCGACCTGCTCGACGACTGTGCCTCCTGCGCCGTCGACCAGCTCATGACCGACGCCGGCGGGCCCGTGTGGGACGGCGAGGCGTTCGCGAAGCTGCGCGACAAGGTCCGCGCCGACCTGGTCGACCTGACCCTCGACGTCGTCGGCAACGTGCAGCGGATCCTCGCCGCGTCCTACGACGTCGAGCAGCGCCTCGCCCGCACCAAGAACCCGCTGCTGCTCCCCGCGCTCACCGACATGCGCGGGCAGCTGGGGCGGCTGGTGTACCGGGGTTTCGTCACCGACACCGGATGGCAGCGGCTCCCGGACCTCGAACGGTACCTGCGCGGCATCGAACGGCGGCTGGAGAAGGTGCCGACGGACACCGCCCGCGACCGCGACCGGATGCTGACCGTGCAGGAGGTCCAGCGGGAGTACGACCAGCTGGTGTCCAGCATGACCATGAGCCCCGAGCTGCGGGAGATCCGCTGGATGATCGAGGAGCTGCGGGTGGGCCTGTTCGCGCAGGCGCTCGGCACCGCCTACCCGGTCTCCGACGTGCGCATCTACCGGGCGATGGACGCGCTGCCGGACTGATCGCGGTTGCGTGCCGGTCGGACGGCCGGGGCGAGGACGGCGACGCCGGCGGCCAGCACCGCCAGGGTCAGCAGCGCCCGGCCCATGCCGACCACGTCGGCGAGCGCGCCGATGAGCGGCGGGCCGATCAGGATCGAGCCGTAGCCGATGGTGGTGACGAGCGCGATGGACTCGGCGGGCCGGTCGGTCTCGCCGGCGGCGCTCACGGCGGCCGGGAACACCAGGCACACCCCGGCGCCCCACAGCAGCGCGCCGGCGTAGGTCAGCGGCACCCACGGCGACAGGACGGTGATGAGCACGCCGGCGATGCCGAGGAGGCCGCCCGCCCGGACCGCGCCGGCCCTTCCGAGTCTCGCCGCGGCAGGTGTACCGGCGAACCGCACGACCGTCATCGCGGTGGCGAAGACCGAGAAGCCGAGCGCGGCCGACGCCTCCGACAGCCCGCGCCCCGCGTGCAGGTACAGCGCCAGCCAGTCGCCGGCGGCACCCTCGATGACGGTCGCGCACAGCGTGAGCGCCCCGATGAGCAGCAGCGCCCGGTTCCTGACCGGCGGGCCGGTCGGCCGCGCAACGGACGCCTCAGAGGAAGGGGCGGGGGAGACCCGCTCGTCCACGTACCGCAGCAGCCCCGCGAACGTCGCGGCGGTCGCGCAGCAGGCGGCCACGGCGAAGTGCAGCGCGATCCCGGTGCCGCCGCGGGCCGCGAGGGAGCCGGCCGCCGCGCCGAGGATCGAGCCGAGGCTCCAGCACGCGTGGTACCGCGGCATCCACTCGCGCCCGGCCAGCTGGTCGACGGCGCTGCCCTGCACGTTCATGGCGACGTCCCACGAGCCGTACACCATGCCGAGCGCGAACAGGGCCACCGACAGCCACACCAGGTCGGGCGCCAGCCCGGCGCAGCTGAGGACCACCGCCGCCGCCACCGACATGCACGCGACCCAGGTGCGGCTGCCCAGCCGCCGGCAGACGTGCCCGGTCAGCGGCATCGACAGCAGCGAGCCGATGCCGAGCGCGAGCAGCGCCCGCCCGAGCTCGCCGGCGGTGACGTCGAGCTTGGCGACGACCGCCGGGATCCGCGACACCCACGTGCCGAGCAGCGTGCCGCTCGCGGTGAAGACGAGCGCCGTGCCGAGCGCGGCCGATCGCATCGATGAGGTCCGCTCGCTGTGCATCGCCCCATCCTGCCCGATCCGGGCGGGAGCGGCACGGGTCAGAGGTCGTTGGGTCGGCGCATGAGGATGGTCTGGTCGTTGTTTCCCGGCGGCGGAACCGGCGGACCCGACGGCGGACCGGGAGGTCCGGGCGGGAACGGAGGACCGGGCGGGAACCCAGGACCGGGAGGACCGGGCGGCGGCGGAGCCGCGGGCGAGCCGTAGACGGTCGACCCGCCCTGATACGGGGGGATCACCGAGGTCGGGTTGTCGCCGCCGGCGTTCGGCAGGTGGAACATGCCGGTGTCCGGCTCGAGGCGGTCCTTGCGGCGGAAGTAGAAGAGGCTGCCGACCAGGCCGAGGGCCGCGACGATGGCCACCACGCCGATCCAGAAGCCGAACGACAGGCCGCCCTCGTCCTTGACCGGGGTGGTCCTCGGCTCTTCGCGCGGGATCGCGCCGTTGCCGGCCTCCGGCGGGGCGATCTCCTCGGTGGAGGTGGCGGCCGGGTCGGCGGAGGCGCTGCGCGAGGACTTCACGGACTTCGACAGGGTCGGGCTGGCGCCGGTGACCTTGACCTTGAACTTGGCGTCGTTGTTGCCCGGCTTCGGGTCGCTGACCCTCTGGTTGGCGGCGAGCCGGGCGACGATGCCGCCCTCGCCGTCGCCGCCGGTGCGCAGCACGAGCTGGATCGTGCCGTTGATCTTCTGGTTGCCCTGGATGGTGCCCTGGCAGGTGGCTGCGGTGCGGTTGGCCGCGACCTTGCAGGGGTTGGCGGACTCGATCTGGGCGTTGGAGGGGGCGCGGATCGTCACGACGACCACCACGTCCTGGTCACCGTGGTTCTCCACCTCGAAGTCGACGTTCGCCTTCTCGCCGGCCTTGCCCTGGGCGCTGCCGTCGGCCCTGACCTCGATGTCGGCCTCGGCGGGCGCGGCCTGCGCGGGCCCGGTGACGGCGAGCGCGCCGAACATCCCGGCGCCGACGGCGACGGCCAGCGCGGCAGCCGAGATCCGGCGTCGCGCGCGCATCCGCCGCGCCGAGCGTCCCGCGACGCGTGTCGTCGTGCTCATGTCACCCCCAAGCCGGCCCTCGGCGGACGATAGCAGGATCCGTCAACGCAGCCGCGAGCGCCGCCCACCGCAAGGTCAGGATGCCGTGACGCCGAACACACCCGGCCCGCCGTCGCGCAGCTCAACCCCCGTGCGTCACGCCGGGGGCGGTGCGCTGACGCTCGCCAGGGCCATCAGCAGCGCGATCGCCGCGAATCCGAGGTACGCGAGGCGCCGCCGCCGGACCGTCTCGTAGGCGTGCCACCACGCGATCGCCGCCTCGCACACCGGTCCGGCGACGAACACGGTGCTCCTGCGCCGCGGCACGAGCATCGGGGCCAGGCGGACGGCGTTGCTCACGTACACGCGGCGCGCCGGCGGGGGCTCGTCCGGATGCCAGGCGGTCACCTGGATCTCGTGGTCGTCGTCGCCGGCCCCATCCTCGCCGAGGAACCAGCGCTCGGACCTGCGGGCGAAGACCCGGCCGAGGAAGTCGTCGGCGGCGCCCTCGTGCCCGAGCCGGGTGCGCTGCAGCTCCAGCCAGCTCCACCGGGCCGCGACGTCGGTGAGGACGTCGCCGTACAGATGATCCGCGTCCGCCTCGGCGCCGACGACGCGCACGGCGTCGCGCCGCAGCGGCTCCAGGTGCCGCGACACGAACGCGACGTACTCGACCGGCGGCTCCGACGTCATCCGCATCACACCATCGTCGCCGCCCACACCGCGGAGCGCCACCCTCCCAGCCCACACCGCGGAGCGCCACCCTCACACCAGCGACGTTCCTGGGGCGCCGGGCGCCGCCCGTCGTTCGCGCAAGGTCAACTGTTGCGCGCGGATGCGATGATCGGCCCCGTGGGCTCCGCGTTACCCGTCGGCCGGGAGGTCCTCATCCCCCGGCAGCTGTCGGTCGCCATCGACGAGGGTGGCATCCGCACGGCTTCCGGCATGCTGCCCGCACTGCTCTACACGACCGAGGGCCTGGAGCGGCACGGCCAGCGGGAGATGGTGTTCGCCGTGGTCCGCACCGGGGCGCCCGCCCCCGGCTACCCGCTGTCGATGGCGCGCACCGTCCACCGGCTCGCCGCCGAGGGCAGACTCGTGGAGGCCGGCGACGTCAGCGTCTTCAACCAGCCCGGCATCGACATCGACGGCCGGGTCACCGGGTTCGTGTACGCCGCCGCCCCCGAGGACATCCCGTCGACCGTGCGCTTCGAGCGCCCCCCGCTGGTCGCGCTGCCGCTGCTGGCCGGCGAGACCGCGGTCGTGCAGCGCTTCGGCCATGCACGGGTCCTGTCGCTGCTCGGCGCGCAGGAGCGGTACTACCCGCACCCCTGGTGGTTCCGCCCCGGCCGGGCCCCGGTCGTCGACGACGCCGAGTTCCGGGCCGCGACGATGCTGTCGAAGGCGCCCGCCTACAACCTGCCGTTCCTGCGGGTCGCGCACATCGGCGACCGGCTCGAGCTGACGATCACCGCGGGCGACCCGACCTCCTACATCGGCGGCGCCGACGAGGAGCTGGAGGCGTTCGAGGAGGCGCTGCGCGAGGCCGACGACGTGTGCGCGTTCCTGCCCGGCCTCGCCGACGCCCCGCAGACCTACGTGTGGACCCCCGGCCAGCGTGGCCCGGCCGCGATCGTGGCGCCCGGCGGCGAGCGCTCGACCCGCATCGGCTGCAACTTCCTGCTCCTGGTCCGCGGCACCGCCGAGCCGACCGCCCGCCAGGTCGAGGACGGCTTCGCGGTGCTGCTGACCGGCGCGATGTACGCCCGGCTGCGGCAGGCGGTCGAGGCGGGCCGCTCGATCGAGATCGGCCTGCCCGCCGGCGCGGTCAGCACCCTCGCGTTGCGGCTGGCGCCCCGCCCCGGCCCCGCGACGCGTCAGGTGGCGGGGGTGCGGCCCGGCCCCGGCGGCCACTGGCCGGACGACGACGGCGGCGGCGACCACAACGCCGGTGAGCGGTACCGCACCGGCGAGCTCACCATCTACCACCCGCCGCACGCCGAGGAGGCGGCTCCGGCCGCCACCGACGGCCGGACGCTGCGGCACGTCGACCGGGGCAAGATCGTGCTGCTCACGCCGGAGGAGCAGCTGCGGCAGGCGACGACGGCGGCGGAGCTCGGCGACTTCATCGACCGGGCGAGGGGCATCGTCGACCGCGCGTTCACCGGGGTCCGGCACGGCACCGAGGAGCTCATGGTCGAGTTCCGCCTGGGCCCGTCGCGGCCGGTCGGCGTGCGGATCATGGCCCGGCCGGAGGCGCCGCCGCGCGAGCTGCAGGTGGTCCTGGAGCGCCAGCTGCTGGCGCTGCGCCCGCCGACGATCCGGTTCACCGAGGTCGCCTTCCAGCTGCACCTTCGCCTGTACGGCTAAGGCCGCCGCAGCCGGTGCAGCACGTGCGGGGCCAGCGGGTGGTCCGGTGCCAGGCTCGGGTGCAGGAAGTCGTCCGCCGGGTCGCGGGTCATCCCGATCCGCCGCATCACCGCCTGCGAGGGCTCGTTGGTCCGCGTGGTGATGGAGACGATCCCGTCCATGCCGGCGCCGCCGGCCGGGTCGGTGACGGGGCGGAACGCGAAGTCCCGCGCCGCCACCGCCGCCTCCGTCGCGTAGCCGTGCCCCCACGCGTGCCGGGCCAGCCGCCAGCCGATCTCCAGGGCCGGCGTGAAGTGCGCCGGAAACCGCTGCCACGCCAGCCCGACGAACCCGACGAAGCCGCCGGCCTCGGCCGCGTCGACGGCCCACAGCCCGTAGCCGTGCTCGTCGAACGCGGCCTCGATCCGGTCGGCGAACCCGTCGCTCTCGGCCCGGGTCAGCGGCCGCGGGAAGAACCGCATGACCTCGGGGTCGGCGTTGAGCGCCGCGAACGGCTCCCGGTCCTCGTCACGCCAGCGGCGCAGCACCAGCCGTGCGGTTGTCATCACCCTGCTACTGAGTACGCGATTCCCGGGCCACCTTCAACCCCCACAGGACCAGCGGCACCTGCAGCGGCAGCCGGCCGTAGGCGATCGCGCGGCGGGCCGGCGGCGCCTTGCGCCAGTCGACCGCCATCTTCACGTTGGCCGGGAACACCGCCGCGAAGAAGCCGGCGGCGGCGAGCCCGGCCGCCCGGCGGGTGCGCGGGTGGGCGAGCCCGGCCGCGAGCGCGAGCTCCGCGACCCCGCTCACGTACGTGTAGGTCCGCGCCGACCCGGGCAGCGACCGCGGCACGATCCGGTCGTAGGGCCCCGGATTCACCAGGTGCGTGACCCCGGCCGCGGCCAGGAGCCCGGCCAGCGCGTACGCGGACCTGCGCGCCGCGGCCGAGGTCCGGCTCACGTGAGCCGGACGATCATCTTGCCGAGGTTCTCGCCGCGGAGCATGCCGAGGAACCCGTCGACGGCGTGGTCGATCCCGTCGACGAACGTCTCCGCGACCTTCACCTTGCCCTCGCGCAGCCAGCCGGACATCTCGTCGACGAACTCCTGCCGCCGCCCCCAGTGGTCCAGCACCAGGAACCCCTGCATGGTGATCCGCTTGCTGATCAGCAGCGTCAGGTTGCGGATGCCGGTCGCGTCGGGGTTGTTGTACTGCGAGATCGCGCCGCAGATCGCGACCCGGCCGTGCAGGTTCATCCGGAAGAGCGCCGCCTCCAGCTGCTCGCCGCCGACGTTGTCGAAGAAGACGTCGATGCCGTCGGGCGTCAGCTGCTTCAGCTGGGTGCGGATCGAGCCGTCCTTGTAGTTGAACGCGGCGTCGAAGCCGAGGTCGTCGACGAGGTAGCGCACCTTCTCCGCCGACCCCGCGGACCCGATCACCAGCCGCGCGCCCCGCAGCCGCGCGATCTGCCCGACCAGGGTGCCGACGGCTCCCGCGGCGCCGGAGACGAAGACCGTCTCGTCGGGCCGCATCCTCGCGACGTCGAGGAGTCCGGCGTACGCCGTGAGCCCCGGCATGCCGAGCACGCCCAGGTACGCCGAGGCGGGCGCGATCGCGGTGTCCACGACCCGCGTGTGCTTCGCGTCGAGCAGCGCGTGCTCGCGCCAGCCGAGTCCGTGCAGCACGCTGTCGCCGACGGCGACGTCGGGGCTCTCCGAGGCGATGACGGTGCCGACCGCGCCGCCGTCGAGGGCCGCGTCGACCTGGAACGGCGCCACGTAGGACGGCACGTCGTTCATCCGGCCGCGCATCGCGGGGTCGACCGACATGACGTCGTTGCGCACGAGCACCTGGCCGGGCCCGGGCGCGGGCAGCTCCTCGGTGACGAGGCGGAAGTCCTCGGGCGTCGGGAAGCCGGTCGGCCGGGCGGCGAGCTGCCACACCTTGCTGCTGGTCGTCATGCGAGCTCCAGCTTGACGTCGACGTTGCCGCGGGTCGCGTTGGAATACGGGCAGACCTGGTGCGCCGCCTCGACCAGCTGCCACGCGGCGTCCCGCTCGACGCCGGGCAGGGTGACGGTCAGGGTGACGTCGAGCCCGAAGCCGCCGTTGTTGTTGGGTCCGATGCCGACCCGGGCGTTGACCTCGCTGCCGTCGACGGACGCCTTGGCGCGGCGGGCGACGACCCGCAGCGCGCTGTGGAAGCAGGCCGCATAGCCGGCCGCGAACAGCTGCTCGGGGTTGGTCGCGCCGCCGGCGCCGCCCATCTCCTTCGGCACCGCGACGTCCACGTCGATGATGCCGTCGGTGCTGGTGACGTGGCCGTCGCGGCCGTCGCCGGTGGCGGTGACCTCAGCGGTGTACAGGACTGCCATCAGGAAGGCCTCCTTGCAGGTCGGTGAGCGCGCCGGTGAGGCGCACCAGGGTTTCGCGGAGCTCGTCGAGCTCGTCGATGCCGAGCCCGCCCTCGCAGACGAGCCTGCCCGGGACGTCCCGGGCCCGCTCGCGCAGCGCGGCGCCGGCCGCGGTGAGCTGGATGGTGACGGACCGCTCGTCGTCGGCGCGGCGCGCCCGCGTGACGAGGCCGGCCGCCTCCAGGCGCTTGAGCAGCGGCGACAGGGTGCTGGAGTCGAGCCGCAGCGCGGCGCCGATCTCCTTGACGGTCCGCTGGTCCTGCTCCCAGAGCACGAGTAGGACCAGGTACTGCGGGTACGTGATGCCCAGCTCGTCGAGCAGTGGCCGGTATCGCGCGGTGACGACCCGCGAGGCCGTGTACAGCGCGAAGCAGACCTGCTGGTCGAGTGCCAGAACATCCCTCACGTCCAGAACGGTAGCACGCGATTAAGTCGTGCACGACTTAAGTGACCCATTGACACTTTTGTTTGTCCGGGGCAAAGTTCTGACAGAAGCAACGGAAGGTGCGTTCGGCGCGCTCCTCCCTCCCCGCGATCGCGACGGTCCCGCACAGGCCCGCGATCCATCCGGAAGGAGCACGTCCTGTGCGTATACCTGTTCGGAAACTGATCGCGGCGGCCGCCGTCGCCGCCCTCCTCGCCGCGGGTGGTGCGGCCACCCCCGCGTCCGCCGCCCCGGCGTTCAAGGTCCTCGTCTTCTCCAAGACCGCGGGCTTCCGGCACAGCTCGATCCCCAACGGCATCGCCGCAGTCCAGGCCCTCGCCACCGCGAACAACTTCGCCGTCGACGCGACCGAGGACGCCGCCGCGTTCACGGCCGCGAACCTGGCCCAGTACAAGGCGGTCGTGTGGCTGTCGACCACCGGTGACGTGCTCGACGCCACCCAGCAGGCCGCGTTCGAGTCCTACATCCGCGCCGGCGGCGGCTACGTCGGCGTGCACGCCGCGGCCGACACCGAGTACGCCTGGCCCTGGTACGGCAACCTCGTCGGCGCCTGGTTCGCCTCGCACCCGGCGCAGCAGCAGGCGACGATCAGGGTCGAGGACCGCGCGAACCCGGCCACCGCGCACCTGCCGCAGACCTGGACCCGCACCGACGAGTGGTACAACTACCAGACCAACCCCCGCAGCACCGCCAAGGTCCTCATGAGCCTCGACGAGGGTAGCTACAGCGGCGGGTCGATGGCCGGAGACCACCCGATCTCGTGGTGCAAGCAGTTCGACGGCGGCCGCAGCTGGTACACCGGACTCGGCCACACCGAGGCGTCCTACACCGAGGCGAACTTCACCGCCCACCTCCTCGGCGGCATCAAGTGGGCCGCGGGGCAGGCCCAGGCGGACTGCCGCCCCGAGACCGGCTACCAGGCGCTGTTCGACGGCAGCCAGGCGAGCCTCAACCAGTGGCGGCAGGCCGGCCCCGGCGGGTTCACGCTCGCCGACGGCACGCTCACCTCGTTCGGCGGCATGGGGCTGCTCTGGTACCCGGTGAGCCAGTTCTCCAACTACTCGCTGAAGGTCGACTGGCAGATGCCCGGCGACGACAACGGCGGCGTCTTCATCGGCTTCCCCGACCCCAACGGTGACCCGTGGGGCCCGGTCAACGCCGGCCACGAGATCCAGATCGACGCGACCGACGCCGACCCGTCCCGCACCACCGGCAGCGTCTACAGCTTCAAGGCCCCCGACGCCGCCCTGCGCGCCGCCGCCCTCAACCCGCCCGGGCAGTGGAACACCTACGAGGTCGGCGTGCACGGCCAGCGGGTCGAGATCTGGCTCAACGGCGTGGAGATCAACGACTACACGAGCACCCGGGCGATCCAGTCCGGCTACATCGGCGTGCAGAACGACGGCGCCGGCGCCGACATCTTCTACCGCAACATCCGCGTCAAGACCGACGGCAGCCAGCCCGCCACCGACATCGCCCGCGGCAAGACCGCGACCGCGTCGTCGGTCGAGCCCAACAGCACGCTCGTCGCGGCGAACGCGGTCGACGGCAACAGCACGACCCGCTGGGGCAGCGTCCACGCCGACCCGCAGTGGCTGCAGGTCGACCTCGGCGCCTCGTACAACCTCAACCGCGTCCGGATCAACTGGGAGGCCGCCTACGCGAAGGCGTACCAGATCCAGACCTCGCCGGACGGGTCCACCTGGACCAACGTCTACACCACGACCACCGGCGACGGCGGCGTGGACGACGTCACCCTCACCGGCACCGGCCGCTACGTCCGCGTGAACCAGACCCAGCGCGGCACGCAGTGGGGCTACTCGATCTGGGATCTCAGCGTGTACGGCACGCCGGCCGGCACCGGTCCGCAGTCGCTGTGCCGCAACTGCCCGGTGACGGTGTCGTCCGTCGAGTCCGGCAGCCCGCACGCCGGCGCCAACGCCGTCGACGGCAACACCGCGACCCGCTGGGGCAGCGCCTACAGCGACCCGCAGTGGATCCGGCTCGACCTCGGCGCCACCCGCACGATCACGCGGGTGCGGCTCAACTGGGAGACGGCCTACGGCAAGGCGTACCAGATCCAGACCTCGCCCGACGGCAACACCTGGACGAACATCTACACCACGACGACCGGCGACGGCGGCATCGACGACGTGACCGTCAACGGCTCCGGCCGCTACCTGCGGGTCAACGGCACCCAGCGCGCCACGCAGTGGGGCTACTCGCTGTGGGAGCTGGAGGCATTCGGCTCCTGACCCGCCATACTTCGAAGATGCGCGATCCGGTGCGGTGGTCCGCGGTGGTCTCCTCGGCCACCGCGCCGGTCCTGCTCATCGGCGGCTGGACCGTCGCCGCGGCGCTCCAGCCTTCCTTCGACCCGTTCCGCGGCACGATCAGCGCGCTCGCCGGGCTCGGCGCCACGCACCGGTGGGTGATGACGGTGGCCCTGCTCGGCGTCGGGATCTGCCACGTCGTCACCGCCCACGGCCTGCGCTGCGTCGCCACGCAGGCCCGGGTCATGCTCGCCGCGGGCGGGGCCGCCACGGTCCTGGTCGCCGCGTTCCCGCTGCCCAGCACCGGCTCGTCCGGCGCCCACCAGGCGGCGGCGACCATCGCGTTCGCCTGCCTGGCCATCTGGCCGGCCCTGAGCCGCGTCCCGCTCGCGCGGGTGGCCACCGGCGTGCTGGTCCCGCTCGTCGTGCTGTTCTCGATCGCCCTCGCCACGGGTGTACTGGTAGGGCTCGCCGAACGGTTGGCCGCGGGTGCTCAGGCGCTCTGGCCGCTCGCGGCGGTCCTCCTCCTGCGCCGCCGGCGTGTGACGGTCAGCGGGCCTGTGTGATCAGGTCGGCGGCCTTCTCCGCGATCATGTAGACCGGTGCCATGGTGTGGCCGCGGTTGATGACGGGCATCACCGAGGCGTCCACCACCCGCAGGCCGGTCAGCCCGCGCACCCGCAGCGACGGGTCGACGACCGCGTCGTCGCCGGTGCCCATCCGGCAGGTGCCGACCGGGTGGTACAGGGTCTCGGAGTGCCGGCGGATCGAGTCGGCGACGCCGTCGTCGTCCAGGACGCCCGCGTACGGCTCCATCGGCTCGCCGACGTATGGCTTGAGCGCCGCGGACCTCGCGAGGCGTTCGGCGACCCGTACACCCCACACCATCCGCCGCAGGTCGGCCTCCTCGCTGAGGTAGCCGGGCTCGATCACCGGCGGCTCGGCGGCCGTCGGCCCGCTGATCCCGACGGTGCCGCGGCTGCGCGGCTGCAGGAGCACCACCCCGATCGTCAGCCCGTGCGCCGGCGGCGGCACCATCCCGTGCTCGACGAACGGCACCGGCGCGAAGATCAGCTCGATCTCCGGCGGGACGCCGCGGTCGGGCGCGACGAACGCGACCGCCTCCGCGACGTTCGACGACAGCATCCCGGTGCGGCCGAGCAGGTATCTGGCGACGCTGCCGAGCGACTCGGCGGCGAACATCGTGATCGGCTCGGGACAGTGCACGACCACCCCCGCCGACAGGTGGTCCTGCAGGTTGGCGCCGACGCCGGGCAGCTCGTGCACCGGCTCGACCCCGGCCGCCCGCAGCGCACCGGGTTCGCCGATGCCCGACAGCTGCAGGATCTGCGGCGTGTTCACCGCGCCCGCGCAGAGCAGCACCTCCTTCTTGGCCGTCACCTCGCGGACGGCCCCGGCCGCGTCCTTGTACGCGACCCCGACGACCCGGCGCTGCTGCTGCTGCTGCTGTTGCCTGGCCGCCGCCCCGCTCAGTCGCAGCCGGTCGACCGTAGCGCCGGTGCGCACGGTCAGGTTGGGCCGCTTCAGGGCGGGCCGCAGGTACGCGTCGGCGGCGCTGAACCGGGCGCCGCGGTGCTGGGTGACGGGCGTGGGGGAGCACCCGCTGTTGTCGGCCCCGTTGAGGTCGGCCGTCGCGGGGATCCCCTCGGCGACGCACGCCTCCAGGAACGCGGCGGTGATCCGGCTCGGGCTGCGCAGCTCCCGGATCCACAGTGGACCGTCCGTGCCGAGCGAGCCGCGCTCACCGACGCGCCGCTCGACCTTCCGGAAGTACGGCAGCACCTCGGCATAGGACCAGCCGTCGACCCCCCACCCGTCGTAGTCGGCGGCGCAGCCACGGATCCACATCTGCGCGTTGATCGACGTCGACCCACCGAGCGTCCGCCCCCGCGGCCAGAACAGCTCCCGCCCGTCCAGCCCCCGCTGCTGGACGGTCCGGTAGCTCCAGTCGTACGGCGTGCCGAACAGCTTGCTGAACGCCGCCGGAATCCGAATCTCACGCGCCTTGTCCGGCCCACCGGCCTCCAGCAACAGCACGCTCGTGCCAGGGTCCGCGGAGAGCCGGTTGGCCAGCACACACCCGGCCGGCCCCGCACCCACGATCACGAAGTCGAACGCAGTCTCACTCCCAGCAGGCATGGCGGGCCTCCTTGGCCATCGACCATACGCCCCCTCCCCGCCCCAGGGGAGTACCGCCGACGCCTTCAGCGCCTCGCGTCAAGCCGACCCACGAGACGATGTCCTGCTTCCCGCTGAATTCGGCAACGTGGCCGGCTTCAGGGTCGTACGGGTTCGTTTCGGGGAACCTGACATGGGGTGGCAGGAATGGGGGTCAGGATGGGGGCATGACTGGATTTGCCACGCTCATCATGGTGAGCATCGATTGTGCCGAGCCGCCGGTGCTGGCGGAGTTCTACAGCGAGATGCTCGGGTGGGAGGTGACGCACACGCAGGCGGAGTACGCGATGGTCAGCGACGGGAAGACGTCGATCGGGTTCGGGCAGATCGGGAGCTACGAGAAGCCGACCTGGCCCGAGGGGCCGGTGCCGAAGCAGTTCCACCTGGACTTCTACGTCGACGATCTGGCGGATGCCGAGGAGCGGGCGGTGAAGCTCGGGGCCACCAGGGCCGAGTTCCAGCCGGCGCCGGAGCGGTACCTGGTGCTCGTCGACCCGGCGGGGCACCCGTTCTGCGCCTGCCTGCGGTCGTAGCGCGCGACGGTCAGCGGGTCAGGGTCGAGGACGAGACCGACGGGGGGCGGGCGCCGAGGAAGTAGATGCCGGGGAAGCCCTGCGTCTCGAAGCCGGCGCTCGGGTTCTTGCGCAGCGTGGAGCTCTCGATGGACATGGTGCCGGAGCGGTCGTTGCTGACGAAGAAGACGGCGCCGCCGCCCTCGTTGGCCTTGTTCTGCTCGACGAGGGTGCCGGCGAGGCGGACGGTGAACTGGTTGCCGTCGCAGTAGATGGCGCCGCCGCTGCCGCCGCCGGGGGTGCCGGGGCGGGAGGGGTTGGCGCCCTTGCCGACGGCGGAGTTGTAGGACAGGACGCTGTTGAGGACGACCCAGGACACGCCGATGCTGCTCAGGGCGCCGCCGTTCGCGCAGACGCCGCCCTGGCCGGCGGCGCCGCCGAAGGTGCTGCTCACGATGTAGACGGGCTGGTTGTGGTACTGGCTGAGCACCCGGATCGCGGCGCCGCCGAGGTCCGGGCCGGTCTGGTCGCAGCGGTTGCGGACGAAGCGGGCGTTGACGACCTTGAACCGGCCGCCGCGGACGAAGATCGCGCCGCCTCCGCCGCCCTCCGTGGTGTCGCCGGTGGAGTTGCCGTCGGCGAAGGTCAGGTTCTGCACGGTCAGCGACGGGTGGTCCTGGTCCTGGCAGTGCGAGGTGGTCCAGCCCTGGGCCTTGTCGCACGTGTTCATGTAGAGGATGCGCCGCTTGCCCTCGCCGCTGAGGGTGACCTTGCCGCCGCCGTCGAGCACGATCTTCGCGCCCTGCACGTTCTTGATCTTCGCGGTGGCCTTCATCGTGATCGTGACGGGCTGCGGGCCGCAGTTGAACGTGATGACCCCGCCGGCGCCGACCGCCGACACGACCGCCTCGGACGTGCAGCTCGCGGCGGTGCCGTTGCCGATGACGCGGGTGGGTTTCGACGTGTCGGCGGCGCGGGCCTCGGCCGGGACCGTGGCCCGGCCGCTCGGGTTGCCGTTCGCCTGCGGGGGCGGCGGCGCGGCGGAGGTGCTGCTGGGTGCGCTTGACGTCGCCGGTACCGACGACGCCGCCGCGACCGGGGAGGAAGGCGCGGGCGATGCGGGAGCGGCGACCCCGCGGGGCGACCCGCCGCACCCGGCGAGCGCGAGAACGACCGTCGTCAGTGCCGCTGCCAGGGCGCGTCGTCGCATCCGGCGATCCTACTCAGCCGAGCCCCCGCTCCCAGTCCACGGCGGCGGCCTCCAGGGCCTGCGGGTCGAGGTCGAGCGTGATCGGGTAGTCGTACGTGCGCATCCGCTCCTCGCCGAGCCAGGGCGGCGCCGCGGCCAGGGAGAACCCGACCGTGACCCGCGGCTGGAGGTGGTCGTGCTCCTCGAGCGTGAAGGTCAGGCCCGGCGCCGCGAACGCCAGCCGGTCCGGCAGCTCCAGCCGCCCCTTCGCGGCCCGCAGGAGCCACTGCCCGAGCGCCGCCGCCTCCGCCTCGGTCAGGCAGGCGTCGCGGAAGGTCCACGCCCGCCCGTCGCCGGCGTCGACGACCCCCTCGACGATGAGCAGCTCGCCGGTGCGGTCCGTCACGCTGAGCGCGACGGCGACACCGCCGGGTCCTTCCAGCAGCATGCGATCAGCATCGCAAAGCGGGGCGCGCCGGCGCACCGGACGTTCGGGCGGACCGCAGGCCCGCTACGGTGGCGAAATGACGACGCGACCACGACTGGCGGAGCTGCTGGACATGGCGCCGCACCCGGAGGGCGGCTGGTTCCGGGAGACCTGGCGCTCGCCGGTGGCGTTCTCGCCGGAGGGGTACGACGGGCCGCGCAACGCGGCGACCGCGATCTACTTCCTGCTGCACCCGGGCGAGGAGTCGGCGTGGCACGTGGTCCGCTCCGACGAGCTGTGGTTCTGGCACTCGGGCGGCCCCCTCGCGCTGCGCCTCGGCGGCTCCGGCGAAGCGCCCGGCGAGGGCCCGACCACGCTCCTGGGCGGGGACGTCGCGGCGGGGCAGCGCCCGCAGGTGCTGATCCCCGCCGGCGTCTGGCAGGCCGCCGCCCCGACCGGCACCGAGCCGGTCCTGGTCAGCTGCGTCGTCGCCCCGGGCTTCGACTTCGCCGACTTCCGCCTGCACGACAAGGCCTGACGGTCCACATCGGACTGTGATGGTGTCCGATGTGGACCGTCTGGGCGTCAGGCGACCCGGCGGGCGAAGCTGAACGCGTAGATCGGCGAGAGCTTCACGCCGCCGCGTTCGGTGGAGGCGTGCACCATCCGGCCGCCGCCGACGTAGATGCCGACGTGCCCGGAGGCCGGGAACACCAGGTCGCCGGGGCGCAGCTCGCCGCGCCCGACCGGCCGGCCGACCCTGGCCAGCCCCCCGGTCTGGTGCGGCAGCGAGATGCCGATCCGCTGGAACGCGGCGGCGACGAGGCCCGAGCAGTCGAACCGGTCGGGGCCGGCCGACCCGAACCCGTAGCCCTTGCCGACCTGGGCGAGCGCGAACCCGACCACCCCGCCGCCGGCCCCCGGCACCCAGGTGGGGGCCGGGGGCGCCCATGTGGAGGCGGCAGCGGCCCTCGGGGCGCGGGTCACCGGCGGGCGCTGCCGGCCCGGTCCGGTGCGCGGCACGGCCGAAGCCCGGGTCCGCGGCGCCGGCCGGCTCCGGCTGGCCGGCCGCTGCCGGGTGACCGCCCCCGCGACGGTCACCGCCTCGGCCCGCGCCGTCGCCTCGGCCCCCGCGGCGGCGTCAGCGGCGGCCTGCTGGGCGAGCCGCGCCCGCTGGGCGTCCCGGCTCGCGGCGCGCACCTCGCGGAGCTCGGCGCGGGCGTCGGTCGTGCCGCCCTCGTAGTACCAGATGGACCTGACGCCGACCGGTGGCATCGTCGTGCTGATCAGTGTGGCCGGCGACGTGTCGGCTGGGGCGCCGTGGGCCGGCGCGCTCCCGGCCACCCCGCACAGCACCATGCAGAGTGCGGTGCCGAGGTTGATGCGCAACGTGCGTGCCGTCCTGCGGGGACGGCGTAACGGATGTGTGGACAGTGCGACTCCCCGCTCGGCCCGGGGCTCTCCTGCGCTCTCCGGCTGCCCAGCCGTCACGGACTCGTCACGGCCGGGCGGTGCCTCCCCGCGGTCGGAACCACTGGGACGCGTGTGCCGGAAACCCGGGCAATGATGGTTGCCTGTGCCACATTCCCACAGATCACGAAGAAGTCTGGCATTTTGCGCAAATTGCCATTGGCGCGCGCTTTTCCGCTCGTACCGACGGGGAATAGCGCGAATCGATCAGGCTTCCGGCTCGGAGACGTCGGCGACCGCCGCGCCCAACGCCTCGATCGCGGCATCGGCGTCGACGGCGAGCGCGACGCCGTGCCGGCCGGCGCCGAGCGTGATCTCCCGCCCGAGGATCCGCTCGTCGGCGACCACCGGCCAGGCCGTCGACGAGCCGAACGGTGTGATCGTCCCGCGCTCGTAACCGGTCGCGTCGCGGGCGGTCGCGGCGTCCGGCATCGACAGCCGGTTGACGCCGAGGAGGGCGCGCAGCTTCGGCCACGAGATGACCCGGTCGCCGGGCACCAGCACGAACCGGTAGTCCCCGTCGCCGACCCGCACCACGATCGTCTTGACGACGTCCGGCACCTCGACCCCGCGCGCCGCGGCGGCCTCGGCGAGGCTGCGCACCGGACCGTGCTCGACGATCCGGAACGCGATCCCGCTCGCCTCTGCCGCCGCGACGGCTGGACTCTCTGCCATGGTCGCCACGGTACCGCCGGAGCTACGCCACCAGCGGCCGCACCCGCTCCGCCACGAACCGCATGAACCCCTCCGGATCGGGGTCGTCGGGCGTCGGCTGGAGGACCACGGTGTCGGCGCCGGCGTCCGCCCACCGCGCGACGGCGTCGGCGACGGCGTGCGCGTCCCCGGCGACGGTCACGTCCTGCCCGTCGTGGTAGCCCCAGCGCACCCGCTCCGCCGCCATCCGCGCCTCGGCGTCGTCGCCGGTCGCGGCGTGCAGGTAGACGACGACGGGGTGCGGATCCGTGCGGCCCGCCGCCTGCCGCCCCTCGTCGATGCGCTGCCGCGCCGCCCGGACCGCTTCGACGCCGGTGCCGCCGGTGAGGATCGTGCCGTCGGCGACCTCCCCGGCGAGCCGCAGCGTGCGCTGCCCGGTGGCACCCACGAAGACGGGCGCGACGGACGGCGGCCAGTCGAGCGCGACGCCGTCGAGGTGGACGTACCGGCCGTCGACGGTGATCCGCTCACCGGCGAGCAGGGCGCGCAGTGCCGTCACGTACTCGCGCAGCAGCGTGATCGGCGACTCGGCCCGCGCGCCGACCTGCGCCATCCAGTCCTGCACGCCGTGCCCGACGCCGATGATGGCCCGGCCCGGGAACAGCCGGTACAGCGTCGCCAGCTCCATCGCGGTCACCGCCACGTTGCGGAACGGCACGGGCAGCAGCCCCACCGCGACCCGCACCCGCTCCGACCAGGCGAGCGCCGCCGCGGCGGTCGCGACCCCGCTCTCCAGGAAACAGTCCTCCCACAACCACAGCTCTTCCAGGCCGCTCTCGTCGGCGGCACGGACCACGGACCGCAGCCGCTCCGGCGGAAGCTGCGGCACGAACACGGCACCCAGCGTCGTCATGCGGACAATGCTGCCAGGATCGCCCGCACCCTGGCGGCCCGACCGGCGGCGGTGCGCAGCTTCACCAGGTTGAGGATCAGCCCGTACCGCTCGGTCGCCGGCAACGCGTCGAACCGCGCCTTCGCCCGTTCGTCGCCACCCAGCGCCTCGGCGAGGTCGGGCGGCACGGTGGCGTTGCGCTGCGACGGGTACGCCGCGGCCCACCGCCCGTCGGCCCGCGCCCTCTCGACCTCGGCCAGCCCGGCGGGCCGCATCCTGCCGGCCGCCGTCAACGCCTCGACCTTCGCCACGTTGACCTGCGACCAGGTGCTGCGGGGGCGACGCGGCACGTACCGCTGCAGGAAATGCCGATCGTCGAAGCTCTTGCGCTGCCCGTCGATCCACCCGAAGCACAGCGCGACGTCCAGGGCCTCCTGCACGGAGATGCTGGTGACCCCGCTGCCCTTCTTGCCGACGAGGATCCAGATCTCGCCCTCCTGGCCGTGGTGCGACTCGAGCCACCGCTCGAACGCCGCCGTGCCGGCGAACAGGACCGGTTCCATCAGGCCATCTCCAGGTAGTGCCGGTTGTGCATGATCGCGACGATGTTGCCGAACGGGTCGGTGACCGCGGCGGTGACGAAGCCCGGCCCGCGCTCGGTGACCGGCTGCAGCGGCGCCGCCCCCAGCGCGAGCAGCCGTTGCAGGGTTCCGTCGAGGTCGTCGACGTGCCAGTACATGAACGCGCCCGCGGGCGTGCCGGTGTCGTGCGGCGCGTACCGGCTGTCGACGATGCCGAACTCGGCCTGCCGGTCGCCGATGCGGAACTCGGCGTAGCCGGGCCGCTCGAAGTACGGCTCGACGCCGAACAGCTCCGCGTACCAGCGCTTGGCGGCGTCATGGTCCTCGGCGAACACGTTCAGCGTCGCGAAACCCCGGAATGTCGTCATGCGGACCACGCTATCGGGCATTGCGGAAAGGTACGTTCCGCAATGTCTGACAGACTTGGCCGATGCTGGAGACCTCGGCGCGGCTGCTGCGGCTGCTGTCGCTGCTGCAGAGCCGGCGGGACTGGTCGGGCGCGGCCCTCGCCGAGCGGCTCGCCGTCACCACCCGCACCGTGCGCAACGACATCGAGCGGCTGCGCAGCCTCGGGTACCACATCGACTCCAGCACCGGGATCACCGGCGGCTACCGGCTCGGGGCCGGCGCCGCGACGCCGCCGCTGCTGCTCGACGACGAGGAGGCCGTCGCGGTCGCCGTGGGGCTGCGCGCGGCGGCCGCCGGGTCCGTCACCGGGCTGGAGGACCCGGCGCTGCGGGCGCTGATCAAGCTCGAGCAGACGCTGCCGCCGCGGCTGCGCCGCCGGGTCGACGCGCTGCGGTCCGCGACGGTCTCCGCGGCCGGCGGCGGGCCGACGGTCGACGCGTCGCTGCTCACCGCGCTCGCCGCGGCGACCCGGGACCACGAGCGGATCAGCTTCGACTACAAGGACCGGCGCCGCCGCGCGGAGCCGCACCGGCTCGTCTACACCGGCCGGCGCTGGTACCTGCTCGCGTGGGACCTCGACCGGGCGGACTGGCGCACGTTCCGGACCGACCTCGTGGTGCTGCACCCGCCGACGGGCGTCCGGTTCGAGCCCCGCGACCCGCCCGGCGGCGACGCCGTCGCCCACGTGATGCGAGGGGTGTCGTCGGCGGCGTGGCGGGTGCCGGCCCGGGTGCGGGTGCACGCGCCGATCGCGGCGGTGACGGCGCGCCTGGCGTCGCCGGCCGGGGTGCTGACCCCGACCGGCGACGCCACGTGTGAGCTGGAGACGGGCGCCGACAAGCTCATGGACCTGGCGGGGTTCCTGGGCACGATCGGCTTCCCTTTCACCGTGCTGGACCCGCCGGAGCTGCGCGACCTGCTGCGCGACCTCGCCGCCCGCTATCAGGCGGCTTTGTAGCCACCGTTCAGCTTCTCAGCTTCATAGCCGCCGCTCAGTGGACGGCCGTCGTGGACCGTTCGATCAGGCGGGTCGGGAGGATCACGCGCCGGGCGGGGCCGTCGTCGCCCTCCAGGCGGGCGAGCAGCAGGCGCGCCGCGTGCCGGCCCATCTCCTCCGGGTCGTGCGCGACCACCGTCACCCCGAGCACGTCACCGAGGTCCAGCTCGTCGAACCCGATCAGCGCCTTGTCCCGGTTGCCGCTCGCCCGCAACGCCCGCAGCGCACCCGTCGTGATCCGGTTGTTGGTGGTGAACACGGCCGTCGGCGCCGGGTCGCGGGCGAGCAGCGCGTGCACGGCGCGCTCGGCCTTGTCGACGTCGTGCGCGTCCTCCAAGAGGTAGTCGCGCCAGCCGGTGATCCCGGCGGCCTCCATCGCCTCCGCGAACCCCTCGACCCGGTCCTGGTGCGTGGTGAGCCGCGACAGGTCCCCGACGATGCCGATCCGCCGGTGCCCGCGCTCCAGGAGGTGCTCGGCGGCGCTCTTCGCCCCGCCCCGGTTGTCGAGCAGCACCGCGTCCGCGGTCAGGTCCACCGGCGGCCGGTCCACGAACACGAACGGGCTCCCGTGCCGCCGCTCAGCCGCCAGATGCCCGTGCTCCGCCATCGTCGAGACGACGACGAGCCCCCTGACCCTGCGCTCCAGCAGCGAGTCCGTCAGCCGCCGCTCCCACTCCGGGTTCTCGTCGGTGCTGGCGGTGATCAGCTGCAGCCCGTGCATGCGCAGCTCCCGCTCCAGCCCGCTGGCGAGCCGCGAGTAGAACGGGTTCGCCAGGTCCCCGCTCAGCAGCCCCACCAGCGTCGAGGTGTTCCCGCCGCGCCGCAGCTCCCGGGCCGTGCGATTCAGCCGGTACCCCAGCTCGTCCGCCGCGTTCTGCACCCGCGCCTTGGTCTCGACCGCGACATACCCCTCGCCGCTCAACGCCCGCGACGCCGTCTTGACCGATACACCCGACAACGCCGCCACCTGTGCGAGGCTCGGCCGGCTACTCATCGCTGGATTATGGCAGCCTTCCGCCGCCGACTCGCACACTGTTGCCGCCGCCGCCTACCGTGACGCTCATGGCGCACGAACTGTGGGCGAAGGGCGACGCCTACGAGGCGTACGTGGGCCGCTGGAGCCGCCCCGTCGCCGCTCACTTCCTGACCTGGCTGGCCGTCCCACCCGGCCGCCGCTGGCTCGACGCCGGCTGCGGCACCGGCGCCCTCACCGGCACCATCCTCACCACCGCCACCCCCGCCCAGCTCACCGGCCTCGACCCGTCGACCGCCTTCCTCACAACAGCCTCGTCCCGCCTCACACCCCCTCCCGTCACCTCGCCGACAAGCGCGCCCCTGGACCGTGGCAGCTCGGAGGCGGTTCCGGGCGCGGGTTCGAACGCCGCCTCGGGGGCGGGTCCGGGCGCCGGTTTGGGCGCGGATGCAGTTTCGGGCGCTGCCCTGGGCCGTGGCGGCCCGGCGGCAGTTTCGGGTGCGGGTTCGAGCGCCGCCTCGGGGGCGAGTCCGGGCGTCGGTTTGGACACGGGCACGGTTCCGGGCGCTGCCTTGGGCCGTGCCGGTTCGGGCGCTGCCTTGAACTCCGCCGGCTCAGAGGCAGGTTCGGGTGCCGGCGCAGGTTCGGACGCTGCCCGGGGCCCTGCCGGCGCGGGGGCTGCCTGGGTCGCCGGCGCGGGGGTCGCCTCAGGTGCGCGGTTCGTCGCGGGGGACGCTCAGGCGCTGCCGCTGGCGGACGCGGCCGTCGACGTCGTCGTCAGCGGCCTCGCCCTCAACTTCGTGCCGTCACCCGCGGCGGCCGTCGCCGAGTTCGCCAGGGTAACGGCGCCTGGCGGGACCGTCGCGGCGTACGTCTGGGACTACGCCGACGGCATGGCCATGATGCGCTACTTCTGGGAAGCCGCCGCGACCCTCGACCCGGCCGCCGCCGAGCTCGACGAGGGCCGCCGCATGTCCATCTGCTCCCCAGCCGCCCTCAGCGCCCTGTGGTCCGCCGCCGGTCTGACCGCCGTCACGACCCGCCCGATCGACACCACCGCGGTCTTCGCCGACTTCGACGACTACTGGACCCCGTTCCTCGGCGGCACCGGCCCAGCACCCAGCTACGTCGCCTCCCTCCCCACCGACCACCGCGACGCCCTGCGCGACCTGCTCCGCACCCGCCTCCCACACACCGCCGACGGTTCGATCCCCCTCCTGGCCCGCGCCCTGGCCATCCGCGGCACCACCCGCTGACGCTCCTGGCCCGGCAGCCTCACCAGCACTGGCGTAGGCACCCGCCACCCCTGGCCCGGCAGCCTCATCAGCACCGGCGCAGGCGCCCGCCACCCTCGGCCCGGCAGCCTCATCAGCACCGGCGCAGGCGCCCGCCACCCTCGCCCCGCACCCTCGCCCCGCACCCTCGCCCCGCCACCCTCGCCCCGTCAGCCTCACCAGCACGGGCGCAGACAGCCACCGCCGCACCCGACGCGTGCGCCGCCCACGCTGCCACCGTCTGACAGGCGCCTCCACCGACACGGCGAACGCCGCTCACGCCCGCGGCAGCTCGTACCGCCGCCGCCAACGCCAGACCGAGGGCCGGTCAGGACGTGTGTAAGCGCCATTCGGTCAGGAGCGTGGTCTCCTGGTCGGCGGTGAGGCGCTCGGACGGGGGTGGGAGCGGGTCGAGCAGGGCCGACTCGTAGGTCTCGCGGATCGTCTGGCGCAGCGGGCGGGGGGACAGGCCCGCCGCGAACGCCGCCGACGGGTCCGCGGCGTCCAGGGCCGCCTCGGCGTCGAACGGGTGCCACAGCGGCAGTCGCTCCTCGTCGATGCCGCGCGTACGGAGGAAGTCGGCGTCGACCCAGGTCAGCGTCGTCCCGGGCGGCCCGACCTCGGCGAGCATCGCCTCCAGCAGCTGCTCGAACGAGAACGGCGGGGCGGGGCTCACCGCGTGGAACACGCCGCCGCCGGGGCGGTCCAGCAGGCGGATCGTCCAGTCGGCCATGTCGCGGGCGTCGATGACCTGGATCGCCGCGTCCCGCGGGCCGGGCGCGAGGACCTCGCCGCCGCGGGCGACCCGCTCGACCCACCACGTGAACCGCGACAGGTGGTCGTGCGGGCCCACCACGTACGTCGGCCGGATGATCACCGTCGAGGTGCCGAACCGCTCCTCGGCGACGCGCTCGCACGCGGCCTTCAGCGGCCCGTAGGTCTCGTTGGTGATCTCCTCGACGGTCGGGTCGTCGAGCTTGAGCAGCGGCGAGTCCTCGGCGAACCCGGGCCCCGCGGGCACGTCGTAGACCGACACGCTGGAGATGTACACGTAGCGCCCGCCGCGCTCCCCGATCGCGTCGGCGAGCCCGTGCACCTGCCGCGGCAGGTACGCACTGACGTCGATCGTCGCGTCCCAGTCCTCGTGCCCCGCGAAGAGCCCGTCGGGCAGCGCGTTGCGGTCGGCGTGCAGATGGGTGGCCGCCGGGAACAGGTCGGCGCCGGTCTGCCCCCGGTGCAGGAGCGTGACGTCATGACCCGCCGCGAGCGCGGCCTCGGTGATGTGCCGCCCCACGAACCTGGTGCCCCCGACGATCAGGATCCGCATGCCCACCAGCTTAGTGGCGCATCCCGACCCCGTCCGCCACCATCACCGTGAGGTCGCACTCCTGTACATTCCGTCAAACGCCGACGGCGGGCGACAACGAATCCATCAACTTTGGCTGCGAGCCGCCGCCGGCAGGGAGGTGCCGGCGCCACTATGACGAACTCAGCCGGCGAACTCGTCGCCCAGCTCGTGGATCTTTTCGGCACCGACGGCGCGCCGGAGCCATGTGTCCAGTTGCGCGTCCTCAGTACAGCCGGCGATGAGCGCACGGTGCTCGTCACTGACCACCAGGCCTCGGGTGTACAGCACCGTCAGCAGAGCCTCGGCCTTTCCTGCAGCCTTTCCTGCGGCCACTCCTTCCACTCTGCCCGAGTTGTAGAAACCTTTGGCAAAGTCACTTCTGTACTGATGGCCCGTGGTGGTCATGAAATCCTCCAAGAGGCGCCGGGCCGCCGCCGGCAGCCCTGAAAGTACGAGTTCATAGTACAGCCTGGCGTGGTCAAGATCGATTGTGTCGAAGGCGTGCAGCATGGCGCCGAAGATGGGTTGCGGGTCTGGCCGGGTGCCGTGCGCGAGAGCCGACAGGATCGTCAGCTCGGGGTGGCGCCGGGCGGAATCGGCGTCGGTGACGACGGGCACCTGGGCGGGGCCGAGTGAAACCGGTGTCACCACGGAGCCCGGTGGTCCCATCGCGATCGGCGCCGCGGACCAATCGGCGACAGATTGAACGGGACACAGCACCAGCAATGCGACCGGACAATGCAGCCGCGCATACAGCGTCGCGACATACGCCGGCCAACTGTGCAGTTTTCGGTCGTCCTTACGGAGCTGGACCTCGATCACGACGGCGAGAACCGTCTTGCGCTCGTTGTTGAGGGTCACCACCGCGTCCGGCCGGTATTCGGTCGGGATCACGTCGGTGAGATCACTCGGGGACAGTCGTGCCTCGGTGAATTCGGGCACCGGGACGTGCAGCTGGCCGTCGAGAATTTCGGCGGCCAGCACGGGTCTGACCCGGAACATCTCGATGAGGGTCTCGTGAAGATGTGTCGGCATGACGCGGGACTCTATCGAAGAATCTTACGTTCCGCTAATCTCCTGATCACGCTGCGTATGGACCTGAGGACCTAGGTCATGAAGGGCGGGGCATTGACGGGGACCAGCGGATGGGTTGGGTGCCGGTTGCGGTGAGGGCGGCGTTGATCCGGCTGAACGGGCGGCTGCCCAGGAAGCCGGTCGGGTTCATCGGGCTGGGGTGGCCTGCCCGGAGGACGACGTGGCGGTCGTTCGTCACCAGGTGGGCCTTGGCCTTGGCCGCCGCGCCCCAGAGGACGAAGACGACGCGGTCGGTCTTGGCGTTCAGGGCCTGGATCGTGGCGTCGGTGACGTTCTCCCAGCCGCGGCCCTTGTGGGAGTTGGAGGTGCCGGCGCGGACGGTCAGGACGGCGTTGAGGAGCATGACGCCCTGGCGGCACCAGGGGGTGAGGTCGCCGGAAGGGGGTGGGGTGACGCCCAGGTCGTCGCGCATCTCGCGGTACACGTTCTCCAGCGACGGCGGGACCCGGACGCCCTGCGGCACGCTGAAGCTCAGGCCGTGCGCCTGGCCCGGCTTGATGTACGGGTCCTGGCCGAGGATGAGCACCCGGGTCGACGCGAGCGGGCTCAGCCGGTACGCGGCGTAGATGTCCTGCTTGCGGGGGTACACCGGGCCTGCCTTGTACTCCTCGACGACGAACGACGACAGCGCCGCGACGGTGGTGGGGTCGACGTACGGCGTGACCGCCTCGCGCCAGTCGTCGGGCATGAAGTCCAGCATGTACACAGGCTTCGCCGATGCGTTCATGGCCGGCAATCTAATCGCCAGGCCGCGTCAGGAGGCGGTCGGGGCGGACCAGTTGCGGCGGAGGGCGACCATGCGCAGGACGAAGACGAGGACCGCGGCGAGGGCGATGCTCGCCGGGCGCTGCGCGTGCAGGGCGTCCAGGGCGGCGACCGAGACGCAGCCGAGCAGGCCGGCGACGGCGTAGATCTCGCGGCGCAGGACGGTGGGGATCTCGCCGGTGAGCAGGTCGCGGATGAGGCCGCCGCCGATGCCGGTGATCATGCCGATGATGCAGGCGCCGAGGGGTGGGATGCCGGCGTCGAGGGCCTTGAGGGTGCCGGTGACGGTGAAGAGGCCCAGGCCGGCGGCGTCGAGGACGAGGACGGTCCAGTGCAGGCGGCTGACGGCCGGGTGCAGCCAGAACGTGGCCGCGGAGGTGACGGCGGCGACGGCCGCGTAGCGCCAGTCGACGAAGGCGAACGGCTGCACGTTGACGAAGACGTCGCGCATGATGCCACCGCCGAGGGCCGCCACGAAGCCGACGAACACGACGCCGAACAGGTCCAGCCGTTTCGCGACGCCGGCGGTCGCGCCCGAGGCGGCGAACACGGCGATGCCGGCGAGGTCGACGACGAGCAGCGGACTGAGCTCCGACACGGTTGTGCTCCAGCGGTACAGGCAAACAAGAACGGGCGCGGATGCCGGTCGGCACCGCGCCCGTCCTGTATACGGCACAGCGGGTTCAGATGTTGTTGATGATCGCCATGCTGGTCTCGTGCTGCATGGCCATCATGTCGGAGACGGCCGCGGCGTCGTAGTAGCCGCCGGTGCTCGAACCGGTGTCGGCGGCGGTGTCGTCGGTGTCGTCCGCGCTGCCGGAGACGGTGCCCTCGGCGGTGGTCATGCCGCCGCTGACGTCGCCGTCGAGGTTGCCGCCCGAGCCGTCGTAGTCGGCGTTGTCGTACTGGGCGATGTCGCCGTCCAGGTTGCCGCCCGAGCCGTCGTAGTCGGCGGTGTCGGCCGCGTCGCCGGCGGTCAGGTCGGTGTACTCGTCGGTCAGGGCGTTGTAGGACTTCTCGTAGACGCCGTTGCCGTCCTCGTCGAGGGCGGCGAAGTCGGCCTGCCCGTCGCCGTCGATGTCGCCGACGATGACGTTGGCGCCGTCCTCGGTCGTGTAGATGACCGCCTGGTCCTCGACGCCGTCGCCGTCGAGGTCGGCGCTGAACGGGGTGTAGTCGTCGCTCATATCTGGTGGCTCCTTCAATTGCTGTTCAAACGATCAGTGCAACGAGAGGAACCGTACGAGCAGGCCGGGGACCTTGACTCCCCTATTGCTGCCAACCGGACAGCAGTGAAGATCACCTGAGACGGGTTTGCGTCACAGGGGGCACGGGGTATCCAACCGTCGATTCGAAGTAGACGAGTACGTCGGATAGATGGAGGCACTCCCGTGGGCAGAGGATCCGGAATCGGCGGGGTCATCCTCGTCATCTGGCTGATCATCGGTGTCATCGCGGCCGGTCAGCGCGGCTACTTCGACAGCGAGGACACGAACTGCGCGAAGACCGGCACGATCCTCGTGACGATCGTCGCCGGCCCGCTCAACTACATCGGCGTCAACCCCAAGATCAACTGCGACCTGCCCGAACCCTCGAAGTAGGCAAGCCCCGCGACTGGAGCCGGCGACCGCCGGCTCCAGCGCTGTGGAGCGACAAAGCCGTGGAGCGACAAAGCCGTGGAGCGACAAAGCCGTGGAGCGACAAGGCCGTACAGCGACAAGGCCGTAAAGCGGCAAAGCCGTAGAGCAGGCCGCAGGGCTACAGATCGTGGGTCTGGGACCGCTCGATCTCGGTGAACGCGGCCTGCAGGTACCGCGGAAACGACCGCCGCTGGAGCAGGTCGGCGAGCAGCAGCGGGGCGTGCCGCGCCAGGGCCTGCGGTGACGGGCGGCCCTCGCCGTCGTTGTCGTCCTGGACGCCGAGCGCGCCGACGAGCAGCACCACCATCACCTGCGGATCGACCTCCTGCCACTCGGCCGCGGACCGCACCGCCTGCTCCAGCGCGGCGCGCACGTCGTCGCCGTCGAGCCCGTCGGGGTGCAGGTCCTCCAGCAGCGCCCGGACGACGACGCCGAGGACGAGCCCGGACTGCTCCGGATCGAGGCCGGCGAGCTGCTCGACCGCCGCGTCGAACGCCTCCTTGTCACGCGCCTGGGCGGCCTCGACGGCGGCGGTGGCGGCGGTCGCGATGGCCCGGGCCGGTGGCGGCAGGTGCCGCCAGCCCGACGGGGTGCGGGTGGTGTCCACACCGTCCGACCCTAGTCCCTGCCCAACAGGCCCCCGCCGTAGACGCCGCCGCCCGTGAAGGCCGCCAGCCGGCGGACGCCGCCCGGGTGCGGAGCCGGCAGTGAAACAGGACACAGCCGCAACTGTCACGAACCGCCGGGCGGAGCCGTCATCTCACCATGAAGCAACGAATGTCGCTCAGCGAGATCAACCCCGACGCGTACCAGGCCGTCCTCGGACTCGAGAAGTACATCAGGGCACACGTCGACCCGGCACTGCTCCACCTGCTCAAGCTCCGCGCGTCGATCCTGAACGGCTGCTCCTTCTGCGTGGACATGCACACCACGGAGGCGCTCGCCGAGGGCGAGGACAGCCGGAAGCTGTTCGCCGTCTCGGCGTGGCGGGAGGGCCCGTTCTTCGACGAGAAGGAGCGGGCCGCGCTCGACCTCACCGACCACGTCACCCGGCTGGGTGAGCACGGCGTCCCGGACGAGGTGTGGGACACGGCCGTGGAGCACTACGGCACCCAGGGGGTTGCCGACCTCCTCATGGTCATTGCGACGATCAACGTGTGGAACCGACTCGCCGTGTCGACCAGGACCCAGCCGCCGACGACGTGAGCGAGGAGTTCCTCGCGCACCGGCGGATGCTGCTCGGGATGGCCTACCGGCTGCTCGGGACGCTGTACGACGCCGAGGACGTCCTCCAGGAGGCGTACCTGCGCTGGACACGCGCGGACAGGTCCGAGGTCGCCGAGCCGCGCCGCTACCTGACCAGGGTGGTGGCGCGGCTCGCCGTCGACGCGCTCCGGGCCCGGCAGGCGCGCCGGGAGGACTACGTCGGCACGTGGCTGCCGGAGCCGCTCAGGACCGGGGACCACCAGCAGAGCCTGATCGACACCGAGGACCTGTCGATGGCGATGCTGCACCTGATGGAGCGCCTGACCCCGCCGCAGCGGGCCGTCTACGTGCTGCGCAACGCGTTCGAGCTGCCGTACGCCGAGATCGCCGGCATCCTCGACCGCACCGAGGACGACTGCCGCCAGCTGCACCACCGGGCCGCCGCCGCGCTCGCCGGGCGGGCCAGGTTCAGCACCGACCCGGCCGAGCACGCCAGGCTCCTCGAAGGGTTCGTGGCCGCCGCCCGTACCGGCGACGTCGAACGCCTCGAAGCGCTCCTCCACGAGGACGTCGTGGCGTGGAACGACGGCGGCGGCAAGGTCCGCACCGGACCCAACCCGATCCGCGGCCGGGCCAAGGTGGTGCGCTTCTTCACCGCCGTGATGCGCAGGCACGACCCGAGCACCACGAGGACGGGGGTCAACGGCGGCGCGGCGCTGCTGGTCGAGGCCAACTACCGGTACACCATGTGCCTCTGCGTCGTCGACGGCAAGATCCACGACCTGTTCCGGGTCGCCAATCCCGCGAAGCTCTCAACCTTCGACGTCCAGGGCTCGTACTAAGGGGTATGCGCGACTTCGACGACTTCGCCACGGCGGCGACCCAGCCGCTGCTCCGGCTCGGCTGGCTGCTGACCGGCGACGCCGAACAGGCGCAGGACCTCGCCCAGCAGACGCTGATCCGCACGTACGGCGCCTGGCACCGGGTCAGGCACGACGACGCGCTCAGCTACGCGCGGCGGGTCATGGTCAACCTGCACACGGACTGGCTGCGCCGGCGGCCGTGGCGGGAGCAGGCGCGCGCCGAGGTGCCCGACACCGGCGCGCACGACGGCGGGCACGGCGCCGTCGAGGACCGGGCCGCGCTCGTCGCGGCGCTGCAGTCGCTGACCCGGCGGGAGCGGGCCGCGATCGTGCTCCGCTACTACGTCGACCTGTCGGAGCAGCAGACGGCGCAGACCCTCGGCGTCAGCGTCGGCACGGTCAAGTCGGTCTGCTCGCGCGCCCTCGCCAAGCTGCGCACCAGCCCGGCGCTGCGCGGGGAACGCCCCTTCGTCCGAACGGCTCAGGGAGAGCACGCATGAACACAGAGTTGGAGCTCGGCGAGCGGCTCACCGACGCCGCCGCGGCCGCACCGGACCAGCTGGGGGTCAGCGTCGAGGAGCTGCGCCGCCGGGGCACGCGGCGGCAGCGGACCCGGATCGCGGTCACGGCGGCGGCCGTCCTCGTCGTCACCGCCGGCGCCCTTGTCGGAGTTTCCGGCGTCGGTACAGGCAGCGCCGGCGACGACGGCCTGACCACGGTCGGCGCCCCGCCGACGGCTTCCCCGTCCCCCGAGCCGGTCCAGGGCGACGAGGCAGGCGACCCGGCGATCCAGCCGACGGCGACGATCGACACCGGCGAGTCCTTCGACGGCGGCACGCTGACGTTCTGGTTCGCGGTGCGCCAGAACCAGTTCCTCCAGGCGGTCGGGCGGCGCACGCCGGACGGGAAGCTCAGCCTGTACGGCGTCACCAACGACCCGGACACCGGCACCGTCCCGGGCGACCCCGGTTTCCACGCCGGTTGGGAGTTCGGCAGCGGCCAGGACCGGTTCCTCACCGGGTACGTCGTCGGCGACGCCGCCAAGGTCACCCTCACCGTCGACGGGACACCCCGCGAGGCGAAGACCGCCGCCTGGGCCGGCAACCCCACGGTCCACGTCTGGTGGGTCCGGGCCCCCGAGGTCCCCGGCGCGCCCTACCAGCAGGCCCAGGTCCGCGACCTGACCGCCTTCGACCCGACCGGCAAGACCCTGGCCACGCACAAGGAAGGCGGCGTCGGAGTCGGCTGACGTTTATCGCGCTCCCGAGATCACATGCAGCTCGCAGGGGCCGACGAACCCGTCCTCGGTCTCGTACTCCCGCAGCACCGCCTCGATGTCGGCCCAGACCCGCTCGCGTTCGCCCTCCTCGACCCCCGACAGCATCTGATGCAGCGCCCCGAACGACTCGCGTTCGAAACGCAGACAGTCAGCGGCGGAGGGCAGTAACAGCGGCGCGTCCATCGTCTCGACCTGCACGTCCCGGAACCCGGCGTCGACCAACGCATCCCGCGCCGACGCTGGGTCGGCCAGACTGAACGGCCCCGGCTGCCCAGGCAACGGCGCGGCAAGCCCAGCCCGGGCACGGATCAACGCCGCCGGCACCGAGAAGAACCGGTTCCGCTCGGCGGTCGAGTAGACGACGGCCGCGAACCGGCCCCCGTCACGCAGGCTGGACCGGATCCCGCGCAGTGCCTTCGCCCGGCAGGGTGCCCGAGGCGTGGACGGGGCTCAAGGCCCCAGTGGTCCAGCGGGGCCCCTAGGTGCCGGGCCGGTCGGCTCGAGAGGTCCAGTTGGAGACGTTGGGCCACCCGGGCCGCGAGGAGAAGCCGGACCGGAGGGGTCAGCCGGACCGCCGGCGCCGCCCGACGCGTTCACCTACGTCGTCTCGGGGTCTGCCGCAATTGTGGATGTGACCTACCAGAATGCGGACGGCGGCACCTCGCAGAGGAGTGGTGTGCGTGTGCCTTGGAGTCTTTCGATCGGCGATGGTTCGGACTTTCTCTACATCTCAGCCCAGAATAAGGGCGACAGCGGCACCGTGACGTGCGGTGGTAAAGCAGTCGACATCGTCCGGCGCTTACGTCAATTGCACTGCTTCCATGTCGAACTGATCGCGATCGCCTGGGCGGCGTCGTCGGGGTAGCGGTCGGAGAGCTTCGTGCGGAACCCCGGTTGTCCGCCGGAGATCCGGGGCTGTGTCACCAGACCTCGATCGGGCTCAGCTGACCGTGCTGACTGCCGGCTTCGGCCGGGTGTCGACGATGAGACTGAAGATGTCGGGTCGGTGGTAGTGGCCGGTCGGGTCGAAGAGGCGGCGGGACTCGGTCACCTGGGACAGGTCGATCGTCGCGGTGAGGATCCCCTCCCGGTGCCGTAGCGGCCCGGCGACCACCTGCCCGTTGGGGTCGCAGATCACGCTGTTGCCGGGCTCGATCCAGTCGCCGTCGCCGGGCTGGGGAGCGGGTGCGATCCGTTCCCGGTCGGGCAGACCGGGCGGGATCTGGTCGACTCGCAGACAAGGGTTCACGCCCACGACCCAGACCCGGCCCTCGCGGGCGATGTGCCGCATGGTCGCCACCCAGCCGTCGCCGCGGGCGAGTGTCGGGGCCAGCCAGACGTCCACGCCCTGCGCGTACTGGTGGAACCGGGCCAGGGGCATGTAGTTCTCCCAGCAGATGAGTCCGCCCAGGCGGCCGAGCGGCGTCGGCACGACGTCCAGCGTCGAGCCGTCCCCTTGGCCCCATACGGTGCGTTCGGATCCGGTGGGCATGAGCTTGCGGTGCTTGTGCAGCAGCCGGCCGTCAGCGCCGAAGTAGAGAACGGTGTTGTAGATGGTGGCGCCGTACGGCTCGCGCTCCTGTACGCCGACGACCAGGTGAACCCGGTGGCGTCGCGCGATCGTGCCGAGCGTCGCGGTCACCGGGCCGGGCACGATGACGGCTTGCTCGACGAGTCTCGAGTACCACGGGCCATCGCCGTCCCAGATCGGTCCGCTGTCGATCCACAGCGGAGTTCCGGGGATGAAGGCCTCCGGAAGCACCACCAGCTCGGCGCCCAGCTCCGCGGCTTCGGCAACCAGCTCGGCGACGCGCGTCACGGTCGCGTCCCGGTCGAGCAGCACGTAGGCGGCTTGGACGGCGGCCACGGTGAAGGAGTTCATCGTGACCCCGAGATGACGTGCAGCTCGCAGGGGCCGACGAACCCATCCTCGGTCTCGTACTCCCGCAGCGCCGCCTCGATGTCGGCCCAGACCCGCTCGCGCTCGCCATCCTCGACCCCCGACAGCATCTGGTGCAGGGCCCCGAACGACTCACGTTCGAAGCGCAGGCAGTCGGCGGCGGAGGGCAGTAACAGCGGCGCGTCCATCGTCTCGACCTGCACGTCCCGGAACCCGGCGTCGCGCAGTGCATCCCGCGCCGACGCCGGGTCGGCCAGGCTGAACGGGCCCGGCTGCCCGGGCAGTGGCGCGGGAAGCCCGGCCCGGCTGCGGATCAAGGCGACCGGCACCGAGAAGAACGCGTTGCGTTCGGCGGTCGAATAGACGACGGCGGCGAACCGGCCGCCCTCACGCAGGCTGGACCGGATACCGCGCAGTGCCTTCGCCCGGTCAGGAAAGTAGATGACCCCCAACCGCGAGATCGCCGCGTCGAACTCCCCGGACCACCGGCCGCCGATCTCCTCCCCGTCGACCTCGTGGGTAGAGACCTGACGCAGGCCGCTCTCGTCGGCGGTGCGCTGCGCGTACGTCAGGATCGCCGGTGAGACGTCGGTGACCACCACGCTGCCCTCCGGCCCGGTCCGCCGCGCCGCGACCATTGCCTGCCCACCGGCACCACCCGCCACATCCAGCACCCGCGACCCGCGCCCGACACCGGCAGCGTCGAGCATCGCCACCGTCGCCGCGCCCAGCCACTGCTCCAGGGTCGGCCCCCACCGATGCCAGGCTTCCGCGGCGTCCTGCCACTGCTGCCTCGTCGTCGCCTTGTACGCAACCGCGTCGAACGTCATCGCTCCTCCTTGGTTCGGCAGCGCCGGGCTGCAGTGACGTCAGTGTGGTTCCGGGCACCGCCCCACCACATCCGTGGCCACCACGGATCCGGTCCCGGTGGTGCGGCACCGTGCTGGTCAAGGGCGGACGGGCACGCGACACTGTGACGGGTGACGACCTCGAGGGCGCCGGGATCGGCGGTGACCGACCGGGAACGCGACGTCCTCGGCCTGGTCGCCGGGCACCTGACGAACCTCGAGATCGCTGAGCGGCTCACGTTGTCGGTGCGCACCGTCGAGTCCCATGTCTCCTCCCTCATCCGCAAGCTCGGGGTGTCTGATCGACGCGGCCTGGCCCGGCGGGCTGATGAGCTCGACCTGCTGCGCCCGAAGCGTCGCCACGCATGGCCCAGCCCGGCCGACCCGTTCGTGGGTCGTGACCGCGAGACCGCCGCGCTGCACGTCCGCCTGAAGGACCACCGTCTGGTGACGGTCACCGGGCCCGGCGGGGTCGGCAAGACCCGGTTGACGACCCATACGGTGCGGCAGGTCGCGCGGGATCGTCCCGACGGCGCCTGGTTCGTCGATCTGAGCCAGGTGGCGACCCCGCAGGCGGCGGTGCCCGCCATCGCCACGGCCGTGGGGGTGGCCGAGCAGCCCGGGCAGTTCCTCGACGACACGCTGTCGGAGGCGTTGAGCCGGGCCGACGGCGTCCTGGTGCTCGACAACTGCGAGCATCTCCTGCCCGAGCTGGAGACCAGCGTGGCCCGGCTCGTCGGCGGCTGCCCCCGGCTCACCATCGTCGCGACCAGTCGCGCGCCGCTCCGCGCACCGTACGAGTGGGTCTACGAGCTGCCCGGCCTGTCGGCGGACGACGCGGTCCGGCTCTTCCGCAGCCGCGCCGAGGCCGCGGGCGGCGTCGTGCCCGACGACCCCCGGGTGGCCGAGCTGTGCCACCGGCTCGGGGGGATGGCCCTGGCGATCGAGCTGGCGGCAGCCCGGTACCCACTGCTCGGCCTGGACGGTCTGGCGGCGGCGCTCGGAGACCCGCTGCGGCTGCTGGGCTCCTCGGACGGGGCCCGCCAGCGTTCGCTGCGAGCCACCATCGGCTGGAGTGTCGACCTGCTCGACGACCAGGCCCGCGCGATGTTCGCTGCCCTGTGCGTCTTCGCCGCGCCGTTCACGGTCGCTGCCGCGCACGCGGTCGCCGGCCCGCAGCACTCGGCCGCCGCCGCGGCGCACGTGCTCGCGACGCTGGCCGACCAGCACCTGCTGTACGTCGAGATCGGCAACCCGACGACGTACCACTTCCAGGAAGTCGTGCGCCAGTTCGCCGCGGAACTGCTGGCCGATGCCGCCGGTGAGGTGCAACGGCGGCACGCGCGGTGGACGGCCGCCGAGCTGACGTCACTGGCATCCGCCGAGCACGACGACACCTGGTGCGCCAGGTTCGACCTGCTCGCGGTCGAGGTGCGCGCGGCGCTCGCCCGTCCGGTCGACGGCAGGGAACTGGGCGAGTGCTTCGCCGAGGAGCTCGTGCGGCGCGGCCGCCTGGAGGAGGCGCAGCACCGCTTCGAAACCCTCGCGGCCACCGCGGCCACGGACGCCTACGACCGGATACACCTGCTCCGCCAGGGCGCCGCCGCGGCGGCGGCCCGGCTGGTGGGAGACGACGCGCTCCGGCTGCTCGACGAGGCCGCCGAAGCCGCCACGGTGGCAGCCGACCCGGGTGCGGCCGCGGACGCGCTCGGCTGGTCCGTGATCTACGCGGCGTTCCACCCGGGGATCATGGCCGACCCGCCCGAGCGGACCGACATCGAGCGTCGTCTCGCCGAGGCGCGGCGCCTGGCACCGGCGGGGTCGGCGGCCGCGGCGACCGTCGCCGTAGCGAGCGCCACGTGCCTGCCCCACGACCATCCCGGGTCGGCGACAGCGGGCCGTCTTGCCGCCGACCAGGCGATCGCGGCCGGGCTGCCCGTCGTCGCCTCCGCCGCCCTCGACCGCGTCTGCGCCAGCCGGCTGCACCGTGGCGACTACGCCGGCGCGCTCGCCGCGGTGCGGGCCCGCGGCGTCCTCATGGATCCGCAGGCGTTGCGCGCCGCCACCGCCTACGCCTTCAACGACTACCTGCTGATGGGCTGCGAGGTCTCACTGGCCGCCGGCGATCTCCGTGGCGCGAAGGACTACGCCGAGCGCCTGGCCGTGCTCCCGTGCTACCGCGAGTACGTCCACCCCGCGCTGGCCCGCCGGCTCCAGGTCGACGCGCTCACCGGCGATCTGACCGGAGCGGTCGAACGAGGCGAGCGCTTCCTGGTCTCCTGGGAGCGGGCCGGCAGCCACCGTGCCTCGACCCTCGCCGTCGGTGCCTACGCGCTCGCCCTGATCCACGGGCTCCTGGGCGACGACCACCGGCGTGAGGTCTGGCGGAACGTCACCGAACACCTCCGCGACCGTCCGATGACGCCAGCGGACGGCCCAGCCATCGGATGGGCTCCGACCTTCGACGCCTGGCTGCTGCTGCACCGCAACCAACCACACGAGGCGCTGGCACAGCTGTCCGCCGACCTGCACGACGCGGCGTGGAGCTCGAGCCCCACCTTCCTCGTGTGGCGTCCGTGGTACGCCGCCGCGTGGGCGGAAGCGGCAGCACTCACCGCGGCCCCGAACCTGGAGCAGTGCCTGGCGTCGGCCACCGCCGCCACCCGCGGCAACCCCGTGGCCGCGGCCCTCGTCCGCCGCGCCGGCGCCCTCGCCCGAGGCGACCACGAGGAGGTGGCCGCGCTCGCGGCGTCCTTCGAGGACCTCGGCGCCCTCTACCAGCGAGACCGCAGCCACCAACTCAGCCAGTGACGGCGCTTGACGGGGAACAGCCGTCAGAGGTCGAGGAAGTAGCGCATCACCTTGCGGATCTCGGTCAGGTCATCGGTGCTCACATGACCCAAGCGGCGCTGGAGGCGACCCGCGTCCACGGAACGCATGTCCTCAGGTCGGGCGAAGCTGGCCTGCCGGAGCCCCGACTGTCCGCCGGAGATCCGGGGCTGTGTCACCAGACCCCGATCGTGGCTGGTCAACGGCACCACCACGATCATGTTGATCGGCAGTCCGTGGAGTCCGTTCGAGGACACCACGACGACCGGGCGACGACCGCCCTGCTCGTGGCCCACGGTCGGATCGAGTTCGGCGAGCCAGATATCCCCGGTGCGGACGGTGGTCACTCCCACCATCCGTCGGGGTCGTCGTTGCTCAGCGTGTCCCGATCCGTGCCCGCCTGCCACGACCGCGACTCGGCCCGATCAGCTGCCCATGCGGCCGGGTCTTCCTGGCGGAGCCGTTCGAGCTGCTCCTGCGCACGCGCGAAGAAGGTCTGCCGCTCAAGGACCTCGGTGGCGTCGGCCAGGAGTGCGCCCATGGTGGTTCCACGCTCACGCGCCAGCACCGCCAGCCTGTCGCGGACCGCGGAGTCGACCTTGATCGTCGTGGTGCTCATACCATTCAGTCTACCGCCTGGTATACCGGCCGGTCCGGGTCACCAGCCTCGGGCGCGCCACTCCGGGAGGGAGGGGCGCTCGGCGCCGAGGGTGGAGTCCTTGCCGTGGCCGGGGTGGAACTCGGTGTCGTCGGGGTAGCGGTCGAAGAGCTTCGTGGTCACGTCGTTGATGAGGGACTCGAAGTTGGCCTTGTCGCCCCTCGTGTTGCCGACGCCGCCGTGGAACGGCGTCGGGTCTGGGAGGCCAACATCGATGGTCAATGGTTGGTGGCGGCGCTGCGTCAACGTATGGACTGCAGCAGCTCGCCATTGTCAGTCAAGATCCAGAAGGACCATCCGTTTCGGTTGGGGTTCACCGAGGGGTTGTAGGTGGTGACGACCGCCACCGCGGCACCACTGGGGGTCGAGTAGGTCTTGCCCACCAGCTTGCCGCTGGTGATGGTGACCGCCTTGGTCGTCGGGTCGTAGACCGCCTCGATCCGGGTGGCGTCATAGATCGCATGAATGCGGATTCGGTCGTCGTCTCGGGTTTCCGCTGGGGGCTGCGCTCGCGCTGGTGATCGCGCGAAGTGCTCGACCAGGCGGGCAACCGCCTCGCCGTCGCTGACGTTCCACGCGTTCGCCAGGAGCTGGACCTTGGTGTGAGCGTCGTCGGGAACATCCTTGATCGTTGGCATCGCACTCCTGTCCGGTAGACCTGATAGCAGCAAGAGTAGCAAATCAGAGAAAGAAACGTCAAACAAAGTTCCAGTGCTCAACCTGGGTTGGCGGAAGTTCCGTGGTGCAGATGCGGAAACTGGGTAGTGCAGATGCGGAAGAAAGGTTGCTCAGAAACGGAAAAATGGGCAGTATCCCAGGGGTGGATGGTGCGCTAACTGGCCTTGCTGACCGCAGGCTGATCCAGGTCCTGGCCGATCGGCTGCGTGAGGAGCCGACTGTTGTGCTGAACGGGCCGCGGACGGTGGGTAAGAGCACGTTGTTGAGCATGCTCGCGCAGCAGTTCGGCGTACCGGTCATTGACTGTGATGACCCGGCGACCCGCGGGGCTGTTCGTAACGATCCGGGCCGTTTCGTCGCCGGGCCCGAGCCGGTGTTCATCGACGAGTTCCAGCACGTTCCCGAGCTTCTCGACGCGATCAAGGCAGAGCTCAACCAAGACCTGCGCCCTGGTCGGTTCGTGCTTGCTGGCTCGACCAGGTATTCGACACTGCCGCAGGCTGGTCAATCGTTGACTGGGAGAGTTGACATCATCGATGTTCTGCCCCTTGCTCAGATGGAGATCGATGACCGTCGGAGTGACCCGCTCGTCCACAGGTTGCTCAGTGGTGCATCGCCGGGAAGGTCGGCGGAGCCGTCAGCAACCAGCCGTGACGAGTATGCGCGGCGGGTGACTTCGGGTGGCATGCCCGTCGCGCTGCGGCGTCCACCTGGCCGGTCACGTTCGCGCTGGTTCAGCAACTACCTGGACTTGGTGATCGAGCGTGACGTGATCGAGCTGAGTCGGGTGCGGCAGCGGGAGATGCTTCCTCGCCTGCTGAATCAGCTTGCGGCGAGGTCGGGGCAGGTGCTCAACATCGCGGCGATGGCGCAGGCAGTCGGCATGGAGAAGAGCAGCGCCGAAAATTACCTCCGGCTGTTGGAAGCGGTGTTCCTGGTCCATCGGCTTCCTGCCTGGGGTACGACGCTGGGCTCGCGGGTCGCCCGTCAGCCGAAGGTGCACCTGGTCGACTCCGGTGTCATGGCGTGGCTGCTCGGGCTGACGCCCGAGAAGATTGCGAAGTCTGATCCAGCGGTGCTGACCGAGTACGGACACCTGCTCGAGACGTTCGTCGTCGGCGAGATTCTCAAGCAGGTCAGCTGGTGGGACGCGCCAGTTTCGGTCGGGCACTTCCGGACGCCGGCCGCCGACGAAGTAGATCTCGTGCTTGAGCGAGACGACGGAGACGTCATCGCGTTCGAGATCAAGTCCGGAACGCGGGTCCATGGCGAGGACCTACGCGGAATGCGGGCGCTTCGGGCTCGGCTCGGCGACCGCTTGATGGCAGGGCTCGTGCTGTACACGGGTGCCCTCGCCTACACCCACGATGACGGCACGCACGTCATGCCCATCGACACCCTCTGGACGTAGGTTTACCAGCCGCGTGCGCGCCACTCGGGCAGGGAGGGGCGCTCGGCGCCGAGGGTGGAGTCCTTGCCGTGGCCGGGGTGGAACTCGGTGTCGTCGGGGTAGCGGTCGAAGAGCTTCGTGGTCACGTCGTTGATGAGGGACTCGAAGTTGGCCTTGTCGCCCCTCGTGTTGCCGACGCCGCCGGGGAAGAGGGAGTCGCCGGTCCAGAGGTGGCCGTCGTGGTACAGGGCGATCGAGCCGGGGGTGTGGCCGACGAGGTGGATGACGGTCAGGTTGCAGTCGCCGAGGGGGAGGGTGTCGCCGTCGTTGAGGGTGCCGGTGGCCGTTGGGATCTCGGGGGCGTCGGCGGGGTGGGCCAGGGAGGCGGCGCCGGTGGCCTCGATGACGTCTTCGAGGGCGAACCAGTGGTCCTGGTGGCGGTGGGTGGTCACCACGGTGGAGATGCCGGACGGGGCGGTGGCGATCAGCTGGAGCAGGCGTTCGGCGTCGTTGGCGGCGTCGATGAGCAGGCTGTCGCCGGTGGCGGTGCAGGTGAGCAGGTAGGCGTTGTTGTCCATCGGGCCGACGGAGAGCTTGGTGAAGGTCAATCCGCTCATGCCGTCGCCTCCGCTGCGCTCCGGCGCCGGCCTGAGCCAAACCTGCAATGCTGATTCGCAGCTCCTGCGCTGCGCTCCGGGCTGCTCATTTCCAGGCCTCCAGGGAAGGAAGGTCGCCGGTGAGGCCGGTGCCGTCGCCGCGGCCGGTGAGCCAGGCGGCGAGGAGGTGGGCCGGGCCGGTGACGACGGGGGCGTCCTCGACGGTCAGCAGCTTCGTGCCGTCGTCGGAGACGAGGGTCGCCACGCGTGGGGTGGCGGGGTCGTGCAGGACGCGCAGGGCGAAGGAGGCGGGCCAGTCGGCCGGGCCGTAGCCGGCGTCGAGGTCGACGTGGTGCAGCTCGACCTCGCAGATGCGGGCCCAGACGACGCGGGCGGCGGGGGCGGGGCCGGTGCTGCCCCACTCGACGAGCGCGGTCCAGCCCTCGGCGGGCATCGTGTCCATCGACTCGCGCAGCAGGTCGCAGGCGGTGATGAGGTCGGCGAGCTGCTCTTCGTGCGGGCGGGGGGCGCCGGCGGCGATGGCCGTGTCGCGGGCCTCGCGGCTGGCGTAGGCGGGGGTCTTCTCGCCGGTGCGGGCCCAGTGCAGCAGGTTGCGGTAGGCGTCTGCGTTGCGGGCGAGGTGGGTCACGACGTGGCCGCGGGTCCAGCCGTCGCAGCGGGAGGGGGCGACCAGACCGTTGCCGTCCAGGGTGCGGACCGTGTCGAGGAGGCGGGCGGTGGCGCGGTCGAGCTCCGCGCTCAGCACGAGTGGATCAGCCGTCACCGCCCAACCCTACCGCCCCCCACCGACAAGACTTACCGACAAAAGCCACCGACAAGCCACCGACAAAGCCACCGGCAAGATCCGCCGGAGCCGACCGTGGACGGTGACGGGGCTCCGCTCGTACAACACCTGCGAACGCGGAAAAGATCAGCGTTGGCGGACGCCGACGGCCGGTGGCAGGTCGCCGGCGGCCCAGTGCAGCTCGTCCTCCCAGTCGGCGACGCTGAGGTCGACGCGCTCGAAGCTGAGCCGGGCGCCGATGGGTTTGCCCAGGTAGCCGGCGTACAGGTCGTGCACGGCCACGAGGCGCTGCCCGACCGCGGCGGCGGCGGGGTCGCGGGGTGCGGCGGCCCTGACCTCGAGCCGGCCGTAGACGCCCATGTCGGCGTCGGTGCCGCGCTCCTCGACGATGACGTCGAGGATCTCGTCCTCGGCGCCGACGTGGAAGCCGTACGAGACGCCGGCGAACGTCAGCCAGAAGCGCATGAGCGAGTCGTCCTGGCCGGGTGAGACGTGCCACTGGACATCGGCCCGGTCCAGGCGCAGTCCGACGGCGCTGGCCAGCACATGCGAGGGGAGCACGCACCCGACGATAGCCCCGATATTCGGTTTCGCGGTGTGGACGCGCTACCTACCGTGGATTTCCGAACACGGGTTCGCAAAGGATGTTCATGATTATTGACCTGTCAGCTCTGGGCTGGGACGACGCGTACGCCGCGCTGTACTCCGGCCGGTTCGACCTGCCCGGTTTCCGACCGGCGCGGGTCAGCCGCGTCGACCGCGGCGTGTGTACGGCGATCGCGTCCGACGGCCCGCTCCGCGCGAGCCTGTCGGGGGGCCTGCTGGCGCGTGCCGCCGCCGATCCCGGGGCGCTGCCGTGCGCGGGGGACTGGCTCGTCGTGCGGACGTGGCCGGACGGCCGGCTGACGGCCGAGGCGGTGCTGCCCAGGCGCACCGCGATCATCAGGGCCGTCGCCGGTGAGGAGTCGTTCGGCCAGGTCCTGGCCGCCAACGTGGACGCGGTGGCGGTCGTGGAGCCGGTCGACCCGTCGCCGGACCTCGGGCGCATCGAGCGGCTGCTCGCCCTGGCGTGGGAGTCGGGGGCGCGGCCGGTGCTGGTCCTGACGAAGTGCGACCTGGCCGCGGATCCGGAGGCGCTCGCCGGGCAGATGCCGGACGGGGTCGAGGTCCATGCGGTCAGCTCCCGCACGGGGATGGGGCTCGACGCGTTGCGGCCGCTCGTGGCGTACGGGCGGACGCTCGGCCTCCTGGGACAGTCCGGTGCCGGGAAGTCGAGTCTCGTCAACGCCCTCGCCGGGGCGCCGGTGATGCAGACGCAGGCGTTGCGCGGCGACGGACGTGGACGGCACACCACCACATATCGGGCATTAATTCCCATGCCTGGTGGCGGTGCGGTCCTCGACACGCCCGGGGTGCGGCTCGTCGGCATGTTCGACACCGCGGCGGGCCTGGACCGGGCGTTCGCCGACGTGACGCAGCTCGCGACGCTGTGCAGGTTCGACGACTGCAGGCACGGTGAGGAGCCCGGCTGCGCGGTCCGGGCCGCGGTCGAGGACGGCGAGCTCAGCCCCCGCCGCTTCGCCAGTTGGCAGAAACTGCAGAAAGAGCAGAAGCTGGCATCGGTACGGCGGCTCAAGCGCGAGAGCCGCGACCGGCGACGGCTGGCACGCCCGTAGCGGGGGTTCCCTCGTTCGGGCGCGGAAAATTGTCATACCCCCTGGCTAGAGTTGTCGGCTGGCACCGTGACGGTGTCCGAACCGGACAAAATCACCGCTGCCGGACTCTTTGCCGCTGCTGGCGGACATATTCACTGCCAAGGGGAAGCATGTCGGATCGTCTGATCATCCGTGGCGCTCGGGAGCACAACCTCCGTGACGTCAGTCTCGACCTGCCGCGCGACGCGATGATCGTGTTCACCGGGCTCTCGGGCTCCGGCAAGTCGAGCCTCGCGTTCGACACGATCTTCGCCGAGGGGCAGCGGCGGTATGTGGAGTCGCTGTCGTCGTACGCACGCCAGTTCCTCGGCCAGATGGACAAGCCCGACGTCGACTTCATCGAGGGTCTGTCGCCGGCGGTCTCCATCGACCAGAAGTCGACCTCGCGCAACCCGCGCTCGACGGTCGGCACGATCACCGAGGTGTATGACTACCTGCGGCTGCTGTATGCGCGCATCGGCGAGCCGCACTGCCCCGTCTGCGGTGAGCTGATCACCCGGCAGACGCCGCAGCAGATCGTCGACCGGGTCCTCGCGATGGAGGAGGGCACCCGCTTCCAGGTGCTCGCCCCGGTCGTGCGCGGCCGCAAGGGCGAATACCTCGACCTGTTCCAGGAGCTGCAGTCGAAGGGGTATGCGCGGGCCCGCATCGACGGCGTCGTGCACCCGCTGACCGAGCCGCCGAAGCTCAAGAAGCAGGAGAAGCACACCATCGAGGTCGTCGTCGACCGGCTCTCGGTGAAGGCGTCGTCCAAGCAGCGGCTCACCGACTCGGTCGAGACCGCGCTGAAGCTCGCCGCCGGCATCGTCATCCTCGAGTTCGTCGACGTGCCCGAGGACGACGAGCACCGCGAGCGGCTCTTCTCCGAGCACCTCGCCTGCCCCAACGAGCACCCGCTGTCGATCGAGGACCTCGAGCCCCGCTCGTTCTCGTTCAACGCGCCCTACGGCGCCTGCCCCGACTGCACCGGCATCGGCACCAAGAAGGAGGTCGACCCGGAGCTGATCGTGCCCGACCCGGAGCAGACGCTCCGCGGCGGCGCGATCGCGCCCTGGGCCACCGGCCACACCCTCGAATACTTCCTCCGCCTGCTGGAGGCCCTGGGCGCGGAGGCCGGCTTCACGCTGGACACGCCCTGGCGCGCGCTGTCGTCGCGGGCGCAGAAGGCGATCATGTACGGGTCGGAGGACCAGGTCCACGTCCGGTACCGCAACAAGTACGGGCGCGAGCGCTCCTACTACACCGGCTTCGAGGGCGTGGTGCAGTGGATCGAGCGCCGGCACTCCGACACCGAGAGCGACTGGTCCCGCGACAAGTACGAGGGATACATGCGCGACGTGCCCTGCGGCACCTGCGGCGGGTCCCGGCTCAAGCCCGAGATCCTCGCGGTCACCATCGCCGGGCACAGCATCGCCGACATCTGCAACCTGTCCGTCGGTGACTGCGCGGAGCTGCTCGGCGCGATGACCCTCACCGACCGGCAGAAGCTCATCGCCGAGCGGGTCCTGAAGGAGATCAACGCCCGGCTGCGGTTCCTCGTCGACGTCGGCCTCGACTACCTGTCCCTGGACCGGGCCTCCGGCACCCTGTCCGGCGGCGAGGCGCAGCGCATCCGGCTCGCGACCCAGATCGGCTCCGGTCTCGTCGGCGTCCTGTACGTGCTGGACGAGCCCAGCATCGGCCTGCACCAGCGGGACAACCACCGGCTCATCGAGACGTTGACGCGGCTCAAGCGGCTCGGCAACACGCTGATCGTGGTCGAGCACGACGAGGACACGATCCGCACCGCCGACTGGATCGTCGACATCGGCCCCGGCGCCGGCGAGCACGGCGGCCGGGTCGTGCACAGCGGGCCGTACGAGGAGCTGATCACCGCCGAGGAGTCGGTGACCGGCGCCTACCTGGCGGGCCGGCGCAGCATCCCGACGCCGGAGATCCGCCGGCCCCGCACGCCCGGCCGTGAGCTGGTCGTCGTCGGCGCCCGCGAGCACAACCTGCAGAACCTGACCGTCCCGTTCCCGCTCGGGCAGTTCGTGGCGGTGACCGGCGTGTCCGGGTCCGGCAAGTCGACCCTGGTCAACGACATCCTCCACGCGGTCCTCGCCAACGTCGTCAACGGCGCCCGGCTGGTGCCCGGCCGGCACACCCGCATCTCCGGGCTCGAGCAGGTAGACAAGGTCGTCGGCGTCGACCAGTCACCGATCGGCCGCACCCCCAGGTCCAACCCGGCCACGTACACGGGCGTGTTCGACAACGTCCGGAAGCTCTTCGCCGAGACCACCGAGGCGAAGGTGCGTGGCTACGGTCCGGGGCGCTTCTCGTTCAACGTGAAGGGCGGGCGCTGCGAGGCGTGCGCCGGCGACGGCACGATCAAGATCGAGATGAACTTCCTGCCCGACGTGTACGTGCCGTGCGAGGTCTGCAAGGGTGCGCGGTACAACCGCGAGACCCTCGAGGTGCACTACAAGGGCCGCACGATCGCGGAGATCCTCGACATGCCGATCGAGGAGGCCGCGGGCTTCTTCGAGGCCATCCCCGCCATCCACCGGCACCTGAAGACCCTCAACGACGTGGGCCTGGGCTACGTGCGCCTCGGCCAGCCCGCGCCGACGCTCTCCGGTGGCGAGGCGCAGCGGGTCAAGCTCGCGTCGGAGCTGCAGAAGCGGTCCACCGGCCGCACCGTGTACGTGCTGGACGAGCCGACGACAGGCCTGCACTTCGAGGACATCCGCAAGCTGCTCATCGTGCTGCAGAGCCTCGTCGACAAGGGCAACACCGTCATCGTCATCGAGCACAACCTCGACGTCATCAAGTCGGCGGACTGGCTCATCGACATGGGCCCCGAGGGCGGTCACAAGGGCGGCACGGTCGTCGCGGTGGGCACGCCGGAGGAGGTCGCGGAGATCGCCGACAGCCACACGGGCAAGTTCCTGCGGCCGGTGCTGGGCCTGAAGGGCGACGTCAGCGGCGACACCGCGGCCCGCGACCGGGCGGTCAAGGCCAACGGCGCGGTGTCCGCACCGGTCCGGGCCGGCCGGAAGGCCGCGGCGCCGCGGACCCGGGCGGCGGTCACGACCGTGGAGCCCGACGACCTCCCGGCGGCGGAGCCGGCCCGGACCGCGGCCGCGCGGCCGGCCAAGGCGACCGCCACCCGCGCGAAGGCGACCAAGGCGGCACCCGCGAAGCGCGCCCCGGCGAAGAAGGCGGCCGCGAAGGGCTGACCGGGTCACCACCTGCGCCGGTCGATCCTCCGCGTGCGTGTCGGACGCGGAGGATCGACCGGCGTCTGGCTGCTATCCGTTCCGGCGGTGTCCTCCGGTCCGGCCGGCAGCGGTCGTACCAGCGGAAATGCCGAAACGGTGAGGAGGAGTCGCCTGCTGGCGGATGTGGCGACCGGGGGACGGTGTGGATCTGGCGCTGCTACGGTGGCCGCTGGCAAGGCCCTCACCCCAGGAGGACAAGACGTGCCGGTTCAGGACGTGTTCAACCCCTGCTCGGCTCGCCGGGCACTGCTGCTGGGCGCGGGCGCGCTCGGCGTGACGGTGCTGGCGGGCTGCGGCGGCGACGAGGAGACCCCGGCGGCCACGGGCAGCCAGCCGCCCGCCTCCGCCGCGCCGACGACCGCGGCCAACCCGTTCGACAACACCGCGCCCGCGACGGGCGCCGGCGACGCCGCGCCGCCGGCGGGTGCGCTGGTCGCCGTGAAGGACGTGCCAGTCGGTGGCGGTGTGATCGCCAAGGACACGATTCTCGTGGTGCAGGCGAAGCAGGGGACGTTCAAGGCGTACCAGGCGAGCTGCCCCCACCAGGGGGTCACCGTGGAGCCTCCGTCGCCCGGAGCGACGACGATCATGTGCCCGGGGCACAACTCGCAGTTCAAGATCGCGGACGGCAGCCTCGCGCGGGGGCCGGCGACGCGTGGGTTGAACGCTGTGCCGGTAAAGGTGCAGGCAGGGTACGTGGTCGAGGCCTAGGCACCGGCTTTGCCGCGTGATTGCTGTGAATGTCACGGGCGGGTAACGGATTCCCAGAGTTTGTTGAGCATTGAACCGTACGCTCCATGATCTACGTATTTCCTGGCGTAGCCAGCAGGCCAACGACCTTGGAGGAGCCTATGAGTGACACGACTCGCCGCGCGGTGCTCGCCGGAGCAGCCGGAATCACGGCCGTGACGGCACTCGCCGCCTGTGGAGACGACAGTGACGACAGCGGCAAGACCGGCGACAGCAGCACCGGCGGTGCCGCCTCGGGCGTCCTGGCGACCAAGGCCGACATCCCTGTCGGCGGCGGCAAGATCTTCAAGGACGGCGGCGGCGTTGTCGTCACCCAGCCGGAGGCCGGGCAGTACAAGGCGTTCAGCTCGATCTGCACCCACCAGTCGTGCGTCGTCTCCGACGTCTCGGCCGGCGCGATCAACTGCCGGTGCCACGGCAGCGTCTTCTCCGCGGCCGACGGCTCCGTGAAGAACGGCCCGGCCACCAAGGGACTGGCCGAGAAGACCCTGAAGATCGACGGGGACAACATCTCCCTGGCGTGAGCGTGCTTCCGGGGGGTCGGCGTTTTGTCGTACCCCCCGGATAGTCTCGAAGAGTGCCAGATCCGTCCACGTATCGACCCGCACCCGGGACCATTCCCGACACGCCAGGGGTCTACCGGTTCCGCGACCCATCGGGGCGCGTCATCTACGTGGGCAAGGCCAAGAGCCTGCGGCAGCGGCTCAACTCCTACTTCGCCGACGTGTGGACCCTGCACGCGCGCACCCAGCAGATGGTCACCACCGCGGCGAAGGTCGACTGGGTCACGGTCGGCACCGAGGTCGAGGCGCTCCAGCTCGAATACAACTGGATCAAGGAGTATGACCCCAGGTTCAACGTCCGCTACCGGGACGACAAGAGCTACCCGTATCTGGCGGTCACGCTCGACGAGGCCTATCCGCGCCTGCAGGTGATGCGCGGCGCCAAGCGCAAGGGCGTGCGCTACTTCGGCCCCTACGCGCACGCCTGGGCGATCCGCGAGACCCTCGACCTGCTGCTGCGCGTGTTCCCGGCGCGGACCTGCTCGTCCGGCGTGTTCAAGCGCGCCGGCCAGATCGGCCGCCCCTGCCTGCTGGGCTATATCGGCAAGTGCTCCGCGCCGTGCGTCGACCGGGTCAGCGAGGAGGAGCACCGCCACATCGTCGACGACTTCTGCGACTTCATGGCCGGCAAGACCGACACGATGGTCAAGCGGCTCGAGCGGGAGATGTTCGCCGCCTCCGACGAGCTCGACTTCGAGCGCGCCGCCCGCATCCGCGACGACCTGGGCGCGCTGCGCCGGGCCGTGGAGAAGCAGGCGGTCGTGCTCGGCGACGGCACCGACGCCGACGTGGTCGCGTTCGCCGACGACCCCCTGGAAGCGGCCGTCCAGGTGTTCCACGTGCGCGGCGGCCGGGTCCGCGGCCAGCGCGGCTGGGTCGTGGAGAAGACCGAGGACCTCAGCGCCGGCGACCTCGTCCACCACTTCTGCAGCCAGATCTACGGCGCCGAGGCCGGCACCGACCCCGCCGACCTGCCCAAGGAGCTGCTCGTCCCCGAGCTGCCCGCCGACGTCGACGCGCTCGCCGACTGGCTGAGCAAGCTGCGCGGCAGCCGGGTCGCGATCCGCGTGCCGCAGCGCGGCGACAAGAAGGCCCTCGCCGAGACCGTCGCGCGCAACGCGGAGCAGGCCCTCCAGCAGCACAAGCTGCGCCGCGCCGGCGACCTGAGCACCCGCAGCAAGGCCCTGGAGGAGATCGCCGAGGCGCTCGGCATGCAGACCGCCCCGCTGCGCATCGAGTGCTACGACATCTCCCAGATCCAGGGCACCGACGTCGTCGCCAGCATGGTCGTCTTCGAGGACGGCCTGTCCCGCAAGAGCGAATACCGGCGCTTCGCCATCAACGGCGCCACCGACGACGTCTCCGCCATCTCCGAGGTCCTGCGGCGGCGCTTCGCCCGCTACCTGGACGCCAAGGTCGAGCTCGACTCGCTGGCCGAGGAGGACGTCGACCCGTCCCGCCCCGGCATCGACCCGACGACCGGCCGCCCCCGCAAGTTCGCCTACCCGCCCCAGCTCGTCGTCGTGGACGGCGGCCAGCCCCAGGTCAACGCCGCCGCCCAGGTCCTGCTCGATCTCGGCATCGACGACATCACCATCTGCGGCCTGGCCAAGCGGCTCGAAGAGGTCTGGCTCCCCGACGACGAGTTCCCCGTCATCCTGCCCCGCGCCTCCGAGGGCCTCTACCTCCTGCAGCGCGCCCGCGACGAGGCCCACCGCTTCGCCATCACGTACCACCGCCAGAAGCGCTCCAAGCGCATGACCGAATCGACCCTCGACAACGTCCCCGGCCTGGGCGAGATCCGCCGCAAAGCGCTGCTTCGCCATTTCGGCTCATTGAAGCGTCTCAAGGCGGCCAGCATCGAGGAGATCGCCGAGGTGCCGGGCATCGGCCGGCGGACGGCGGAGGCGATTTTGGTCGCTCTGAACGGCCCACCCCCGCCCGCGCCAGCTGCGCCCTCTTTGCCGGCCGCGTCGTTGACGCCGGCTCCTGCCTCCTTACCACCGGTGATCGACCCGACCTCTTCGTCGTCCGACTCCTAGCCGACCCGCCGACATCGCCCACGGCTCCCGGCCTCCTCCCGACGGATCGATCGTGGTCATAGTCGTCATGACCGAAGTCGTTCTTCGATGATGGTGGTGGCTGGGTCGTCGGTTGAGGGATTCGCGTGCGGGTCGGCTGACGTTGTGTTGCTGCCCGCGTGCGGGTTCACCGATCCATCTGGTCACAGGTCAGGCCAGCACGGAGGTGGGGTTCTTCCCGCCCGGCTGGGGGTCGGGCGCCAGGTGGCGTGGTCGCGGTGATGTTCCCCGGCCGTCGTCCTCACATGGTCCAGCACCGTTGACGGCGTTGCTTGGTGCTTCCTCGCGGTCGTTGGCTTTCACGACCAGTGCATATGGCGCCGACCGCCGACGCTGCCCTCGCCGCCGCCGTGGGTTCGCAACCAGGGCTGCCCTCTCGCCGCACTCGCGCGGGAGTTCTTGTTGCTCGCGGGTGGGCGTGGTTGTGGGCGTCGTGATCGAAGTCGCGTGGTGGCTGTCCGAGTGGCCAGGGTCGTCCTTCGATCATGGTGGTGGCTGGGTTGTCGGCTGAGGGATCCGCGTGCGGGTCGGGTGTCGTTCTCGAAGGGTCCGGTGCCGTCGATGGCATCAATCGGTGCTTCCGTGCCGTCGTTCGCTTGTACGCGGAGTGATCGAAGTCGCGTGGTGGTCGGCTGGACGGTCAGGGGCGTCCTTCGATCATGGTGGTGGCCGGTTGTCGGCGTTCCGGTTTGCCGATCGTTGTGGGAATGGGGGAGTTCGGTGGGGAAGGGTTGGGCTGAGGGACCCTGAAAAGGTACAAACCGACCGAGCCGCCGGGTGGGCGGACGGCACGGCATAAACTCGTCGGCGTGGTGAGCGAAGAAGCGTCGGGGGTGCCTGACCGCACGGCGACCGACCTGGTCATCGTGACGGGGGTGTCTGGCGGAGGGCGGAGCACGGTCGCCCGGGCGCTGGAGAACGTCGGGTATTACGTCGTGGACAACCTGCCGCAGGCGCTGCTGCTCGACATGGCGGAGCTGGCGTTCGCGGCGCGGGGGGCGGCGCGGCGCACGGCGATGGTGCTCGACGTGCGCAGTCACGCGTTCTCCACCGATCTGCCGGGCGCGGTGAAGTCGTTGCGGGAGCGGGGGTTCAACCCGCGGATGGTGTTCGTCGACGCTGACGACGAGGTGCTGATCCGGCGGTTCGAGAGCGTGCGCCGGTCGCATCCGTTGCAGGGCGGCGGGCGGTTGTCGGACGGCATCGCCGCTGAGCGGAAGCTGCTCCAGGAGGCCCGCGAGCAGGCGGACGTGCTGATCGACACCAGCCACCTCAACGTCAACCAGCTCCGCGGGCGCATCGAGGAGATGTTCGGCGAGGAGGACACGACCCAGATCAGGGTCACGGTGCTGTCGTTCGGCTTCAAGTACGGCCTGCCGCCCGACGCCGACTTCGTCCTCGACGCGAGGTTCCTGCCGAACCCGTACTGGGTGCCGGAGCTGCGCGAGCACACGGGACGCGAGACCGACGTGAGCCGGTACGTGCTCGGGCAGCGCGGCGCGGTCACGTTCGTGGAGACGTACGCCCGGCTGATCAACGCGACCGCTCCCGGCTTCGAGCGGGAGGGCAAGCGGTACCTCACGATCGCCGTCGGGTGCACGGGTGGCAAGCACCGCAGCGTCGCGATCGCCGAGGAGCTCGCCCGGCGGCTTCGGGAGATGCGTCTCGCCGCCGCACCGCAGCACCGAGACCTGGGGCGCGAATGAGCGCAGCGGAGGTGATGGCGTGAGCGGTGTTCGGGTCGTCGCGTTCGGTGGTGGGCACGGGCTGTCCGCGTCCCTGCGGGCGCTGCGGCGGATCCATCTGGACACGCCGCTGGATATCACCGCCGTGGTCACGGTCGCCGACGACGGAGGGTCCAGCGGGCGGCTGCGCGCGACCCGCGACATCCTGCCGCCCGGGGACCTGCGCCAGGCGCTTGCCGCGCTCGCCGACGAGGAGGCGATGGCGGAGGTGTTCCAGCACAGGTTCGCCGGCAACGACGACCTCGCCGGACACCCGGTCGGCAACCTCGTCCTGTGCGCCCTGATGGAGCTCGCCGGCGACCCCGTCGTCGCGCTGGACCAGGCGGCGCAGATGCTGCGCTGCGACGGGCGGGTGCTGCCCATGTCGCGGCAGCCGCTGCACATCGAGGCCGACCTGTCCGAGTGTGGTGAAGTGGTGACGGTGCGCGGTCAGCATGCCGTCGCGGTCACCCCGAAGCGGATCGACCGGGTCCGGCTCGTGCCGGTGGCACCCGAGGCCTGCTCGGAGGCCGTACATGCGACGAAGAACGCGGACTGGTTGCTGTTCGGACCAGGATCGTGGTTCACCAGCGTGATTCCCCATCTGCTGGTGCCTGAACTGGCGGCAGCGATCTCCATGAGTCCCGCGAAGCGCCTGGTCACACTCAATCTGGCGCCCGACAGCGAGACGGCCGGCCTGACCTTGCCGGAACACCTTGCCGCCCTGCGTCGTTACCTACCTGGGTTACATGTCGATGTAGTTCTTGCCGACGGGAAAGCCGTAGGCGACCCCGAACCGGTCCATCGTGCGGCAGAATCGCTGGGTGCACGTCTGGTGCTCGCACCGATGGCTGTCGCTGACGGAGCACCGCTGCACGACCCGCACGCGCTGGCCACAGCCTTGAAACCACTGCTGAGCAGCACCACCGACAGTTCGATTGAGCCCCGCGAGGTGACGACAGAATGGCGATGACCGCTGCGGTCAAGGACGAGCTGAGCAGGGTGGATGTAGCGAAACCCTGCTGCCGGCGCGCCGAGATGGCCGCGCTGCTCCGCTTCGCGGGCGGGTTGCACATCGTCTCCGGCCGGGTGGTCGTCGAGGCCGAGCTCGACACCAACGCCGCCGCCCGCCGGCTCCGGCGGGAGGTTTCGGAGGTGTACGGGTACCAGAGCGAGATTCACGTCCTCGCGTCCGGTGGCCTGCGCAAGGCCAGCCACTTCATCGTGCGCGTGGTCAAGGACGGCGAGGCGCTCGCGCGGCAGACGGGCCTGCTCGACGTCCGTGGGCGGCCGGTCCGTGGCCTGCCGCCGCACGTCGTGTCGGCCAACATGTGCTGCGCCGTCGCGGCGTGGCGGGGCGCGTTCCTGGCGCACGGCTCGCTGACCGAGCCGGGCCGCAGCTGCGCCCTGGAGATCACCTGCCCCGGCCCGGAGGCCGCGCTCGCGCTCGTCGGCGCCGCCCGGCGGATCGGGATCACCGCCAAGGCCCGTGAGGTCCGCGGCGTCGACCGCGTCGTGGTCAAGGACGGCGACGCGATCGCCGCGCTGCTCACCCGCATCGGCGCGCACCAGAGCGTCCTCACCTGGGAGGAGCGCCGGGTCCGCCGCGAGGTCAGGGCCACCGCCAACCGCCTCGCCAACTTCGACGACGCCAACCTGCGCCGCTCCGCCCGCGCCGCCGTGGCCGCCGCCGCCCGGGTCGCGCGCGCGATGGAGATCCTCGCCGACAACGCCCCCGAGCACCTCTTCAGCGCCGGCACCCTGCGCCTCGAGCACCGGCAGGCGTCCCTGGAGGAGCTCGGCGCGCTCGCTGACCCGCCGCTCACGAAGGACGCGATCGCCGGGCGCATAAGGCGTCTGCTCGCCCTCGCCGACAAGCGCGCCCGCGACCTCGGAATCCCCGACACCGAGTCCGCTGTCACTCCGGAAATGCTGGTCAGTTAGCTCATCCAGGCGGACTCCGGTCCGTCGCGGACGGCCGCGACCGCCTCGGGGGGCGGGACGTGTCGCGGGCTGAGCGGTGCACATTGTCCGGAGTCCCGTGTGCCCCAGCGCCACACGAACTCTTCCGGATCATGTAAAGCGGGCCGACCGGTCGGAATGTGAGCGGTTCCCGTGATCCGGAAGACATTGTGCGGCCGGGGCCGCGGGTAACCCTTCCGGATCACGAGGGGCGGGTGGTTCCCGTGATCCGGAAGTGGTTGTGCACCGGGGGCTACTCAAAGTCTTCCGGATCATGAGCGAGGGGCGCGCCGCGTGGACGACCGGCTGTAGGCCGCCTCGATCGCGCCCATTTTTGTCGTACCCCGGCGAGACAATGTCCCCAACGTCGAAGCACGGGGGCACGGGCGAATCCCGCACCCCGCCGAGGGAGGGTGAAAACCGTGATCGGGCTGTGTGCTCAGACACCCCCGCGGGAGTTCGATGCCGTGCAGGCGATAGGGTTTTCCTGTTCGGCGACGAAGCCGTCCGTATGCCGCTCCACGCGGCCGCTCCCCGCTCATGGGCCTCACCGATTAGGACCACGACCGGGCGAGCCATGATCACTCACGGGCGACCGGCATCGGCAACGGCCGGCCGCGACGAGGCGAGGAGATGTGTCGAAGTGACCATCCGGGTTGGCATCAACGGCTTCGGCCGCATCGGCCGCAACTTCTTCCGTGCGGCGCTGGCCAAGGGCGCTGACATCGAAATTGTGGGCGTCAATGACCTCACTGACAACGCGACGCTGGCGCACCTGCTCAAGTACGACAGCATCCTGGGCCGCCTGCCCTACGAGGTGAAGGCGACCTCCGACGAGATCACCGTCAACGGCAAGACGTTCAAGGCGCTCGCCGAGCGCGACCCGTCGAAGCTGCCGTGGGCCGACCTGGGCGCCGACGTCGTGATCGAGTCGACCGGCATCTTCACCGACGCCGAGAAGGCCAAGGTCCACGTCGCCGCGGGCGCGAAGAAGGTCATCATCTCGGCGCCGGCCAAGGGCGAGGACGTCACGGTCGTCCTGGGCGTCAACGAGGACAAGTACGACGCCGCGAACCACACGATCATCTCCAACGCGTCGTGCACCACGAACTGCCTCGCGCCGATGGCCAAGGTCATCAACGACACGTTCGGCATCGAGCGTGGCCTCATGACCACGATCCACGCGTACACGCAGGACCAGAACCTGCAGGACGCCCCGCACAAGGACCTGCGTCGCGCCCGCGCCGCCGCCCTGAACATCGTGCCGACCTCGACCGGTGCCGCCAAGGCGGTCTCGCTGGTCCTGCCCGAGCTCAAGGGCAAGCTGGACGGCTACGCGCTGCGTGTGCCGATCCCGACCGGCTCGGCCACCGACCTGACCGTCACCGTGGGTCGCGAGACCACGGTCGACGAGGTCAACGCCGCCATGAAGGCCGCCGCCGACGGTCCGCTCAAGGGCATCCTGACCTACACCGAGGACCCGATCGTCTCCAGCGACATCGTGACCGACCCGGCGTCGTGCATCTTCGACGCGGGCCTGACCAAGGTCATCGGCAACCAGGTCAAGGTCGTCGGCTGGTACGACAACGAGTGGGGCTACAGCAACCGCCTCGTCGACCTCGTCACGCTGGTGGGCACCGGCCTGTGAAGACGCTCGACGACCTCCTGAGCGAGGGCGTCAAGGGTCGGCGCGTGCTTCTGCGCGCCGACCTGAACGTTCCGCTCGACGGAGACAAGATCACCGACGACGGGCGCATCCGGGCGGTCCTGCCGACGCTCAACGCGCTGCGTGAGGCCGGCGCGCGGGTCACCGTGGTGTCGCACCTGGGCCGTCCGAAGGGCGAGCCTGACCCGAAGTACACGCTGCAGCCGGTCGCGAACCGGCTCGGCGAGCTGCTGGGCAAGCCGGTCGCGTTCGCCACCGACACGGTGGGGGATTCGGCGCGGGCCGCGGTCGGCGGGCTCGGCGACGGTGACGTGGCGCTGCTGGAGAACCTGCGGTTCAACAAGGGTGAGACCAGCAAGGACGAGGCGGAGCGGGGCGGTTTCGCCGCGCAGCTCGCCGAGTTCGCCGACGTGTACGTCGACGACGCCTTCGGTGCGGTCCACCGCAAGCACGCGAGCGTGTTCGACGTGGCGGCGCTGCTTCCGCGGTACACGGGCGGCCTCGTGCAGCGTGAGCTGGACGTGCTGTCGAAGCTCACCGGCGACCCCGAGCGGCCGTATGTGGTCATCCTCGGCGGCTCGAAGGTCTCCGACAAGCTCGCCGTGATCGAGGCGCTGCTGCCGAAGGTCGACAAGCTGCTCATCGGCGGCGGCATGTGCTTCACCTTCCTCAAGGCCCAGGGCCACGAGGTCGGCAAGAGCCTGCTGCAGGACGAGATGGTCGCCACCTGCGCCGACCTGCTCGCCCGCGGCGCCGGCAAGATCGTGCTGCCGGTCGACGTGGTGACGGCGGACAAGTTCGCGGCCGACGCGAAGACCCAGATCGTCGCCGCGGACGCGATCCCGGCCGAGGAGCTCGGCCTGGACATCGGACCGGAGTCGGTGACGCTGTTCGCGCAGGCCGTCGAGTCCGCGAAGACCGTGTTCTGGAACGGGCCGATGGGCGTCTTCGAGCTGGCGCCGTTCGCGGCCGGCACGCGGGGCGTCGCCGAGGCGATCACCAAGATCGACGGCTTCAGCGTCGTCGGCGGCGGTGACTCGGCCGCGGCCGTGCGCGCGCTCGGCATCCCGGAAGACGGGTTCAGCCACATCTCGACCGGTGGTGGCGCGTCCCTGGAGTACCTCGAGGGCAAGGCGCTGCCCGGCATCACGGCACTGGAGGCCTGAGCGATGGCAGAAGCAACCGGCCGCCGGCCGCTCATGGCCGGCAACTGGAAGATGAACCTCAACCACCTCGAGGCCATCGCCCTGGTGCAGAAGCTGGCGTTCAGCCTCAACGAGCAGCAGCTCAACGACGTCGAGGTGGTCGTGCTGCCGCCGTTCGTCGACATCCGCAGCGTGCAGACGCTGGTCGACGGCGACAAGCTGCTCATCGGCTACGGCGCTCAGGACCTGTCGCAGCACTCGTCGGGTGCGTACACGGGCGAGATCTCCGGCGCGATGCTGGCGAAGCTCGGCTGCCAGTACGTCGTCGTCGGGCACTCGGAGCGCCGCCAGTACCACGGCGAGGACGACGCGCTCGTCAACGCCAAGGTGAAGGCCGCCCTCGCGAACGGCATCGCCCCGATCCTGTGCGTCGGCGAGGGCCTGGCGGTCCGTGAGGCCGGCGAGCACGTCGGCTACACGCTCGCCCAGCTCGACGCCGGCCTCGAGAAGATCAAGACCGACGAGGTCGAGAAGACCGTCGTGGCGTACGAGCCGGTGTGGGCGATCGGGACCGGCAAGGTCGCGACGCCGCAGGACGCGCAGGAGGTCATCGGCGCGATCCGGACCCGCCTCGCGGAGAAGTACACCGGCGGCACCGCCGACCGGGTGCGCATCCTCTACGGCGGCTCGGTCAAGCACGACAACGTGGCGTCGATCATCGAGCAGCCCGACATCGACGGCGCGCTCGTCGGTGGGGCCAGCATCGATGCGGAGGGTTTTGTCCGCATCTGCCGCCTCGGCAAGTAACCAGCTCAGAACGCAGCGTCGCGCGGTCCGGACCCGGGCCGCGCGACGCTGTTTTGTATCCCACCCCCGGTTCCGTCCGGCATGAACGCCGCCTAAAGTGGCCTGGTCCGCAGCCCATACACCGGGTTGTCGGACACGCTCGCGCACAGCGCGGACAGCCCCGCGCCGGACGCGGGAGCAGACAGCCAGGGCCGCCCGCCACGAACGGGCCGACCATGACGAGTGGGGACCGAGCATGCTCGCTAAGCGTTTCGTCGCGTCGTTGGCCGGCCTGTCGCTGCTCGCGACGGCGGCCTGCAGCGACGCCGGCGCCGAGAACCGCCCACAGCCGCCGAAGACCGGCGGGACGCTCCGCGTCGTCGTCAGCGCCATGCCGGCCCACCTGGACCCGCAGCGCATCGCGACCGCGACCGAGGCCAACGTCAGCCGCCTCACCACCCGGACCCTCACCACGTTCCGCTCCGAGCCCGGCGAGGCCGCCAGCGAGATCGTCGGTGACCTCGCCACCGACGCCGGCCGCCCCAGTGAGGGCAACCGCGTGTGGGACTTCCAGCTCAGGGACGAGCTCCGCTGGGAGGACGGCACCCCGATCACCTGCGCCGACGTGAAGTACGGCGTGGAGCGCAGCTTCTCGAGCCTGTTCTCGGTCGCCCAGCCGTACCCGAAGACGTACCTCGCCGGCACCGAGAACTACGCGGGCCCGTTCGTCGGCGGCAACAACAACGGCAAGGGCCTGCAGTCCGTGCAGTGCGTCGACAACCGCAACATCAAGTTCACGCTGTCCCAGCCGGTCGGCGACTTCGGCTACACCGCCGCGATGTCCGTGTTCGCGCCGGTCCAGGCCAAGCAGGACACCAAGGGCGAGTACGACAAGAAGCCGTTCTCCAACGGCCCGTACAAGCTGCAGGAGAACACCGACCAGCAGCTCGTGTACGTCCGCAACCAGTACTGGGACCGCAAGACCGACAGCGTGCGCAAGGCGTACCCAGACAAGATCATCATCCAGGCGAACGGTGACCTGCCGACCGTCACGTCGAACCTGATCCAGAGCGAGGGCGACTGGGCCGAGACGATCGACCTGGACAAGAACGTCGCGCCGAACTTCGTCCAGCAGGTCGTCAACGACTCCGGCCTGTCCGCACGGGCCGTGCAGGGCAGCTACGGCGGCATCCGGTACCTGTCGGTCAACACCAAGCGCATCCCCGAGCTGGACTGCCGGCGGGCGCTGGTCTTCGCCTTCAACAAGCGGAAGTTTCGCGCCGCGATGGGCGGCTCCGTCTTCGGCGACTACGCCAACACGATGATCGCCCCGCAGCTGAAGGCCCACAAGGACTTCGACCTGTACGACAGCACCGCCAACGTCGAGGGCAAGCCGGACGTGGCGATGAAGCTGATGGACGACCAGCGCAACAAGGGCAAGCCGTGCGCCACGACGCTCACCCTGGCGATCCCGGAGCAGAAGGACATCCGTCGGCTGGCCACGACGATGGTCGAGACGTACCAGCAGATCGGCATCCAGCTCAAGGTCAACGGCATCGACCCGGAGACGTACTTCGACGTCATCGGCAACCCGGCCAACACCAACGACCTGCTCTGGGCCGGCTGGATCCCCGACTGGGCCAACGGCTCCGCGGTCATCCCGCCCCTGTTCGACGGCCGCCTCATCCCCACCAAGGCCAACGCGACCAACAACCAGAACTACGCCCTGCTCAACGACGCCGAGATCAACAACGACATCACGGCGGCGCTGGAGGAGTCGGTGCCGGAGCGCCAGTACCTCCTCTGGGGCGAGCTCGACGAGAAGATCGCGAGCAGGGCCGCCGCGATCCCGATCATCTACATGAAGGCGCTGCGCATGTCCGGCACGAACGTCCGGGGCGGCTTCATCCACCCGCAGTTCGGGCAGCCGGACCTGTGTGCCCTCGGACTCGCATAGTCCAGTAAGCTGGCTTCTGCTCTGCACCGCTTGTCCGCCCACCGAGAGGACGACCGCGCCATGACGGCGTTCGCCTACACCCTGATCGTGCTGCTCATCATCACGAGCGTGCTGCTCACCATGCTCGTGCTGCTGCACCGCGGCAAGGGCGGTGGCCTGTCGAGCATGTTCGGCGGCGGCGTCTCGTCCAGCCTCGCCGGCTCGTCGGTCGCCGAGAAGAACCTCGACCGCTACACGCTGCTGGTCGGCATCATCTGGTTCGCCTGCATCGTTGGTCTTGGCCTCTGGCTGAAAATTGTTCAAAACGGTGGTGCCTGAGCACGCTCCGCGTTCTAGACTCATGCGCGCGGTCCGTTTGACGGGCCGCGCGCAGGTGTTTTTCGCCCACACTCCTGCCTCCGCACGACGTCGCACCCCCCCGACGAACAGGAGCGAGCAGCCGTGGCAGCTGGTAACGCCATCCGCGGGACCCGAGTCGGTTCCGGCCCCATGCGTTGGGCCGAGCGCGGTGAGCAGGCGGCCCGTCGCAGCGTGACCTATTGGTGCGCCAACGGTCACATGACCGAGCCCGCCTTCGCCGCCGAGATCACGCCCCCCGTCACCTGGGACTGCCCCCGGTGCGGGCTCCCCGCCGGCCAGGACGAGCAGGCGCCGCCGGAGCGACCCCGCGCCGAGCCGTACAAGACCCACCTGGCCTACGTGAAGGAGCGTCGCTCCGACGAGGACGGCGAGGCCATCCTGGCCGAGGCCCTGGCCCGCCTCCGCCAGCGCCGCGCCTGACAGACCTCAGCCCCACCCCGAGCCACGCTGCCGCCGTGCCGATGGCGTACGCCATGATCCGGAAGACTTGTTGTGCCTATGGCGACAAGAATCCTTCCGGATCATGAGCAGGACACCCCAGTCGCGGTGATGTGTGCCGTGATCCGGAAGAGGTTGTGCTGCCGAAGCGACCCGAAGTCCTCCGGATCATGAGGGAGGGCTGGGCGTCAGACGGGGAGGGAAGCGGCGGCGGCGCGGTCCAGGAGCCAGAGGGTCCGGTGCTCGCCGCGGACGCGGGCGGCCGGGAGGGCGGCCGGCGTGGCCGTGTGGGCCTCGCGGACCGCGTCGGCCTTGCCGTCGCCGGCGGCGATCAGCCAGACCTCGGCGGCGGTGTTGATGGCCGGGAGGGTCAGCGTCACGCGTACCGGTGGCGGCTTCGGGCTGTCGTGCACCGAGGCGGTCGTGCCGGTCTCGTCGGCGACCGGGTGGCCGGGGAACACCGACGCCACGTGGCCGTCCTCGCCGACGCCGAGCAGCACCACGTCGAACCGCGGCAGCCCGGCACCGCCACCCGACTCGGCGGACCCCGCGGCCCCGACCGACCCGACGGCGGCGGCGTCGACGGCGGCCAT
>NZ_JBFANF010000032.1:0-138320 GCF_040674675.1 Dactylosporangium sp. NPDC049742 | reverse complement strand
GCCGTCCCTGAGACCACCGACAGGGAGCTCGTCAACGCCTGACACCCATCCACATGAACCACCCTGACCCGGGCCTCCCAAAGAGTGCCCGGGTCAGGTGCGTCGTGGTGCCTCGCCCGGCGCCGCGACGCACTCCAGCCACGAACCGTGCCGGGGCCGAACGACTCCCCGCTGCGGGCGGGTCGTCCCTTGGCGCGGACGTGGTGCAGCCGTGCGATGGACGGTGAGGTGTCCGCGCACGTGGACGGGAGGATCGCATGCGTGTCGTGCGTGCCGCAGCAGTCGTCGCGGCACTGACGGTGGTCCTGGTCGCGCCGGCGGGATGCGGGCAGCCGCCGCCGGGCGGCCAGCCGATGTCGGGCGGGTCCACCCGGTGGCGGCAGCGTCAACCACACTCCCGCCGTCGTCGGCGCAGCCGGTTGGCACACCCGCCACCACGGAGTCGCCGGGCACAGTCGTGATCCCGTCGCGTGTCGCCTACCAGTGGAACTGGCTCAACAGCGGCTCGGGGTCCGTGCAGCACACGTACCCAGTCCCGCCGGTCCCGGCGCTGGTCCGCATCGCCGCCGGCGACCACCCACGTGACGCGGGCGAGCGTGCGTTCAACCGGATCAGGACCCCGTCCCGCGGGTCGTGACCTGAGACCGGACACCGGCCAGGGAGGCGCGCTCACGCCATCGCGGCGTGCCGAGCGCGGTACGGGATGTACAGCTGCAGCAGGACACAGCCGGACGTCCCTGCCTCGATGGGATGGACCGAGCCCTCCGGCACGTGGGCGTAGCCGCCCGCGCGCAACCGCCGACCCGCCACCGACGCCTGACCCGAGACCACCCAGATATGGTGCTGGGCCTCCGGGTGCGCAAGACCCGGTGTCGTCGCGCCGGGCTGGTAGGCGATGAGCGCGGCGACGCAGCCGTCCTCCTCGCCGAGCTGCTTCACGTGGACGCCTCGGCATGCGTCGACCGGGACCCAGGCAAGCTGGTTGATGTCGACCGGGGTCATGATGGTCGCCCTGCGGGCTGTGTCACGCATGGCACGCCTCCTCGATGCTGCGTCCGACGCTATGGCTGCGACCGCCGGCCGTGTAGAGCCGAAGGGCATGCGGCGGGCGTCCGGTTGGCCCTGTCGCTGTGGTGATCACGCGCGTCACCCGTCGCCGCGCCGCTGCGGCTGTGCCATGCGGGCGGGCGTCGGGACGTTCGGCCCTGCCGGCGCGGCCCGCTGCGAGTGACCGTGGAGTGGTACGCCTCGATCCGTCCAGAGGCGCTGCCGGTTGTGGGCCCGGTCCGGCCGGCCCGCCACCCCGTCGGGCCGGGCCCGCAGCCTGCAGACGCTGTCGGAGACGGACCGGGAACGGCGCTACCCCGGCGAGCACGGGCTGAGCCCAGGCCGCACCAGCACGCCGACCGGCTCTGGCGGTCATCCACGCAGCCAACAGCAGGGCCGGAAGGCACGCCCGGTCGGGGTCGACCGGCCCTGTCAGCGCAGCCCGTTCCGGACCAGGCTGCAACGGTGCACGACATGCGCGGAGCCGCGGCAATTGTTTCCGGGGCGCCGTTGCGTTGTCTGATCGGATGGCGCAGCGGGCCCGGTGTCTCCGCCTGTGTCAGGTGGCGCCGCCGAGTTCGGTGAACGCCGCAGCGACGCGGAGCCCACGCGGGGCGTCCAGCCCGAGTTCGTAGTGGCCGCGGCGCAGGTTCTGCATGAAGGCGTGCCCGGCGATGATCGTCTGTGCGGTCCGCAGCCCGCGCATCGGTCTGAGCCGGTGCTTGAGCTGGCTGTGGTCCGCTTCTACCCGGTTGTTGGCATGCCGTTCGACGTGGTGCCACGCCGACGGCACCAGCTCATCGAGCACCGCCGGGTACACCGGCGCCGCGTCAGTGACCACCTCGGTGGGTCGCACCTTCAACATGGTCATCGCCCGGCGGAAGAACCGCCGTGCCGCAGCAGCGTCGCGGCGGGCGGAGACCAGCACATCGATGACCTGCCCGTACTGATCCACTGCGCGGTACACGTACCGCCAGACACCGCTGACCTTCACATACGTCTCGTCGACGTACCACCTGCCAGCGGGTGCGTGCCGGCAGAACCGGGCCGCGTCAGCCAGCAGCGGGGTGAAGCGTTGCACCCACCGGAAAACGGTGACGTGATCGACCTCGACACCCCGCTCGACAAGGAGTTCCTCGACGTCGCGGTAAGACAGGTTGTACCGCAGGTAGAGCCGGACGGCGACCATGACGACGTCGGGCGGGAGCCGGAACCCGGCGAACGCCGACCGTGGTGGCAGGGGCGGACGCCGACGGGTCGAGAGTTCACCGTCCAAGCCTGCCTGACGTGGGAACGCTCAACGCATCGGACCCCGCCCGCTGAAAGTTCTGCGGTGACCGATCTTGACGATCGGTTAACGCAACAGCGCCCCACACCGTCACCAGCAACGAACCCGGCAAACCGAAACCTGGAAAGAAGAAGTCGACCAGCCCTCGGCCACGCCGCACAGGTTGAAGATCAAGTTAGGTCTGCGTCCCGCCGCCGTGTTGGTCGCGTTGCTGTTGTGTGGCGTGGCGGACGTCGTTCGTGGCGGTCGTGACCTGGTCGATCTGGCTGGCCAGGTGGAGATGGTGGTCGGTGAGGTGCTGCCGTACGGCAGCAAGTCGGTCGGGCAGCATGGCGGCGTCAGGGGCGCCGAGAGCGGCGTGCAGGTCGTCGAGGTCGCCAGCGGCTTCGACGGGCAGGTCGGTGAGCGCGGTGACCTGGCCCGCGATGCGCCGGAGATCGGCGGTGCGGTCGTTGGCCCAGCGGGTCACGGCCCGGGTGCCGGCGCGTTGATCGCGTTCGGCGCGGACGCGGTCCTCCCGGGTGCCGCCGGTGCCATCGCCGGTGCCGGTGGTGGCGATGCGGAGGTAGCGCCGCTCGGCGGCTTGGCGGCTCGTCACGCCCATCGCGGGAGCCAGACGCTGCCAGCTGACGCCAGCCCGGCGGGCGGCGGCAACCAGTTCGGGTTCAAACCGCGCGAGCCGCTGCTGCAACGCGTGGAGCAGGGACAGGGCGCTGAGGAGCTCGTCCGGGTCAGCTCGCTTGCCGGCTGTTGTGCCAGCGACGGCGGCGAGGATCCTGGCGAGCGTGTCGGCGGCATCGGTTTCGTCCTGGCCCGAGACGGTCGGCTGCGCCATGAGAAACCCTCCAGCAGAAGTCGTCATTCCGGTGACAACAGGGTTGTCGTCGTAGTGACGACGTGATAGAAACACGGTATCGCGCATTGACTGTTCCGTCGAGTGCAGGAGGTGTCGTCATGTTGATGCGCAGCGAACCGTTCACCGAGGTCCACCGCCTTGCCCAGCAGTTGCTGGGAGGGTCGTCCGCAGGAACCTGGTCGCATCCGGCAGCGATGCCGGTCGACGCGTACCGCAGTGGCGATGAGTTCGTGATCGCCTTCGACCTGCCGGGCGTGGACCAGGACGCGATCGACGTGGACGTCGAGCGCAACATGCTGACCGTGCGATGCGAGCGCCGTCCGGTCGACCTCGGCGACGAGGCCCGAGCGGTCCTGTCGGAACGACCGCTCGGAGTGTTCTCCCGCCAGTTGTTCCTCGGCGACGCCTTGGACACCGAAAAGATCCAGGCCACCTACCGCAACGGCGTCCTGGTGCTGCGGATCCCGGTCCGGGAGAAGGCGAAGCCTCGCAAGATCACCGTCTCGGCGCACACCGGATCGGACCAGAAGGTCCTCGGCAGCTGACTTCCACCCGTGACGCTCCCGGACGATCGGGAGCAACGGCACGCTGGACGAGAGGAGGTGATCGGTGATGCCAGGTGCGCATACTGGACTGTCGCCAGAGTGGGACCGCGGATTCGACGCCGCATTCGCTGAACTCATCGGCCACGACCACGACTTCGTCGACACCGAGTTCACGGCGCTCACCACCGCGAACTGGCCGGCACCGCCCGACAGCCCGCCACCGGCATCGACGCGGCGAAACCAGACGCTCAGCGACAACACCTGACCGAAACCACCCGCTGGCCGGTGGCGTCCGATGACGCCACCGGCCAGCGACCATCTGCGTCCCCGGGCAGCATCGCACCATGGTCGATGCCGCCGGCGGGATGAGAGACATCTGGTGGCCGAGTCGTGCCGGGTGCGACGAACAACAGCCTGACAGGCCGCCGCACGCGGTGCCGCCACGGTCCGCGAAGCGCAGCAAGCGCCGACACCATTCCTCTTGTCTAGGGAAGAAGATCCGATCAAGGCTGCGGAGGATCAGTGTGCCTGACGGTGGGCGTGGTGGTGCGGGTGGGGATCTGGGCTGGTTCCGCGGGGAGTTGTACCGCTGTTTGGACGGCTCGTGCTGATGCGTTGTTCGAGTTGACGGACGCGGTGCTGTGCGCGGACGGGCCGGTGCGGTCGTTGCCGGCGTTGTCACTGGTCGCGGGGCACCGGCGTGGTCACCGCGCACTGTATGACGCACGCGTGCAGCGCTGTCCGGAGAAGCCAACGGCGTGCCGAAGTCGCGCAGCGGACCAGTGGAGGCGATCCGGGCGCTACGAGTCGCGCGCCGCGGAGCGATCAAAGCCCGCACCGCGGCGTTCAGCCAGATGCACGGCTTGGTCGCAGCACTGTTCGGATTGCCTTGCTCCTGTCGCGGCCCCGGCCGTCGGCCAGTCAGATCCCATCCGACTTTGTGGCTGATGGTGCTGATGTGGTTGCACCACTCACTATGGGTGCCATGGCGGAGGGTCGGCAGCAGTGGCGGTGGCGCGGCCGTGCGGCGGGTGCGCACGTCGGGGTGGCCGTTGCAGGGGGTGCGGGAGCGGGCGCGGACCTGCTCAACCCCTGGGTGGGAGTGCCCCTTGCCGCGGTTGGAGCGCTCAACGACGGGGCCGTCGACCCGGCCGGCCGATTCCTGGCCGGCACCATCGCCGCCTACGCGGACGGATCCGTCGACCCGCGGCCCCCGGTCGCCGCCACCGTCGGCCTCGACGAGGTCGCCGAGGTGTTCGCCGGACACCGGCCGGCCGACGCCGGACCGGGCCCGAAAATCCACGTCGACCCACGGCGGTAACCCATGAGCGACTCCTCCCTGCTTGCACCGCTGGAACAGCTGGCGCCAGGGTCCGTGCGGACCCGGGCGTCCGACCGGCTCGGCATGGCTCACGACGCCTCCCACTACCTGCTCACCCCACAGGCCGTCGTCGTCGCGAACGATGCCGCCCACGTCGGCGCGCTGATGCGTGCCAGCGCCCAACTCGGTCTCGGAGTCACGTTCCGGTCCGGCGGCACCAGCCTCAGCGGGCAGGCGGGCACCGACCACCTGCTGGTCGACGTACGCCGCAACTTCCGCAACATCGAGATTCTCGACAACGGCGACCGTGTCCGGGTCCAGCCCGGTGCGGTGCTGCGGCAGGTCAACGCGCGGCTCAGCCGCTACGGCCGCAAACTCGGCCCGGACCCGGCCAGCGAGGCCGCGTGCACCGTCGGTGGAGTCGTGGCCAACAACTCCAGCGGCATGACCTGCGGCACCCATGCCAACGCTTACCGCACGTGCGAATCGATGACCCTGGTACTGCCCTCCGGCACGGTCATCGACACCGCGGCCGGCGACGCCGACGCACGGCTGCGGCATTTCGAGCCGGGCCTCACCACCACCCTGGAACAGCTGCGTGATCGCATCCGCGGCAACCCCGACTCCGTCCGGCGGATCGCCGAACAGTACGCCATGAAGAACACCATGGGGTACGGCCTCAACAGCTTCCTGGACCACGACACCCCGGTCCAGATCCTCGCTCACCTGATCATCGGCAGTGAAGGCACGCTCGGGTTCGTCGCCGAAGCCGTGTTCCGCACCGTGCCGGTGCACCATGCGGCCAGCACCGGCCTGATCGTCTTCAACACCCTGCACACCGCCATGGCCGCCATGCCGGAACTCGTCGCCGCCGGCCCGGCCGCGATCGAGCTGCTCGACGCCGAGTCGTTGCGCGTCGCCCAACTCGACCCACAAGCCGACGCCGCGCTCCGCGGGTTCACCGTCGACCAGCACGCCGCGCTGCTGGTGGAATGGCAGGAAGCCGACGACGAGCAGCTCACCGCCCGCGAAGAACAGGCCCGGCGACTGAGCACACCGCCGAAACTCAGCCGGGACCCGGCCGGGCGGGCGGCGCTGTGGCACATCCGCAAAGGCCTCTACGCCACCGTCGCCGGCAACCGCCCCACCGGAAGCGTCGCCCTGCTCGAGGACGTCGCCGTTCCGGTGCCGGCCCTCGCCGGGCTGTGCGACGACCTCAACCAACTGTTCGACCGGCACCGCTACGAGCGCAGCGTCATCTTCGGCCACGCCAAGGACGGCAATCTGCACTTCATGCTCAACGAGCAGTTCGGCGCCGGTGACCAGACCAGCCGGTACGCCGCCTTCACCGAGGAGATGGTCGACGCGGTCCTGGCTCGCGGCGGCACCCTCAAGGCCGAACACGGCACCGGCCGGGTCATGGCCCCGTTCGTGCAGCGCCAGTTCGGCGACGAGCTGTTCGAGGTCATGCAGCAGGTCAAACGCGCCTGCGACCCGGCCGGCCTGCTCAACCCCGGAGTGCTGCTCACCGACGACCCGCAGGCTCATCTGCGCCATCTCAAACCCGTGGTCACCGTCGAGGCCGAGGTCGACCGGTGCGTCGAATGCGGCTACTGCGAACCGGTGTGCCCCAGCCGGGACCTCACCACCACACCGCGGCAGCGCATCGTGCTGCGCCGTGAACTCGCCATGGCACGCAGCGCAGGTGATGCCACGCTGGCCGGTCAGCTCGAACGGGAATATCAGTACGAGGCCGTCGATACCTGCGCCGTCGACGGAATGTGCGCCACCGCGTGTCCCGTCGGCATCAATACTGGCGACCTGACCAGACGGCTCCGCGCGGACGCCAACGGCCGCATCGCCGAACGGGTATGGACAGGCGCCGCACGGCACTGGGACGCGGCCACCCGAGCCATGAACATCGCGCTCGACGCCGCCGCGGTCGCACCGCCGGGTCTGGTGGAAGCAGTCACCCGCGTGCCGGGCCTGCCGAGCTGGAGCCGGGATCTGCCGGCCGGCGGCGGCCGCCGCCGTGCCGCACCGCAGCACGACGCGGACGCCGTCTACCTACCGTCCTGTCTCAACACGATGTTTGCACCAGCCGCCGGCGGCGCTGGCGTCATGACCGCGATCCGACGTCTCGCGCAGCGCGCCGGCCTGCGGCTGCACATTCCTGAAGGCATCGGCGACCTGTGCTGCGGCACCCCGTGGTCGTCCAAAGGCCTGCCCGCCGGCTACGCCGTCATGCGCGACCGGGTCCGGGCCGCCGTGGCCGGCACGACGCTGCCGGTGATCATCGACGCGGCGTCGTGCACGGAGGGTTTCCACAAGCTCCTCGACGACTCGGCGGTGATCGACGCGGTCGCATTCACCGCCGAGCACATCCTGCCTCGCCTCACCATCACCCACCGGCTGCCATCGCTGGCGTTGCATCCCACCTGCTCCTCTACCCGGCTTGGTCTCGATGCCGCGATCACCCGCATCGCCGAAGCAATCGCCGAACGGGTCGAGGTGCCCCACGACTGGCAATGCTGCGCGTTCGCCGGCGACCGCGGTCTGCTGCACCCGGAACTGACGGCCTCCGCAACCCGCGCCGAGGCCGACGCCGTCAACCGCGGCGACTACGCCACGCATGCCTCGGTCAACCGAACCTGCGAGATCGGGTTGACCCGCGCGACCGGGCACCCCTACCACCACCTGCTCGAACTGCTCGACACCGCCACGGGGAGCCCGACGTGAGCGGCTGCACCCAGTAGCGCTACGGATCAGAAGGTGCGACTGGCGTCGGGCAACGCTCAACGCATCGGGCCCCGCCCGTGTCCAGTGGCACCTGCGTGCCGGCATCGACCAGCACCGACTCAGCTGGCAGCTGTGATGAGCTCCGGGCCGAGCAGCGCGCCACCGGCACCGTTGGGCACAAACGCCCACGAAGTGATGTTCCCCCTCGCGCCCTCGGCGGGAAGTCGCCGACGCGTGGATACGCCATGCACGCAGTCTCACGGTTCGACGTCAGCGACCGCATTGCCAAACCCTTCGCGCCACTCCGCAGCGCTGCGACGCAGCGGTGCCAGAGCTGGTCGTAGCGGCGGCCAGTCCGGCCGGCGGTGACCGCGGCGTGCGGTGACGCCTTGGCCGGGTTGCGGCAGCGGCACGGCACGCCGATCCTGATCCGCTCGGACTCCGCCGGCTGCACCCACGGCCTCCTCGCCCACATCCGCGGCCTGCGCGAGCACGGCCTGGACACCCGGTTCTCCGTCGGCGTCGCGATCACCGAACCGATCCGTCAGGCGATCCTGGCCGCCAAGCAGCACCTGCAATGGGTGCCGGCACTCGACAGCGACGGCGAACCCCGCGACGGCGCGGAGGTCTGCGAACTGACCGGTCTCGTCCCCGCCGACGGCTACCCACCCGGGACCCGGTTCATCGTCCGCCGCGAACGGCCGCACCCCCGGCGCCCAACTGAGCTTGCTCGACACCATTGAGGGCATGCGCCACCAGGGTCGATGCCCCGGTCGTACCCACCGGCGGCGGTCGTCGCACCTGTCGGAGGCGATCGGAGTCGAGTCGGGTCACAAGGCGATGACCCGGCCCCGCAGGCTCTCCGGTTACCGAAACGTGTCCTTGACGTTGGAGGTTCGGCGTGCGACTTTGTATCGCAACTTAATGAAGTGGGTGGACGAAGTGCCGTTGGCGAAGCATGGGGCAGGCCGAGATCTCTCCCGGTCGGCGGTGCTCGCGCTCCTGGGGAGCCGCGGGCCGACGTCGCGCGCGGACATCGCGCGTGAGCTCGGGCTCAGCCCCACGGCCGTGTCTCAGATCATGCGGCGGCTGCTGGAGCAGCGGATGGTCGAGGAGGTCGCGCAGGCGCCGTCCAGCGGCGGGCGGCCCGGATCGCTCATCGGCCTCGTCGGCGGGGCCGGCCGGGCGCTCGGGGTCAAGGTCGCGGCCGACCACCTCGCGATCGTCAACGTCCGCCTCGACGGGCAGATGCTCAGCAGCACCACGCTGGCGTTCGACGCGATGGCCCCCGACGCGCTGCCCAGGCTGGCCGCCGAGCTGGCAACCCACACGCACAGTGACCCCGGCCTGCCGAAGCTGCTGGGCGTCGGGGTGGCGGTGCCCGGCGTCGTGGCCCGCCCGGACAAGGGCACCGTCGACGCTGACGTCCTGCAGTGGCGCCGGCTGCCGGTCGGCCGGCACCTGCGCGGCGTGCTCGGGTTGCCCGTCGTGGTCGAGAACGACGTCAACGCCCTCGCCGTCGCCGAGGTGCTCTACGGTCACGGCCGCGAGGCCGACGACTTCCTCGTGCTGACCATCGGTCGCGGCATCGGCATGGGCATCGTCGCCGACCGCTCGGTGTACCGGGGCGGCAGAGGCGGCGCGGGCGAGTTCGGGCACGTGCCGATGGACGAGCAGGGCCCGCCGTGTCAGTGCGGGCGGCACGGCTGCCTGGAGGCGTGGCTCGGCGAGCCGGCACTGGAGCGCATCGCCCGCGAGCGCGGCGTGATCGGTCCGCGGCAGGGGTTCGCCGCGCTCGTCACGGCCGCCGATCGCGGCGACCGGCTCGCGGCCGAGATCTTCGCCGACGCCGGGCGGCTGCTCGGCCGGGCGGTCGCCGGCGCCGCGAACATGTTCGACCCGGACCGGATCGTCATCTCCGGCGAGGGCGTGGCGCACTGGATCCACTGGGACGTCGCGTTCCGCGCCGAGTTCGCCCGCCGCCAGGTCCGCGGCGGTGACGGCATCGCCGTGGTCCTGCACACCTGGGACGACAGCAGCTGGGCGCAGGGCGCGGCGGCGCTGGTGCTCGCCGCGCCGTTCGACCTCGACGGGTTCGGTGGCGAACAGGCGAACCTCGTTGTCGCCCGCCTGCATGGCAGCGTCGAGGGCGCCGACGGGACGGTGGACTGATGGTCGGCCCGCGCGGTGTGCGCAAGTTCGGCATCGTTGCGCTTTTCCTGCTGCCGAGTGCCGTGCCGCTGCTGCTGTTCACGATCGCGCCGATGCTCGGCGCGGCGTGGATCAGCCTGCACAGCTGGAACCTGCAGTCGCCGATGCGGTGGACGGGCCTGGACAACTTCACCCGCCTGCTCGGCGACGCGGAGACCCGCGACGCGCTGCTGCACACGCTGTACTTCCTGGCGCTGTACCTGCCGCTGGTCTACCTGCTGGGACTGGCGCTCGCCGTCGGACTCAACCGGCGGTTCCCCGGGCGGAGCCTGCTGCGCTCGATGTACTTCCTGCCGGTCGTCACCAGCTGGGTGGTCGTCGCCCTGACCTGGAAGTGGCTGCTCAACCCCGCCAACGGTCTGGTCAACCACGCCCTGGAGTCGGTCGGCATCGCGGGCCCGGGGTGGTGGGCGTCGTCAGGATGGGCCATCCCGTCCGCGGTCGTCGCGTCGGTCTGGAAGGACGCCGGGTTCGTCATGGTGATCCTGCTGGCCGGTCTGCAGAGCATCCCAGAGGAGTACCTCGAGGCCGCCCGCCTCGACGGCGCGTCGGCATGGCAGAGCTTCTGGCGGGTCACGTTCCCGCTGCTGACCCCGTCCAGCTACTTCGTGGTGGTGATCTCGCTGATCAGCGGATTCCAGGTCTTCGACCAGATCTACGTCATGACCGGCGGCGGGCCCGCCGGCGCGTCCCGGCCGCTGGTCCAGGAGATCTACGACCTGACGTTCCGCTACGGCGACGCCGGTGGCGCGTCGGCCCTGAGCCTGCTGCTGTTCGCGCTGATCCTGCTGGTCACCGTGGTCCAGCAGCGCCTGCAGCGCAGGTGGGTGACCTATGTCTAGGCGGCTGCTCATCGCGGTGCTCGCCGTCGGCGCGCTGCTCATGATCTTCCCGTTCGTCTGGACCTTCGTCACCTCGATCACCGCCGGCGGTGACGTGCTCACCACGCCCCGCCTGATCCCCGAGAAGGCCGGCCTCGACGGGTACCGCACCCTCTTCGAGGTCCTGCCGTTCTGGCGGATCACGGTGAACAGCCTCGTGCTGGCCCTGGTCTCCACCGCGCTGCTGCTCATCACCAGCTCCACGGCGGCCTACGCCTTCGCGCGGCTCGACTTCCCCGGCAAGAACGCCGTCTTCGTCGCGTACCTCGCGACGCTGATGATCCCCATGCAGGTGCTCGTCGTGCCGCTGTTCATCGAGATGCGCGCGTTCGACCTGATCGACACCTACGCCTCGCTCATCGTGCCGACGATCGCCTCCGCGTTCGGCGTCTTCCTGCTGCGCCAGTCCGTCGCCGTGCTGCCGAAGGAACTCGACGAGGCCGCGTTCGTCGACGGCGCCGGGCACATCCGCATCTTCCTGCGGATCACGCTCCCGCTGATCCGCCCCGCCCTGGTGACCTACGGCCTGTTCGCGTTCATGTCCAGCTGGAACGCGTTCCTGTGGCCACTCGTGGTCATCCGCTCCCGCGAGTTCATGACCCTGCCGCTGGGCCTGGCCAGCCTCAGCGGCGAATACACCGTCCAGTGGAACGCCATCATGGCCGGTTCGGTGGTCAGCATCGTTCCCATCCTCGCCCTGTACGCCGTGGCGCAGAAGCACATCGTGCAGAGCGTCGCCCAGGCCGGTCTCAAGTAACCAGACACCCCCGATTGTGAGGCCCACCATGTCCGCTCGTCCCCGGCTCCGGTTACACCGGGCCGCCGCCGCTCTGATCACCGTCGCCGCTCTCGTCCTGGCCGGATGCTCCAAGGGCTCCGCCACCAAGGACACCTCCGAGGGGGGCGTCACCACAGTGCGCTACCTGACGTTCTCCGCCGCGCCCGACCACCTGGACGACCTCAACGGCATCGTCGCCGCGTTTGAGAAGGCCAACCCGGACGTCAAGATCTCCGTGCAGACCGCGCCGTACAAGGACTACTTCACCCAGTTGCAGACCTCGATCGCCGGCGGCACCGTCGCCGACGCCTTCGAGCTGGACTACCAGAACTTCGTCACCTACGCCCAGGCCGGCTCCCTCGCCGATCTCGCTGGCCCGGCGGCCAACGACAAGGCGTGGCAGCCGTCGGTGCTCTCGCCGGCCGCGCTCGACGCCTTCAAGCACGGCGGCAAGCAGTACGCACTCCCCGAGTCCTTCTCGACCGTCGTGCTCATCTACAACAAGGCACTGTTCGACGCCGCCGGCGTGGCCTACCCCACGTCCGACTGGAAGTGGTCGGACGAGGCAGCCGCCGCGCAGAAGCTCACCAACAAGGCCAAGGGCGTCTACGGCGACTTCCAGCCGGTCAGCTTCTACGAGTTCTACAAGGCGGTGAACCAGGCCGGCGGCACGTTCCTCAGCCCCGACGGCAAGTCCGCCACGTTCAACAGCCCGCAGGGTGTCGCCGCGGCGAAATGGCTTATCGGCAAGTCCGGCACCACGATGCCGACGCTGACCGAGATCGGCAACACCCCCGACTTCGACACCAACCTGTTCAAGTCCGGCAAGCTCGCGATGTGGCACAACGGCAACTGGCAGTTCGACACACTCAAGGACGTACCGTTCGGCTGGGACGTCGTCGTCGAGCCCGGCGATGCGCAGAAGGCCAGCGCCGTGTTCCAGAACGCCGTGGCGGTGTCGGCGGCCAGCAGCCACAAGGACGCCGCGTTCCGCTGGCTGAACTACCTCACCACCTCCGAGCAGACGGTGACCGCGCGGATCAACTCGTCGTGGGAGCTGCCGCCGCTCGCGGACGCTTCGAAGCTGTCCGGCTACCTGAGCAAGACACCGCCGGCGAACCGCAAGGCCGTCATGGACGCGCTGGGCAAGCAGTCCCTGCTGCCGGTCATCGCCAAGGAACAGCAGATGCAGGACATCGTCAACAACGCCCTGACCAAGGCGGCCGGCGGCGAGGACCCGCAGAAGATCCTCGACGACGCGGCCAAGCAGGTCACCGCACTGCTGTAGCCCGACGTCACGACGAACCCAGCAACGTAAGGAACAGCAGATGCGCGACCTGATCGAGCACAGCATCAAGGTGATCACCCGCGAGCAGGCGCCGAGCGGCGCCTACCCGGCCTGTTCGAGCTTCGCGGTGTACGGCTACGCGTGGCTGCGCGACGGCGCGTTCGTCGCCGAGAGCATGCGGGCACACGGCATCGCCGACGGGGCACGGGCCTTCCACGAGTGGACGGCCCGGGTGCTGACCGACCGCGCGGAGCGGATCGAGGCCGTCGTCGCGGCCCTCACCGCCGGCGACGAGATCGACCAGGCGCGTTTCCTGCCCACCCGCTACACGCTCGACGGCGCCGACGGGTCCGAGTCCTGGTGGGACTTCCAGCTCGACGGCTACGGCACCTGGCTGTGGGCGTTGCAGCGACACCTCGACGGCAGCACCGACCACGCGTTCGCAGGGGCGGTCACGCTCACCGTGCGCTACCTCTGCGCCGCGTGGCGGCTGCCCTGCTACGACTGGTGGGAGGAGCACGCCGAGCAGGTCCACGTCGCTACGCTCGCATCGGTCGAGGCAGGGCTGCGCGCGGCGCTGCGCACCGGCCTGCTCGCCGACGGTGACGCCGGTACCGCATCGTCCACCGCCGACGCGATCGCCGCGGTCATCGCCGCGGACGGCAGCGTGGACGGGCGGCTGCGCAAGTGGCTCGGCTCCGACGCCGTCGACGGCAGCCTCCTCGCCGCCGTCGCCCCGTTCCGCCTCGCGGACGATGCCACGGCGCGGCGCACGGTCGCCGCCGTGGAACGCGACCTCCTCGACGATGGCGGCGTGCACCGGTTCCGGGCCGACGTGTTCTACGGCGGCGGGCGGTGGCCGGTCCTCGCGGGCCTGCTCGGGCAGTCGTACCTCCGGCTCGGCCGCCCCGGCGACGCCCGCCGTCAGCTCGCCTGGATCGCCGGCACCGCCGCGGACAACGGCGACCTGCCGGAACAGGTCAGCGACCGGCTGCTGCACCCGCAGCAGCGCCAGGAGTGGCTGGAACGGTGGGGTCCGGTCGCGACCCCGCTGCTGTGGTCGCACGCCGCCTACCTGTCCCTCGCCGCAGAACTGGGGGTGACGCTGTGATCCGGCACCGGCCCTTCGGCTCCGGCCACGCGTACCAGCCGTCCATCGACCAGCGCCTGCCGGTGCGTCCCCTCGCGGGCGAGCCGGTGAACCTCGGCGTCGCGGCCGCCGCGTCCGTCACCGCCGTGCGCTGCGAGTGGGACGGCGGCGCCTTCGACCTGCGCCGCGAGGGCGCCGCGACCGGGCCGACGGCTGGGGCAGAGGGGCACCTCGCCACGGCAGCGGCCGGGCAGCGGGGCCGCAGCGTCCGCTGGGCCGCCGACAGCCCGCCGCTGCCCGCCGGCCGCCCGGTCCGGTACCGGTTCATCGCCACCGACGGCACCCGCACCCGCCGCACCCGCTGGTTCGACGTCCAGGCGGTGGCCTGGTCGCCGACCGGCGGCACCCTCACCACCCACGGAACGAGCCGCCTCGAGCCCGGCACCACGTCCTGGCTCGTGGACCCCGACCAGGTCCACCGGGTACGGTTCGCGCTGCGCCTCGCCGCCGACGAGCACGTCGTGGGGTTCGGGGAACGCTTCGACCGGCTCGACCAGCGCGGGCACACCCTCGACGCGACCGTGTTCGAGCAGTACAAGGGCCAGGGCTCGGCCGGGCGCACGTACCTGCCGATGCCGTTCGCGCACGTTCTCGGCGGCGACGGCTGGGCGTTTTACGTCGACACGGCCGAGCGGACCTGGTACGACGTCGGCGACCTGCTGTGGATTGAGGCGGACGTCACCGGGGGGCACCTCGACGTGCGCTTCTACGACGGCGATCCCGGCGACGTCCTTGCCGTGTGGCTCGGCGAGGTCGGCCGGCCCGAACCCATGCCGGACTGGGTGTTCCGGCTGTGGGCCAGCGGCAACGAGTGGAACACCCAGGAGCGGGTCACCACCGAGATGGCGCTGCACCGCACGCACGACATCCCGGTCGGGGTCGTGGTCGTCGAGGCTTGGAGCGACGAGTCGACGTTCGTGGCGTTCCGTGACGCGCAGTACCAGGTCCACGACGACGGCCGCCCGCATCGCCTGGCCGACTTCACCTTCCCGCCGGACGGCGCCTGGCCCGACCCGAAGAGCATGGTCGACGACCTGCACGCCGACGGCGTCAAGGTCGTGCTGTGGCAGATCCCCCTGCAGAAGATGCGCCCCCACCCGACCGGCCAGAGCGCCGCCGACGCCGCCACGATGGTCGCCCGCGGCTACGGGGTGCGCGAGGGCGACGGCAGGCCGTACCGCAACCGCGGCTGGTGGTTCCCCACGGCCCTCATGCCGGATCTCACGAACCCCGAGGCGCGCGACTGGTGGCTGGCGAAGCGGCGCTACCTCGTGGAAGACGTCGGGGTCGACGGGTTCAAGACCGACGGCGGCGAACACGCATGGGGCCACGACCTGCGCTACGCCGACGGCTCGGTCGGCGCCACCGGCAACAACCGCTTCCCCGTGCACTACGCCGCGGCGTACGGTTCCGTGCTGCGCTCGTGCGGCAAGGCACCGGTCACGTTCAGCCGGGCCGGCTTCACCGGCTCACAGGCGCACGGATTGTTCTGGGCGGGCGACGAGGACTCCACGTGGGAGGCGATGCGGTCCTCGCTGCGGGCCGGCCTCACCGCGGCGGCGTGCGGGATCGTCTACTGGGGCTGGGATCTGGCCGGATTCTCCGGACCGGCCCCCTCCGCCGAGCTGTACCTGCGGGCCACGGCGATGTCGGCGCTCCTGCCGATCATGCAGTACCACTCGGAGTACAACCACCACCGCACCCCGTCCCGCGACCGCACCCCGTGGAACATCGCCGCACAGACCGGCGACCCCCGGGTGCTGTCGGTGTTCCGCCGGTACGCGCACCTGCGCGAGCGGCTGGTGCCCTACCTCGCGTCCTCGGCGGCCCGGACGATCGAGACCGGCTGGCCGCTGCTGCGGTCGGTGTGCCTGGTCGCGCCGGACGACCCCCGCGCGTGGCAGCACCCGTACGACTATCTGCTCGGCGACGACCTACTGGTCGCCCCGGTGGTCGCGGAGGGCGCGACTACCCGGCCGGCCTACCTGCCGCCGGGACGCTGGCTGGACCTGCGGACCCATCAGGTGCTCGACGGCGCCAGCGAGGTGGAGGTCCCGGCCCCGGTCGACGAGATCCCGGTCTGGTGCCGCCTGGAAACAGCGGAACGCCATCGCGGCCTGTTCACCTCCGGTTGACCCGGCCGCGCCACGCCGCCTGATCTCCCTCAGGGCTCGCCCACAGCAGTGCATGTTGGAGGTCGAACTCGCGCTGGATGCGGTGCAGCACATCGGTGCTGATCGCGCCCTCGCGGTGCAACCGCAGGACGGTGTGCCCGCTGTACTGCGCCGCCCATAACGCCGGGGGTCAGGCGCTCTCGAGACCCTGGAGGGCGCCGAGGACCCGCTCGGGATCGGGCAGGCCGTAGGTCGCCTTCGGCCACCCGCTGCCCGCCGACGTACAGCGGCTCTACCTCTGGCACGACGGCACCGTCGCGGCCGTCGACCGCTTCGAGATCTACCCGTCGCGCTACTCTCCCGCCGGCCGTCACTCGACGCCTGGACCGATGACCTCATGCGTGCCCTGAGAGGGGTAGCGGGCGCGGCGTCGTCGCGGGGGCCTGTTCCCGCCGGCGCTGTTCCTCGGCGACGTACGGACGAACGGGCGACTGGTCAAACCACCTGGCCACTGGTTAGGGTGCGGCGATGCGACTGTCGGAACATGTGCACCTGGTGGGGAGCGGCTGGCTCGGCTATTCGCTCTCTGACCGGCACGACGGCCATGTCTACCTGGTCGAGGGCGGCACGGCGTCCTTCCTCATCGACGCGGGGTCCGGGCTCGACACGGCGAGGATCGCGGCCCGGATCGAGGCCGCGCAGGTGCCACCCGTGACGCACATCCTGGTGACCCACGGCCACGCTGACCATGCCGCCGGCGCGGACGCCCTCGGGCGGCTGCTGGGCGCCGAGATCTGGACTTCGCCTGAGGTGGCCCGGATGCTCATCGATGCCGATGAGGTCGCTACCGGCCTGGCGCTCGCGCGCTCCGCCGGCGTCTACCCGGCCGCGCTGTCGCTGACGCCGACCGAGGTGCACCGGCGACTCGGGGATGAGACGTTCACCATTGGGGCCGCAACCGTACGCTGCATGCCCACACCCGGTCACGCGGTGGGGCATGCCTGCTATCTCGTCGATGTGGACGGTGCCCGCGCTGTCTTCACCGGCGATCTCGTCTTCGCCCGTGGGAGGGTCGCCGTGCTAGGCACCACCGAAACCGACGTCGGCGCGCTGCGCGACAGCATCGCTGCGGTGGCGGCGACCGGACCCGGCGCTCTCTTCCCGGGTCACGGCAGCATCGCACTGAGCGACGCGGACCGCCACCTGGCGGCGGCCCTCGACGCCTTCGACCGCGGCCAACTGCCGCCGGGGCTGCTGCCATGAACGCCATCACTGACAAGAGTGGTGCTCCGGAGCGGCTTCGGGTCGGCGTTTGCGGGTTGGGCTCCATCGGGCTGCGCCATGCCCGGCTGCTGGCGGAGTCGCCCGGGGTCCGCGTCGCGGCCTTCGACGCGGCGCCGCACGGGTTGCAGCTGCCACCGGCGGTCGAGGCGACCCTGACGATTGTCTCCTCGTTCGAGGAGCTGCTCGACGCGGCGCCGGACGCGCTGGTGGTGGCCACCCCCGACGCCCTGCACGCGCCGCAGGCGATCGAGGCCTGCCGGCGGGGGATCACGGTGCTGGTGGAGAAACCGGTCGCCGATAGCGTCGCCGCGGCCGAGGAACTGGCCCGGGTGGCGGCGCAGAGCGGCGCGCGGGTGCTGGTGGGTTACGTGCTGCGCCACTACGCGGTGCTGCGACGGGTGCGGGAGCTGCTCGCCGACGGAGCCGTGGGCACGCCGGTCTCGGTGCACGTCAACCTCGGCGCGTACGAGACGCTTAGGGTGGCCCGCAACCGGTTCTCCGAAACGGACCGTTACCGGCTGCCGTACGACTACAGCCATGAGTGGGACTACCTGCAGTGGCTGCTGGGCCCAGTGGCCGAGGTCGCTGCGGTCGCCCGCCTCGCCGGTGACCTCCCGCTGCGTCAGGATCCCAACGTCATCAACGGGGTCGTCGCCTTCGACTCCGGTGTGACCGGAACGTTCCATCTGGACTACGTGCAGGAGGGGCAGGGCCGCCGGCTCGACGTGGTCGGAGACCGGGGCACACTGCGGGCCGACCTCGCCCGGGGTCGCGTCACGGTGCGGGCCCACGCTGACGCCCTCACCCGTTCCTACGACTGTTCCGAGGAGCGCGATGTCGCGTTCGGCCGCCAGCTCAGCCACTTTCTGGACGTGGCCCGTGGTGTCGCGGTCCCGTTGGTGAGTGTCGAGGACGGGCTCCGGGCGCTGCGGGTCGCCGACGCGGTCGTGGCCGCATGCGACGGAGCGGGTTGGCGGAGTGTGGACGTTCGCATCTAGTGAAACAGAACTTTCGCGGAATGGAATACCGCCGTACCGTGGGGCGATGACGAACGAGTCAGTTGAGCGTGAACGGCGAGTACTCGCGCGGATCCCTGGTGGCGCGCAGCTGCTCTCCAAGCGGCCGGAACAGTTTGCGCCGGGTCAGTGGCCGCGGCACTATTCGCGCGCCAAGGGCGTGTATACCTGGGATCTCGACGGTCACCGGTACGTCGATATGAGTACCAGCGGTATCGGCACTTGTGTGCTCGGCTTCGCCGACGACGAGGTGGACTCCGCCGTCCGCGATGTCATCGCCAACGGATCCATGAGCACACTGAACTGCATCGAGGAGCTGGAGCTCGCCGAACTGCTCTGTGAGCTGCATCCGTGGGCCGACATGGTCCGCTACGCGCGCAGCGGGGGTGAGGCGCTCGCCATCGCGGTCCGGTTGGCCCGGGCCGCCACCGGACGGTCGGCGGTGGCATTCTGCGGCTACCACGGCTGGCACGATTGGTATCTGGCCGCGAACCTCGCCGGCCCGTCGAGCCTCGACGGGCATCTGCTGCCGGGCCTGGATCCCAGCGGCGTCCCGGCCCAGCTCGCCGGCACCGCATTCGGGTTCCGGTACAACAGGTTGGACGAGCTCGAGGCGATCGTCGCCGAGCATCAGCTCGCCGCGGTCGTGATGGAGCCCATCCGCGAGCATGATCCCGAGCCGGGGTTCTTGCCGGGCGTGGTGGAGCTGGCCCGCCGTGCGGGTGCCGTCCTCATCTTCGACGAGGTGACCTCTGGCCTGCGCGTCAACACCGGCGGCATTCATCTCGAGCTGGGTGTCGAACCCGATGTGGCGGTCTTCGCCAAGGCCATCGGCAACGGCTATCCGATGGCGGCCGTGCTGGGGCGCGCGGCTGTGCTGGAACACGCACAGCGCTCCTTCGTCAGCAGCACCTACTGGACCGAGCGGATCGGGCCGGCGGCGGCGCTCGCCACCCTACGCCGGCACCGGGACAACTCGGTGGGAACGCGCCTGACTGCGGTCGGCGCGGCCGTGCAGGCCGGCTGGCGGGCTGCGGCCGAGGAGGTGGGGCTGGCGGTGCGGATCCACGGCATCGCGCCGCTGAGCCACCTGCGTTTCGTGGAACAGCCGCAGCCCAGCGTTACCCTCTTCACCCAGCTGATGCTCGACCAGGGGTTCCTCGCCGGTGGTTCGTTCTATCCGTCCTTCGCGCACCAGGACGAGCATGTTGAGGAGTATCTGGCCGCGGTGCGCACCGTCTTCGCTGAGATCCGCGCGGCCCAGGACGCCGGATCGGTGCAGGCCGCCCTGCGCGGACCGGTGGCGCACACCGGCTTCACCCGCCTGACCTGACCGTTGGCTCGACCGTGGTCACCGTGGTGCAGGGCTGCTACGCCGATCTTCGCAACACGGTGACCACTGATCGTCAGGGTGCGCTGGACACGGCGTACGCGTCGGGCAGGGCGGCGGGCTGGCGGTCCGGGTCGACCGTCTCGGTCCGGCCGGTGAGCATGCTGAGCTCCGCCGCTGCCAAGGTGCCGCACACGACCGCGGCACTGTCGTAAGAGTAGGGCCAGGCGGCCTCGCCGCGGACCGCCGCGAGGAAGGCGGAGATCTCCTTGGCGTACATCGGCTCGTACTCCTGCTGCCAGTCACACAGGACCCGGGAGTACCCGTCGCCGAGGTCCGGCAGCGCGCGCTCCAGGGTGCCGGTCAGCAGGTCGAACCGGATGAAGCCGCGGTCGCCGATCGCCCAGCCCTGGCGAGCTGTCTGCGGGCTCGCCATGACCACCGTCAGCTGCCCGGTGGCGCCGGACGCCAACTCCATCTGCAGCGACCAGCTGTCGGCACCTGGTAGGTCGAGGCCGCCGCGCCGGACCACGCGCCCCGAGGCCGCCACCGGCGTGCCGAAGATGTGGTCGAGTGCGATGAGCTCGAACGGCACCATCTCCCGGGCCGGCGCGGTGGCACGGTGACGGGCGTAATATTCGGCGCCCTCGCCCGGATGCCAGCTCGGCGCGTTGACCGAGAGCACGTAGCCGTAGGCGTGCAGGGTGCCCAGTTCCTCCCGGACCACGCGGCGCAGTTCCTGGACGAAGGGGTGGAAGTACAGGGTGCAGGAGGGGGCCGCGACCAGTCCGCCCGCCGGCCGTCGAGCGTTCGCTGCTGCCACCGCCCGGGGATCGAAGGCCCAGATGTCGGCTTCGCAGAAGAAGTGCCGGCCGGTGTCCAGCGCCAGTCGCACATAGTCGGTGTGCTGGTCGGGCGGGGTCGAGATGACCAGTGCGTCCGGCTCGGTCGCCATCGCCTCGTCGAGCGAGGCCGTGGTGGCGACGCCGAACCGGCTCGCCGCGGCAGCCCGCCGGTCGGCCCGCTGGTCGAACAGGGTCACCTCGACGCCCTCGCACGCGCGTAGGTCACGAAGGCGCCGGGTGCCCATGGAGCCGGCGCCGATCTGCAGGATCCTCATCCCTGTCTCCCTTGTTGTGGACTTGAACTCAACAGTGTCATCAGCCGAAACGATCGCCGGGCCGACGTTACCGACCTGACATCGCGCCGTCTGCCAAACGTTACGGCAGTTGAAATGCACGTTCCATCTGTTGACATGGTGGCGTCCTGCATCGCAGACTTCCCGCACAACGCCGTGACGACAGGCCTGCGGGAGGATCGATGACGACAGAAGCGGTACCGGCACGCGGGAGCGTGTCGCGCCGGATCTCCCGCCGGGTGGACCGGCTCAGCGACCGCCGCTTCGCCCTATTGCTGTTCGTACCGGCAGCCGTGTTCATCGGCGTGATCGTGCTTCCACCGATCGCGGCAGTCTTCGTGATGAGCCTCTACCGGATCGAACTGCTTCAGGACGGACCGACGAGGTTCCTGGGCCTGGACAACATCACCCGGATGTTCAACGACTCATTCTTCGTCGACTCCATTCCGCGCACCCTCTGGTTCGCGGTCGGCACCACCGTGCTCACCATCCCGTTGGCACTCGCCACCGCACTGCTGATGAACAGGCGGTCGCGGTTCGAGACGCCGCTCGCCGTCGCGTTGTTGCTGCCATGGGCGATCGCCCCGATCGTGACAGGGTTCTTCTGGCGCTTCATCTTCCAGCCCAGCTTCGGGCTGGCGACCCAGGTCAGCAACGGACTCGGCCTCACCGAGGGTGCGGTGCCCTGGCTGCAGGAACCGACCACCGCGCTGGTGCTCGCGATGATCGCCACGGCGTGGCGATCGGTGCCCCTGCTGGCCCTCATCATCCTGTCCGCGCTCAAGGCGATTCCCAACCAGCTCTACCGCGCGGCCCGGATGGACGGTGCGACGCCGTGGCAGGCCTTCCGATCGATCACGCTACCCAGCATCGGGCCCACCCTGCTGATCGCCACGATCCTGCAGATCATCGTCTCGCTGCAGGTCTTCGACCTGCTCTTCCAGCTCACCCGTGGTGGCCCCGGCTTCGAGACGACGACCATCACCTACTACATCTTCACCGCCGCCTTCGACAACCTCAGTCTCGGCTACTCGGCGATGCTGGCCCTGTTCCTCATGGCGATCATCGTCGCCGCGAGCGGTGCGACACTCTACCTGCGTTCGGGCGGACTTCTCCGCCGCCGCCAGGCGAAGAACCCCGCCGACGAGCCGGCCGGACGGTTGCGGCTCGACAGCGCGGCGCGGGCAGATCAGTCGCCGCAGGAGTGGCCCGAGGACTCGCGCAAGCGGCGTCGGTGGACCCTGCCACCCGCCGTACGCCGCGTCGGTTCGACGGTGGCGATCGGCGCGCTCCTCGTCTGGTCGATCGGCCCGACCCTGTGGATCGTGCTGGCCAGCTTGCAGCCGGAGTCCGCTGTCACCTCGGTGCCGCTGGACCTGACCGCGCGGCTGGACTTCTCCCAGTACGTCGACATCCTCACCAACGACAAGTGGCTCTCCTCGATCTGGGTGAGCCTGCAGATCACGGTCGGGTCGACGCTGCTGACGCTCCTGGTCGCCGCACTCGCCGCGTACCCGCTGGCCCGGCTCGACCTGCCCGGTAAGGGCGCCGCGATCGCGGTGCTCATGTTCGCCTACACCGTGCCGGCCATCGTCCTGCTCATTCCGCTGCTGTTCATCTTCAACGCGCTCAACCTCAACGACTCGGTGATCGGGCTGATCGTGGCCCACGTCGCCTTCTCGTTGCCACTGACGATCTGGTTGCTGCGCAACATCTTCGCAAGTGTCCCACCGGCGCTGGAGGCCTCGGCGCGGATGGATGGATGCACCAGGTTGGGCACCCTGTTCCGGGTGACCATCCCGTCGGCTTCGGCCGGCCTGGCCGCCACGGCAATTCTGCTGCTCATCAGCGTCTGGAACGAGTTCCTGTTCGCGGTTGTGCTGGGCAACCAGGGCGCGGTGACGGTCACGCGCAGGATCGGCTACATCAACTCGCCGTCGGGGATCAGTGGCGAACCTCCCTACACCTACCAGGCGGCGGCGGGCATCGTCGCCGTGCTACCCGTGATCGTTCTGGTGATCCTCTTCCACCGCCGGATCAGATCCGGCTTGAGTGAGGGCTACCTCAAGGGCTGAAGGGACACAACTCATGAATCAATTTGCATCCCGCAGTACCTCCCGGCGTACGCTGCTGCGAAGCGCCTTCGCCGTCGCGGCGGCCACACCGATCCTCTCCGCCTGCACCGACGACCCGGCACCCACTCCGACGAGCAAGGGCGACGGAAAGTTCCCCGGGGTCACGATCAACGTCGCCTGCAACCCATCCAGCGTGCAGGCGTGCACGGAGGCCGGCAAGCAATGGGGCCAGGTCACCGGCGCCACGGTCAACGCCCAGGTGATTCCCTTTGCGGAACGGGCCACCAGCTACGCCTCGTGGATCGTCTCCAAGGACGCGAGCTACGACGTGCTCTACGGCGGCGTCGACTTCATCTCCAACTTCGGCGACAAGCTCTACCTTCCGCTCAAGGACCTGCTCGGCGACACCAGCGACTACGTTCCGGCCGCGCTCGGTCAGCTCACCAAGGGCGGTGCGCTGCTCGCCGCACCGCTCTTCGCCGACATGCTGCTCTTCTTCTACAACAAGTCCGACTGGTCCGCGGCGGCACTGCCGGAGAAGATCCCGGGAACGTGGGACGACCTGTACGGGTACGCGCCCAAGCTGACGGTCGGCAACCGCGAGCCCTGCGTGATCCCGTGGAACAACAACGGCGTCCCGTTCTGGATCGCGTTCTTCAACTCCACCAAGGGCCAACTGTTCAGCGACGACAAGAGCCAGCTGCTCTTCGACAACGACAAGGGCCTCGCCGCCTGGCAGGCGATCAGCCGCGGCTTCCAGTCGAAGTTCTTCGGGCTGGCCGGCGCCAACGCAGTGGGCGACCAGGACACCTCGTTGCTGTTCAACCAGAACCTGGCCGCCAGCCAGGCCGCCACCACCGGCTTCGGCAGCACAGCCGGCAGCACCGACCCGGCCAAGAAGTCGGTAATCACCAAGGCTGAGGTCGGCGTCAGCGTGATGCCGGGTATCACGGCCGGCACGAGCGGCAGCGTCATCGTGGCCGAGGGCCTGGGCATCAACAAGTTCACCCGAAACCGCGACGCCGCACTGAGCTTCGTCAAATACACCACCGGGACGGAGTTTCAGAAGCAGATGGTGCTCGGTAGGGCCGGTCAGGTGCTGCCGTCGAGCCGCCTGTCGGTCAGCAAGGACCCGGAGGTGGCCGCGGGCTTCCCGCTCGCGGCGACGCTGGCCGAGCAGGCATCGGCGCAGCTGGCCTGGCCAGGCAACGCCCCGTTCAAATGGAACGCGCCGTTCCTGCTGGGCCTGACCAACCTGTCGAAGGGCACGTGGACGCCCGAGCAGGCCCACGAAGAGACGATCAAGGCGGTCAAGAAGCTGATGATCGCCCAGCTCGGCTCGTAGGTCGCCTGACTCATAGCTTCCTGCGTTCGTTGTTTCTCGGAGGAGTTGGACATGGCGGGTATGTCACTACGGCTGGAATCGATCTATCGTCGCTACGGCAAGGTGATGGCGGTGAACGACCTGTCGCTGGAATTGCCGGCGGGCAAGTTCATCACGCTGCTCGGGCCGTCCGGGTGTGGCAAGACCACGACCCTGAACCTGATCGCCGGCCTGGACCAAGCTGACGGCGGCTCGATCCACATGGGCGAGCGTGACATCACCAGGGTGCCCCCGAACGAGCGTGGCATGGCGATCGTGTTCCAGAATTACGCGCTGTACCCGCACATGTCTGTCTTCGACAACATCGCCTTCGGGCTGCGGCTCCAGCGCCGTCCGAAGCCGGAGATCCAGTCCCGGGTCCGGCACACGGCAGAACTGCTCGCCATCGAGCACCTGCTGGACCGCCGGCCCGGGCAGCTCTCCGGTGGCCAGCAGCAACGGGTGGCGCTGGGGCGGGCGATGGTGAAGAAGCCCGCGGTCTTCCTGCTTGACGAGCCGTTCAGCAATCTCGATGCGGCCCTGCGCGCACGCATGCGGACCGAGGTGAAGCATCTCCACCAGACGCTCGGCACCACCAGCGTCTTCGTCACCCACGACCAGGAGGAGGCGATGACCCTCTCCGACCTGATCGCGGTGATGCGCGATGGCAAGCTGGTCCAGTACGGCACCCAGCACGAGGTTTACGGCAAACCGCGGGACATGTACGTGGCGACCTTCCTCGGCAAGCCGAGGATGAGCCTCATCGAGGGAAGCCTGGAGCGGCACGCCGCCGGGGTCGTGTTCACGGCGCCGGACGTCCGCCTCGAACTCGGCACCGCCGAGTCCATCGGGCTGCGCGACGGCGAGTGGCCGCGGGTCGCGGCCGGCCTGCGGGCCGAGGACGTGTCGCTGGGCGCGCCGGGCGGGTTGTCCTTCGACGCGCAGGTCGCCCTGCTGGAGCCGATCGGGTCGGACACGTTCGTGGAACTCGAGGTCGGCGGAGCGACGGTCGTCGCCCGGGTGCCACCCGAGGACCCGGTCGCAGTGGGCGACCGCGTCACCGCGGTGATCAAGCCCGGCCGCGTCCACCTCTTCGACCTCGACTCCACCGAGCGCATCATCCACTGACCCGAGTGTTTCAGGATCGGTGATCCACGAGATGGACGTGGAACGCGAAAGTGCCTTCTGAACTGGGACAATGAGGCTTGTCGAAGGTCTCGTCACGCCCGTACGGAAGGCACTTCCTGGATGCGGGTCACCCGGACCCGACCGAAACTCACCGCCGACGGCGCCGGCGTGGTCGCCCACGCCGGGACCCGACTCCTGGCCGTCAGTGGGCGGTCCAGCCGCCGTCGACCATGAGGTTCACACCGGTCACATAGCCGGAGGCGTCCGAGGCCAGGAAGACCACCGGGCCCTTGATGTCGTCGGGTCCGGCCAATCGACCCAGCGGCGTGCGTTCGGCGTAGGCGGTGACGAATGCCGCCGGCTGGTCTGGGGTCGCCAACCCGCCCGGCGACAGGCAGTTCACCCGCACGCCGTAGGGCGCGTAGAAGCACGCGAGGTACCGGGTGAGGTTCACCATGCCACCCTTGTCGAACGCGTAGAAGGCAGGCGAGGTCATCTCGGTGCCCGCATAGACGTCGAAGGTGGGCCCGACCACACCGTAGATCGAGCCGATGTTGACGATGCTGCCCGAACGTTGGGCCATCATCTGCTCGCCGATGTGTTTCGTGATCAGGAAGAGCCCGGAGGAGTTCACCTCGCTGGTGGCGGTCCAGTCCGCGGCGGTGGTGCGGTTGGGGTCGCTGCCCTGGCGGTGCACCGAACCGTTCACCAGCACGTCGATGCGGTCCAGCGATGCCACGACAGCATCGCGAAGCTCCACGATGGACGCCTCGTCGGCCTGGTCGAGCCGGTGCGCGCTGGCCTCGTAACCGTCCCGGCGGAGGGCGGTGGCGGCCGCCTCGCACGCGGTCAGGTCGCGGGAGGTGACCACCACGTGCGCACCGGCCTCGGCCAGTGCGTAGCACATGTGGCGACCGTAGAGGCCGGCTCCGCCGGTCACGATCGCGACGCGACCGGTGAGGTCGTAGAGGCTGTTGATCGAGCGCGGTGCAGACAAGGCGATCCGGCCTTCCACTAGCGGAGGATGTCCATCGCGGTGGTGATCTGGTCGGCGGTGATCCGGGGCACCGGGTCGTCGCCGGCGAGCCGGGCGAGGGCACCGGCGTCCTTGTAGCCGGCCCCGGTCGCGACGATCACCGCCCGGTCGGAGGGGTCGAGCCGGCCCGCCGCCGCGTCGGCGAGCAGGCCCGCGAATGCGGTCGCGCCGGCCGGTTCGACCAGGATGCCGTGCCGGCGGGCGAGGATACGCTGCGCATCGAGGATCTCCTCGTCGGTGACTTCGGTCAGGTGCCCGCCGGATTCGCGCACCGCGTCGACCGCGCCGACGCCGTCGAAGAGGACGGCGACCTGCAGCCCGGAGACGGTGGTGGTGCATGGGCCCCGAAGCCCGGTGAGGTCACCGGCCAACGCCGGGCGCAGTGTCGGGCAACCAGCCGGCTGCACACCGACGACCCGGGGGCGCGCACCGTTGGCGATCAACCCGCCTGCGGTGAAGCCACGGCCGATCGCGGAGAGCAGCCCGCCACCGCCGACCGGCGCGTACACCACGGTCGTGGCCGGGGCGTCCTCGGCGATCTCGTACGCGATCGTGGTCGCACCCTCCATCGCCTCGGGGGAGAACCGGCCGCCGGTCAGGAGCGGCATCAGGTCCCGATCGGCGGCGATCGCGGCAATGGTGACGGCCGCCGAGTCGGTGGCTGCGGCGTCGTGGCCGAGGCCGTCGACGAGATGGACACGCGCGCCGAGCGCTCGGATCTGGCGCAGCTTGGGTGCGGCGGTGTCGGCGAGCGCGAACAGCGCCGCCGGCACGCCGGCCCGGCTCGCGTAGGCGGCGGCGGCCGCGCCGCCGTTACCGGAGGAGGTGCCGACGCAGCCGGCGAGCCGGCGTTCACGCACGATGGAGAGGGCGACTGAAGCGATGCGGTCCTTGAAGGAGCCGGTCGGGTTCAGATGCTCGCACTTGACCTGCACGGAGGCGACGCCGGGCACGGCACCGGTCAGCTCCACCAGCGGCGTGGCACCCTCGCCCAGACTCACGATGTTCGCCGGGTCGTGCAGCGGTAGCCGGCCCTGGTAGCGCCAGACCCCGCGCCGCGCCGGGTCCTGCCAACCGTCGGAGGCAGCGGCGTAGCGCACGACCAGTTCTCCGCCGCAGCTGGCGCAGCGGTAACGCAGGGAGCCGGCTTCCCGGGACCTGCCACAGGCGCGGCATTCCAGCCAGAAAGCGGCCTCTCCGCTTCGCTCCGGGCCGCTCATGGCTTCACGCCGGGCGGGGCTACGAAGGTCGTCGGTGGGAGGGTCATCGGTGTTGTGTTGCGGGGAAGTGAGGCGACGTCGATCGGGCAGGCGCCGGGCGTGGCAACCTCGATGACCTCGGCGGCGATGTCACCGAACGCGGCCCGCCAGGCGATGGCGCCCTTCGCGACGATGATCTTGGCGGAGCGGGCGTCCACCCCGACGGAGGAGAGCTGCTCGGCGTGGAACGGCGGCGTCGGCCTCTCGGTCACCACGAGGGTGATGCCCTCGACGCGCAGCACCGCGGTGGTGCCCATGCTGAACTCGCGTCCGGTCATCCAGCTGCCCTGGGTGCGGTAGCGGCCGTCGGTGACGGTGACGACCCGTCCGCGCACGCACACCGGGTCGCCGTGCCGGCGGTCGGTCTTCCCGCCGACCAGCGCCTCGATCTCCGCGCCGGTGCCGAGGTCCGCTGCCAGGCGGGCGACCCGCGCGTCGGCCACGGTCACCACGGCGTCCTGTGCGTGCTGGGCCAGCAGTTCGGCGAGCAGAGCGGTCCCGTCGCCCGGGCTGCCGCCGCCGATGTTGTCGGCGACGTCGGCGAGGACGACCGGGCGGGCCGCGCCGGCGATCGCCCGGCGCACGGCCGTGGCGGCGTCGTCGCGAGCCACCATGAAGGCGTCGGTCTGTTCGGTGATGTCGGCGAGGGTCTCGGCGATGACGTCGCGCGCGGCCGCCTCGTCGCCCTCGTCGTGGATGGCGAGCACGCTCATGCCGACCCGGTCGACGTCGCTGTAGGCGAAGCCGGCCGGGATGCAGATCCGCACCAGTCCCGCGGCGCGGGCCCGGGCCGCGGCCCGTCGCTGCAGCGAGCGCATCGGCTCGGCGTCGGTCGCCTGAGCCAACGGGCAGACCAGCAGTGGGAGCTTGCCGACGGCCGTGCGCAACCGCCGCCCGGCGAACACGTCGCCGAGCAGCCGGGCCGCCTCGCGCCCCCGTTCGCGCATGTCCACGTGCGGGTAGGTGTCGTAGCTGACGAGTACCTCGCATGATTCGACCAGCTCGGGTGACGGGTTGGCGTGCAGGTCGAGCACCGCCGCCAGCGGCACGGACCCGACGGTCTCCCGGACCACCGACAGCAGCGCCGTCTCGGTGTCGGGATAGCCGTCGGCGACCATCGCTCCGTGCAGGTTGACGAGCAGCCCGTCGAGCGGCCCGGCCGCGCGCAAGGCCCGGCCGGCGCGCTCGAGCAGGGCCTCGATGGTGACCCGATCGGCCGGGCCGCACGGCCAGGCGCCGGCCGAGAAGATCGGCACCAGTTCGTGGTCGGGAGAGTCGGCGAAGCCGCCGATGACCGATCCGGTGTCCACGTTCTGCTCGAGGACCTCGTGACCCTGCGCGAGTTCGAAGTCAGCGAAGTCCGCGAGGGTGGCCTGGTGCGTGGCGTAGGTGTTGGTTTCGTGCCAGAGACCGAGAATGCCGACCCGCATGTGCCCGAACTCCCTACGCGCCTGATTCGTTCAGCGCATCGTCCACGCGCTCAAGCGTGGTGGCGAGTTCACGCGGGCCGTGCGCCGCTGAGACGTACCAGATCCCTCGCCCGGCGACCCAGACCCCGTACCCAGCCAGCACCTCGGCGAAGCGGGCGTACCGGGCAAGGTCGAGGTTGCGCAGTTCGCGGTGGTCGGTGACCGGTTCCCGAGGGCCGAACGAGGCGTGGAACGCCATCGGGACACCTTGCACCCGCAGCGGCACCTGGTGCTTGTCGGCCAGTTCGAGGAGCCCGGCCATCAACGCCGTGCCGTGCTCGGCGATGCGCTCGTACGGCGGGTCCGAGGTCAGCAGGTCGATGGTGGCGACCACCGCCGCGGCGGCCATCACGGAGCCGTTGAAGGTGCCCGAGTGGTTGACCTCGCCGGTGCCGAATCGTTCCATCAGGTGAGCGTGTCCGGCCAAGGCCGCGACCGGCCAGCCACCCGCCATGGCCTTGCCGTAGGTGGCAAGGTCGGGTGTGACGCCGTACCGGGCCGCCGCACCGCCGAGGGCGACCCGGAAGCCGCTGATCACCTCGTCGAAGATGAGCACCACGCCGTGCTCGGTGCACAGTTCGCGGACGCGCTGCAGATAGCCGGGTCGCGGTTCGATCGTGCCGGCGTTGACCATGATGGGTTCCATGATGAGCGCGGCGATCTGGCCATGGTGCTCGGCCAGCGCGGCCGCGACGGCCTCCGCGTCGTTCCACGGCAGCACCACCGAGTCGGCGAGTTGTGCGCCGACCTGGCCGGCGCTGGCGGGTCCGGTGCCAGCGGCGTCGACGAGCACGTTGTCGAGCCAGCCGTGGTAGTGGCCCTCGAACCGGATGAACCGCCGGCGTCCGGTCGCCGCACGCGCCAGCCGCAGGGCCGCCTGGACCGACTCGGTGCCGGTCAGGCCGAGCCGGACCATCTCGGCCCAGCCGAGCGCCGAACAGATCCGCTCCGCGGCCTCGACCTCCAGCACGTGTGAGTTGCCGTAGAGCATGCCGTCCCCGCAGGCGTCGTGGACCGCCTGATTCACTGTGGCGTTGGCGTGGCCCAGGAAGCTCGGCCCTTGCCCTAGCAGGTAGTCGACGTAGTCGTTGCCGTCCACGTCCCACATCCACGCGCCTTGGGCGCGGCTGAAGAAGACCGGCGGCGCGGACAGCCGCACGTTGGAGTTGACCCCACCCGGAAGATGGCGGCTCGCTCGCGGCCAGTACTCCGCTGACTTGATCCTCGAGGCTTTTGACACCACTCGGCTCCCCTTCCGGTGCCCGTCGTGCCGTCCGCGTTCTGCCTAGTGGATTTCGCAGACCGACAGTTGAAACTGACACGACGGTAGCCGCCGCCGCGGCCGATGGTCAACACCGCGCGTCGGGCTGGGCTGTGCGGATGGTGGATTGCTTGTGGAGAGCGCGCTTCAGGCGCTGGCGTGGTAGTCGCGCACCAGCTGCATCGCGGTGCGGCGCAGCGCGCGGGCGACCGTCTCGACCTTGTCGGAGGTCAGCCGACGGGCCGGCGCGCTCACGCTGATGCCGCACAGGAACGGGATGCTCTCCAACACGACCGCCACGCAGCGGCCGTCGGGCTGGTTCTCGCAGTCGTCGAGCCCATATCCCTCGCGCCGGACGCGCTTGAGCTCGGCCAGGTATCCCTCGACGGAGACGATCGTGCTGTCGGTGTACTGGAGCATCTGCTCGGCCGAGAGGATGGCGCGCACCCGGTCATCAGGCAGTTCGGCCGCGATCGCCTTGCCCAGCGCGGTGGCGTGGATGCTGCCCCGCTCGCCGATGCGCGCCGCGAGCCGCATCATCTCGTTGCTCTCCACCACGAGGGCGTGCACGATGTGCGCTCCGTCCAGCACGCCCAGGTTTGTGGTCTCGCCGAGCCGGTCGCGCAGCTTCTCCAGGTGTGGCCTGGCCTGGTTGACGAGCACGTCCACCTGCCGGGTGTGCTGCGGCCGGAAGGCCAGGCCGAGCCGATACAGGCTGTTGGCCGGATCACGCTCGACGTAGCGGCGGGCCTCGAGGGCCGACAGGTAGCGATAGGCCGAGCTCTTCGGCAGCGCCGTCACCTCGGCGACATCCGAGAGCGACGCACCGTCGCGGGATCGCTGCAGCACGTCAAGAATGTCGCAGACGCGCTCGACGGCCCGGATCGGGTAGCTGGCGGCGGACTCAGCCGTCTGCTTCATCGGTCTGTCCTGTCTCGTGACACTGGGGACGGTGGCGCGGAGCGAGTTTGAGGTCGCACGGGCGATGATACCCCTGGTGGGGCCCATGCCGGCGCCTCATCGTAGTCGATTTGTTTCACCTGTCAAAACGCTTCGACCCGCCGGATACGCTGCGGCAGCAGCTCGTACCGAACATTATCGGAACGATCGTTTCAGCCGTTGACATGACTTTGCGGCCGCGCTAATACTCAGTCACGCGTCAGAGGATCGCGTCCCGCCTGGTGGCGGGCGGCTTCGTCGAAGTGGAGACAGTCCAAATGTCTACGCGCCGCAGGGGAATGTACTCCCGGCTGGTCGCCGGTGGTGCCGTGCTCCTCATGATCGCCGCCGCCGCAGCGTGCGGTTCGGCAGATACCGACAACTCGGCCGGCGGCGGGACGCTGCACATCGCCGAGGGCGCCGAGCAGCCGACCCTGGACCCGGCCAAGAACATTCAATACCTCAGTGACGAGATGGCCGCCATCTACGACACGCTCGTGGTGGCCAACGCCGACGGCACGATCGGTCCCAGCCTGGCCGAGTCCTGGACCGTCGAGGGTCCGTCCATCACGTTCAAGCTCCGCACCGGAGTCAAGTTCCACGACGGCACCCCGTTCAACGCCGCAGCGGTCAAGGCCGCGCTGGACCGGGTCGTCGACCCGGCCACCAAGGCGACCAACTCCAAGAGCGTTCTCGGCCCGTACGACAACAGTCAGGTCATCGACGACAGCACCGTGAAGGTGACCTGGAAGACGCCCGTGGGCGCGGCATTGATCAACCTCACCAACGCGGATCTCAGCATCCCGTCGCCGGCCGCGGCGAGTGCCGGCACGCTCGACGCCAGGCCCGTGGGAACCGGCCCCTACAAGTTCGTCAGTTACGTCAAGGGCGACCGCCTCGAGGTCGAGCGGAACAACGACTACACGACGATCCGTCCCGACCTGACGAACAAAGGTGCTCCGAAGTACGCGCGGATCATCTTCCAGTACGTGACCAACGCCAGCACCCGGGCGAACCTGCTGACCACCGGGGCGGTGCAGGTGGCCCAGCTGACCGGGCCCGACGCCAAGCGTCTCGCCTCCGCATCGAACCTCGACAACACTTCCTTCCCCGGGGTCAGCGAGACCGCCCTGTGGATCAATGCGAAGAGTGTGCCGGACCTCAACGTCCGCAAGGCGATCTCGGCGGCGATCGACCGTGACGCGCTCATCCAGGCCGTGGCCAGTGGCTATGCCGAGACCAACTGGAGCACGGTGCCGACCATCGTCCCCGGCTACGACAAGACCGTCGAGAGCGCGGTGACCAAGTACAGCCAGGCCCAGGCCAAGTCGCTGCTTGCGGCGGCCGGCTACACCGCTGGTGCCGACGGCGTCATGCAGAAGGACGGCAAGCCGCTGACGCTGTCCATCCTGTCCGCGAGCGACGACCCGTGGCCCGCGATCGACCAGCTCGTCCAGGACCAGCTGGCCCAGGTGGGCATCAAGGCGCAGATCAAGACCGAGGAGTTCGCCACGGTCACCCAGACCCGCCGCAAGGGTGACCAGTCCATCTACATCGGCCGCTACGGCATCCTGGACCCGGCCGGGTCGATGCGGATCCTCTTCGCTTGCGCCAACATCCCATCGGCGCAGGTGCCGCAGGGCACCAACCTGACGTTCAACTGCAACCCGGATGTGGACGCCGCGCTGGACCAGGCGATCAGCGAGGTCGACGCGGCCAAGCGCAACGCGCTCGTGTCCCGGGCGCAGCATCTCATGGCGGCCGACCACACGGCCCTGGTGCTCTACCAGCCGAAGAGCGTCGTGTTCTCGGCGAAGGCGGTCGGCGGGATCGGCATGCAGCCGGACGGCATCCTGAAGATCAACGACTTGGTGCCGGCCGAGTGAGCTTCGTACGGTTCGTCGCGCGGCGGGTACTGGTGACAGTTCCCGCCGCGCTGGCGGTGCTCGTGATCACGTTCGCGATGATCCGTCTCGTGCCTGGCGACCCCGTGCAGGTCATCGCGGGCACCAATCTGGATCCGCAGGTCGCCGAGGAACTGCGGGAACAGCTTGGACTCAACGATCCGCTGCTGGTGCAGTTCTTCACCTATCTGGGGAACGTCCTGCACGGCGATCTGGGCACCTCGTTCCTCACCCGGCAGCCGGTGGCCGACGTCGTCGCCGAGCGCCTGCCCAACACGCTGATGCTGACGGCAGCCGGCGTTCTCGCCGGCCTGCTGCTCTCGCTGCCGATCGGCATCGCCAGCGCGTTGCGCGACGCGAAGCGGCGCCGCGCGGGGCTGAGCTTCACCACCGTGACCACGATGCTGGTGGCCACACCCGACTTCCTGCTCGCCACGGTGCTTGCCACGGTGTTCGCGGTGTATCTGCAGATCTTCCCGGTGGCCGGCGCGGAATCCTGGACCTCGATCGTGCTGCCCGCGCTGGCGCTGGGCATTCCGCTCGCCGGCATCCAGGCGCGGGTCGTGCGGGCGAGCGTGCTGGACGCGGTGGGCCGGCCCTTCGTGCGGACGCTGCGTGCCGTCGGTGTGCCCCAGCGGCGGCTGCTCACCCGCAACGTGCTGCCCAACGCGTCCATCCCGGTGGTCACGCTGCTCTCGGTGGAGTTCGGACGGCTACTGGCGGGCGCCCTCATCGTGGAGAACATCTTCTCCTGGCCGGGACTCGGCACCACGATCTTCGACTCGATCGGCCGACGGGACCTGCCGGCCGTGCAGGGGGAGATCCTCGTCGTGGCGTTGTTGATCCTCGGCATCAACCTGTTCATCGATGTGGTCTATCGCATCATCGACCCCCGGATCGGCCTGTCATGACGACCAGATCCAGCGCGGCTTGCCGGTTCCTGTCGCAGCGACTGACCCGGGTGGGTCTGGTGCTGCTCCTGATCGTGGCGGTCGTCACCGTAGTGGGGCCATTGGTCTACGGTGCATCACCGACCCGCACGCATCCAATGGACGCCTACGCCGGTCCGTCCGCGACCTACCCGCTCGGCACCGACAACCTCGGGCGCGACATCCTTGCCCGGCTCCTGCACGCCGGCGTGCTGTCCATCCCGGCCGGCCTGCTCGCGGTCGGCCTGGGCGCGGTCGCCGGCAGCCTGCTCGGCATCGCGTCCGGCTTCATCGGCCGGGCGTTCGACACCGTCGTGATGCGTGTGGTGGACGTGCTGCTGTCGTTCCCGACGCTGCTTACAGCGATCGTCGTGGTGGCGATCCTGGGCCCGAGCGTGACGAGCGCGGTTATCGCGGTTTCGATCGCGGCGTTGCCGTCCTACGCCAGGGTCATGCGCGGGTCGGTCCTGCCATTGCGCAGCGCGGCGTTCATACAGGCGGCTCGCCTCAGCAACACCTCGCTGGCGCGGATGCTGCGCGTGCATGTGCTGCCCAACGTCGCTGACGTGCTGGTCGTCCTGCTGGTAATCGGAATGGGGAACGGGATCGTGGTGCTCTCGGCCTTGAGTTTCCTCGGCATCGGTGTACAGCCGCCGGAAGCGGACTGGGGGGTGATGCTCACCGAAGGGGTCCGGGCGATCTACACCGCCCCGGTGGCCGCGCTCGCGCCCGCGCTGATGCTGATGCTGACCGTGCTCGGCATCAACTTCGTCGGCGAAGGGCTCGGCGCCGCGCTCCGGGTCGACGTGGCCGGCAGGCGGCCGCGATGAGCCTGCTCTCAGTTCGCGACCTGACCATCGCCTACGACGACGTGCAGGCCGTCGCGGGCGCCTCCTTCGACGTGGTGTCCGGCGAGCGCGTCGGCATCGTCGGTGAGTCCGGCTCGGGCAAGACGACGCTGGCGCTGGCACTGATGCGGCTCCTGCCGCCGTGGTCGAAGCAGAAGTCCGGTTCCATCACGATCGACGGCATCGAGCTGTCGGACCTGCCGGAGGAGAGGATGCGCAGGCTGCGCGGCAGCAAGGCCGGCATGGTGTTCCAGGACCCGCTCACCTCGTTCGACCCGCTACGGACCCTGGGAGACCACCTTTCCGAAGGGCTGCGCGCGCATGGCGAGACCGACCGCGGGCGCCGCCGGGATCGGGCCGTCCAGGCGCTGCGGTCGGTGGGCATGCCCGCGCCGCGCAGCCAACTCGCGCGGCGTCCACACGAGCTCTCCGGTGGCATGCGGCAGCGCGGCCTGATCGCGCTGGGGCTGTCGAACGACCCGCTGCTGGTGATCGCGGACGAGCCGACCACGGCGCTGGACGTCACCATCCAGGCACAGATCATGGAACTCTTCGCCACCATCGGGGCGCCGGGCCCGCAGGCCGACATGGGGCTGGTCATCGTCTCGCACAACCTTGGCCTGATCCGCCAGCTCTGCACCCGGGTCATCGTCATGTACGGCGGCCGTATCGTCGAGGACAGCCCAGCGCCGGACTTCTTCGCCCGGCCGCGCCATCCGTATGCGGCCGCGCTGCGCGATGCGACCCCGCGTATCACACTGCGGCGGGGAGAGGTTGCAAGCATCGCGGGCAGCGTGGTGGACCTCGCCGATCCACCGCCCGGCTGCCCGTTCGAGCCGCGCTGCACCTACCGGCTCGACGCCTGTGCGCAGAGCATGCCCGAGCTGCTGTCGATCGGCGGCGGGCACTGGGTCGCCTGCTTCAACCACGACGCGGTCGGGCAGGCGCCCCGCAACGCAGGCGCTGACGGCCCGGCACCGTCTCCCGCGCCGGTGCTGCCGGAGCAGCCCGTGAAGCAGCTGGTGGTCGGCGAGCCGCTCGTGGTTGTTCGTGCGGCGACCAAGGTCTACCGGGTGCGTCGCAGGAAGCTGCACGCGTTGGCCGGTGTCGACCTCGACGTACGGGCCGGCGAAACGGTGGCGCTCGTGGGCGAGTCCGGCTCCGGCAAGTCCACCCTGGCGCATCTTGTGCTGGGCCTGCAGCCGCCCACATCGGGCACCGTCAGGGTCGCCGGCGACAATCCGGCCGACCCGCGCGGCGGCGTGCGGCGCCAGCAGCGCATGCAGGCTGTCTTCCAGGACCCGCACGGCTCACTCAACCCACGTCAACGAGTCGGCGACGCGATCGCGGAGCCGCTGGTCAATCTCGGCATGCCCGGGGATCAGCGCCGCCGGCGGGTGGCCGAACTGCTCGACGAGGTGCGACTGGGTCAGGCCCTGGCCGAGCGGTATCCACATGAGCTCTCCGGTGGCCAGGCGCAGCGGGTCGCGATCGCCCGTGCGCTCGCCGCCCGTCCCGAGCTGATCGTGCTCGACGAGCCGACCGCCTCGCTCGACGTGTCGATCCAGACGCACGTCATCGCGTTGCTGCGGGACCTGCAGCGCGAGCACGGCCTCGCCTACCTGTTCGTCTCGCACGACCTGGTCGCGGTCCGGGAGATCGCCACCCGGATCGCCGTGATGTACCTGGGGCGTCTGGTGGAGCTGGCGCCGTGGGAGCAATTCTTCGAGCAGCCCCTGCATCCGTACTCGGTGGCGCTGCTCTCCGCGCTTCCCCGGGTGGATCTGGCCCCGGGTGCGGCGGACCGGATCGTGCTGGCCGGCGAACCGCCCTCGCCCCTGGACGCGCCACCCGGCTGCCCGTTCCAGCCTCGCTGTCCCGTGGCGCAGGACATCTGCGCTACGAGCCCCCCACCGTTGTCGCCGATTTCATCCGACCGTCAGGTCGCCTGTCACTTCCCCGGATCGCTCATCAGTCCCGGATCGTCGCCTACCGCTCGCTAGGAAGGTCTCCATGACATCGCTTCGTGTCCCGGTCCCCCCGCCGATCGCCGGCGTGATCGTGCCGATGGTCACCCCGATGCTGCCGTCGGGTGCCCCGGATCTCGAGTCGCTCGACGCACTCGTCGACCACCTCATCGGGCGGGGCGTGACCGGGCTGCTCGTGCTCGGCTCGTGCGGCGAGAACGGCGCGCTCTCCCGTGACGAGCGGCTCGAGGTCGCTGCCCGTGCGGTGGCCCGGGTCGACGAGCGGACCCATCTCATGATCGGCGTGCCGGCGCTCGGCACCCGCGAGGCGGTCGCCGACGCGAAGGTGTACGCGCAGATGGGCGCCGACTCGTTGCTCGTGCCACCGACGTTCGTCTTCCCGCACTCCGCCGCCGAGCTCGGCGGGCACTTCCGCGCTGTGGCCGGGGCCGCGGGCTCGGTGCCGGTCCTCGCCTACAACATTCCCAGCCGGGTCACCGTGGTGCTGGAGCCGGACCTGATGCGTGAGCTCGCCGGCGAGGGAGTTGTGGCGGGGGTGAAAGACTCCTCGGGCAACGTGGAGGCCCAGCGGATGCTGGCCGAGGCGACGGCGGACATCGAGGGGTTCCGTCGCTACACGGGCAGCGAGTTCGCGATCGACGGGCTGTTGCTGGGCGGGTTCCACGGCGCCGTGCCGGGCCTGGCCAACGTCTTCGCGCCGTGGCACGTCGAACTCGCCGCGCGCGCGACGGCCGGGGACTGGAAGGGCGCGGCCGAGATGCAGAGCCGCATCGTGGCGTTTTTCAAGCTCTACCAGCACCCGATGCCGGGCGGCAGTTTCAGCGCCTCGGTCATCGCGTCGTTGAAGGAGGCCCTGGTACAGCAGGGGGTCATCGCACATTCGACGACCGCGTTGCCGTTCGTGCAGGTCGACGACGGCATGCGGACCCACGTGCGGGAAACATTGGCGGCGGCCGAGGTCGGGCGGCCGTGACCGGAGTGCGTAGTGCGCAAGCCCCTGGATTCATCCATGGGGTTAGCACGTCTGAAACACTGCCATGCTAAAATTTCAGCATAATTGGACGGATGGTGAAGCGGGCGTACAAGTACCGCTTTTACCCGACCCCGCAACAGGCCGAGCTGCTCAACCGAACGTTCGGGTCAGTGCGCTACGTCTACAATCGGGCGCTCGCCGAACGGTCCCGGGCGTGGACGCAGGAACAGCGGCGGATCACGTTCGCCGACACCTGCCGCCTGCTCACCGCCTGGAAAAACGAACCCGACGCGGCGTGGCTGTACGACGTCTCCAACGTCGCGCTCCAGCAGGGCCTGCAACACCTGCAACAGGCATACGTCAACTTCTGGGGCAAACGCGCGAAGTACCCAACCTTCAAGTCCAAGCGCAAAAGCCGCGCGTCGGCGACGTTCACCACGTCCGGGTTCTCCTGGCGCGACGGCCGGATCAGCCTGGCGAAATGCGCCGGCCCGCTCGACATCGTCTGGTCCCGGCCGCTGCCCGAGGGTGCGACGCCGTCCATGGTCACCGTGTCCCGCGACGCCGCGAACCGCTGGCACATCTCGATCCTCGTCGAGGACACCATCGAGGCGCTGCCGCAGGTCGAGCGGTCGGTCGGGATGGATGCTGGCATTACGTCGTTGGTCACGCTGTCGACCGGCGAGAAGGTCACCAACCCGAAGCACGAGAAGCGCGACCGGGTACGGCTGGCGAAGGCGCAGCGGAACCTTGCCCGCAAGGAGAAGGGTTCCGCGAACCGGGCCAAGGCGCGCGTGAAGGTCGCCCGGGTTCACGCCCGGATCGCCGACCGTCGCCGGGATCATCTGCACAAGCTGTCCACGAGGATCATCCGCGAGAACCAAACGGTGATCATCGAGGACCTGTCGGTCCGCAATATGGTCCGCACCCACAGCCTTGCCCGCGCTATCTCGGATGCGGCGTGGTCGGAGTTGCGGCGCCAGTTGGAGTACAAGGCCGACTGGTACGGCCGGACCGTCATTGCGATCGACCGGTTCTATCCGTCGAGCAAGACGTGCTCGGCGTGCGGGCGCATCGGTCCGTCGTTGCCGTTGAACGTCCGCGACTGGACGTGCCCTTGCGGGGCGCGCCACGACCGGGACGTGAACGCGGCGCGCAACATCTTGGCCGCAGGGCTTGCGGTGTCAGCCTTTGGAGATGGCGTGAGACCAGCTCGCGTCTAGCGCGGGAGGGCAGCAATCGATGAAGAAGGAACCCCCGGACCGTGAGGTCCAGGAATCCCCCCGCTTCAGCCGTGGGGAGGAAGTCAAGACACACCGGATCGACGTCGGCGAGGCCACGGTCGTGATCCGGGAACTGGCGGGCTCCGCCGCCGGCCCGACCGTGGCCCTGCTCGGCGGGGTGCATGGCGACGAACTGGAGGGCATCGCCGCCGTACGGGCGATCGTGGCGCATCTCAGCGCCGACCCGCCGCAGTGGTCCGGGCGGATCCTCGCGGTGGCGGTCGCGAACCCGCCGGCCCACGAGGCGGGCACCCGGACCAGCCCTGTCGACGACGGCAACCTGGCCCGCGCCTTCCCCGGCCGCGCCGACGGCACGGTCACCGAACGGATCGCGGACGCCCTGGCACAGCGCGTCATCCGTAACTCGGACCTGCTCATCGATCTGCACTCGGCGGGACTCAACTACGCGATGCCGTTCTTCGCCGGTTTCAGCGATCCGACCGGCCGACCGGCGGCGCACGCGTTCGGTGCGCCGCTGCTCTGGGCGCACGACCGGCTCAATCCGGGGCGCAGCCTTACCACGGCCTCGTCCTACGGCGTGCCGTCCATCTACGTCGAGGGCGGCGGCGGCGGATCGTTGCGCCGCTCGGAGCTGCTCGGCTACCGCGACGGCGTACTGCGGGTGCTCGGCCGGCTCGGCATGCTCGCCGCCGCGGACGTGCCGGCGGGAACGGGGCCGCAACGGATCCTGCGCGGTGGTGACGGCGACGTCGACTCGTCGGTCTCCGCATCGGTGTCAGGCTGGTGTGTCACCGCGGTCCGGGCCGGCGACCAGGTCAGGTGCGGCGACCTGGTGGCGGAGATTCTCGACGGGGACGGGTTGCCGGCCGAGGAGATCTCGGCCCCGCACGACGGAACGGTGATGATGCTGCGGCGGCGGGCCGAGGTCGAGCCCGGCGTCGGCATCGTCATGCTCGGGCCCGTCGCGGAGGAGGTGTCGTGGCAGTGACCGGCACCGCCGGGTTGGCCGGGCGGGTGGCCCTGGTGACCGGCGGCGGAAGCGGGATCGGCGCGGCGATCTCGGCCCGCCTCGCCGATGAGGGCGCGCACGTCCTCGTCGGTCAGCGAACCCCGCAGACCGCGGCCGCGGCGGCGAGCCGGCTCGCCGCGCCCCATCGCAGTCTCGACGTAGCTGTGGCCGACCTCGCCGACGCGGCGTCCTGCAGGGCGCTCGTCGCGCGTTGTGTGGAGCGCTTCGGCGGCATCGACATCCTGGTGAACAACGCGGCGGTGACCGGGCCGGGCGCGTCGCGCCCGCTGCTGGACTGCGATGACGAGTGGCTGGATCGCGTCGTCGGCGTGAATCTCACCGCTGCGTTCCGGTGTTCCCGCGAGGCCGCCCGGTGCATGGTGGCGAGGGGCACGCCGGGCGTGATTGTCAACATCGGCTCGGTCGCCGCGTATGCGGCCCAGCACCACGCGACCGCCTACACGACGACCAAGGCGGGGATGCTGGGGCTGACCCGGGGGCTGGCGTTCGAATTGGCGCCGCACAACATCCGAGCGGTCCACGTCGCGCCGGGTGACATCGCGCTCGACGAGCGCGCCGGCACCCCGGCGCCCCCGCCGGAGCTGTCCGAGCCGCAGCGGTGGTGGGAGCGGCACACGCCGCTGGGCCGCCGCGGCCATCCCGACGACGTGGCCTCGATGGTGGCCTATCTCTGCTCCGCCGAGGCCGGCTTCGTCACCGGCGCGAGCATCCTCGTCGACGGTGGCTGGCTGTCCTACTGAGCGTCCAGGCGCTCCACGGTGAGCTCACCGTGGAGCGCCGGTTCAGGTCGTCAGGCGGGGTCGGGGAGCAGCACGACCGCGTCGATCTCGATCAGGAATCCGGGCAGTGGTACCGGGATCGTCGTACGCGCTGGATGCGGGGTGGGTAGTACGTCGCGCATGATGTCGTTGAATTCCGCGAAGTTGTCCAGGGTGTGCAGGTAGGCGCCGATGCGCAGGATGCCGGAGAGATTCCCGCCGGCGGCCGTGATGATGCGTTCGATGTTGGCGAAGGTGGCGCGTGCCTGGATCTGGAAGGTGTCGCCGATGAGCTTGCCGTCGGCATCGAAGGGGCCTTGGCCCGAGACGAAGAGCAGGTTGCCGGCCCGGATTCCGGGGGAGTAGGGCCCGGCCGGCGGTGCGCCGCCGGCGGGGACGATCGGTTCCTTCTGCATGGTTGCCTCCTGGGGCGCGGTTATGCGATGCGGTATTGGGACAGCGTGGTCTCGTCGATCTCGATGCCGAGGCCCGGCGAGTCGGGCACCGCGAAACATCCGTCCACCAAGGAGGGTGGGACGCGCAGGATGTCGCGGATGAACGGGTTTTCGCTCGTGTCGTATTCGAGCATCGGACCACTCACGTCGCCGCCGGGCCAGGTGCCGTCGCCGGTGCGTGCGGCCGGTGGCAGGACGGCGGCCAGATGCAGGGTGGCGGCGGCCATCACGGCCCCGTTCCAGGTGTGCGGCACGCACGCGATCTCATGCAGCGCCGCGAGCTCCCCGACGAACCGGGCCGCGGCGAGTCCCCCGCAGATCGCCGCGTCGGGCTGGATCACGTCGAACGTGCGGTGGTCGAGCAGCCGTGCGAACTCGGACGGCGTCCGCCCCATCTCGCCACCGGCGACCGGCACCGCCAGCTGCGCGGTGAGCTCGGGCCGGGCCAGGGGGGTCGGCTCCTCGAACCACGCGACGCCCAGGTCGGCCAGGCGCCGGCCCACCCGCACCGCGGTGGGAGCCGAATAGGCGCCCCAGGCGTCGACCATGAGCATCACGTCGCCGGGGAGCGTGGCCCGCAGCTGCTCCAGCAGCGCCAGCTCCTCGACCGGCGGGTAGCCGCCCATTCGTACCTTCATGGCGCGGAAGCCTCGCTCGTGCAGTCTGGCCGCCTCGTCCGGCCAGGCGTCGGCGGGGTGGCGGCCCTCCTGGTAGAGGAAGCCGGAGGCGTACGCCGGCACCCGGTCGCGTCGGGCGCCGCCGAGCAGGGTGTGCACCGGCACGCCGAGCGTTCGGCCGAGCAGGTCGTGCCAGGCGATGTCGACGGCGCTCAGCGCCAGCGCGGCGCCCACCTCGTCGAGGCCGGGGCGGCGTGGCCACGCGTGCGTGACCGGCGCGCCGACAAGGTCCGCGGCGAGCATGGCCAGGAGGTCGCGGGTGCCGGGCAGGGCGTAGGTCTCGCCCCAGCCGACCGTTCCGTCGGATGTGGACAGCTTCAGCAGCAACGTTTCGCGGTGCCGGTTGAACACGCCGGCCGGACCGGCCGCGACGGTGAGCGGTGCCCGCACGTGCAGCACTTCGGCGGCGGTGACGCGCATGGGGCCTCCTTGACATCGGTGTAGCTGGCTGATTCTATCGAGTAAAATGCTGAGTTCAACTGCTGAAACAGCACACATTGTGCGAGGAGAGATATGGGCGCTCCCACTGTTGTTGTCTACGACCCCATCACCACCCTGCGGTGGAACTACGACGTCGAACGGGACACGCTGGCGGCCCGTGGCGTCGACCTGGTGCTACCGGCCGATCTGGACGCCGCCCGCAAGGCGCTGCCAAAGGCCGACGTCGTCGTCGCGTCGGGCCGGCTGCCCCGCGAAGAGCTCGACCTGATGACACGATGCTGCGGCATTCTCTGTTACAGCGTCGGCATGGACGGCGTGGACACGGCACGCGCGGCAGAGCTCGGCATCGAGGTCACGAACGTGCCCGACTACTGCACCGAGGAGGTCTCCGACCAGGCCATCGCACTGCTGATGGCGGTGCAGCGGGCACTGGTGCCGATGGCGAGTGCAGCCGCGGCCGGTCAATGGGAGGTCCGTGAACTGCCGGAGTTCTACATGATTCGACGGGTGCGCGGTCAGCGCATCGGGGTGGTCGGCCTTGGTCGCATCGGCACCCGCGTCGCCGAGAAGGCACACGGACTCGGCATGACGGTCGTGGCCTACGATCCGTACCGCACCGAGGCGCCCTTCCCGCTCGTACCGTTGAACGACCTCCTCGACGAAAGCGACGCGGTCGTGCTGTGCGCCGCGTTGACCGCGGACTCGCGCCACGTGCTTGACGCCGCGGCGATCGGACGCCTGCGGCCGGACGCGGTGGTGGTGAACGTGGCCCGGGGCGGGCTCATCGACGAGGCGGCCCTGGCGGCCGCCTTGAAGGCCGGCCGGCTGCGCGGCGCGGGCCTCGACGTCCGGGAGGTGGAACCGCCGCCGGTGCCGGACCCGCTGTCCGGGCTCACGAATGTGGTACTGACCCAGCACGTCGGCGCGACGTCGGTGGAGGCGTTCGCCGACATGCACACCCTCTCGGCGGCCCGCATCATCGACCTGCTCGACCGGCACGGTCGGCTCAGGGAGGCATCATGACCGGCTCGGAGCGAAGCGGAGAGGGCATGACCGGCGTCGGTGTGCTCGGCTCCGGCTTCATGGGACGCACCTGGTCGGAGGTGGCGGCCAACCACGTGGCGCAGGCGAACCTGGTCGGCGTCGCCGGCGGCCGGCGCGCGCCGGCTCTGGCTGCCGACTACGGTTGCCCACTGCACGACTCGTACGAAAGCCTCCTCGCCGATCCTGCGGTCGAGGTCGTCGTGCTGACGACACCACCGGCCGGCCACGAGCTTCAAGCCGTCGCCGCGGCCCGGGCGGGCAAGCACATCCTGATCGAGAAGCCGATGGCGCAGAACGCGGCCGAATGCACCCGGATGAACGACGCCGCCGAGGCGGCCGGAGTGCAGCTCGCCGTCGTGTCGCAGCACCGGTTCCGCGACGCACCCGTGTTCGCCAAGCGACTCCTCGACGACGGTGTGATCGGGCGGGTCACGATGGTGCGGGCGATCGGGCCCGAAATGGGCTTCTGGGACACCAGCAAGACCCAGGACCAGTGGAAGCTCGATCCCGCCCAGCAGACCACCTACGCCTCGTGGGGTGCGCACGCCTGCGACCTGGTGCGCTGGTTCATCGGCGACGAACCCGACCTCGCGTTCGCCCTCTTCGAACAGTACGGAGCCGCGGACCCGCCACTGCGCAGCGCGATGGCCACGTATCACTTCAAGGGCGGCGCGATGGCACAGCTGTGGATGAGCTACGACATCCCCGCGCCCGGCCTGGGCTCCGGGCTTCAATTCCAGCTGGTCGGTACCGAGGGCATGATCGACTGCGATGCGTACGGAGCGGTGCGCCTCGGCAAGGGGGAGGGCTTCTCGGTCGTCTTCGAGCAGGCGGCGTTCGACCCGCTCGACCCGGTCAGCGGGCCGCGCCTGGCGGCCTACGCGGCCGAACTGACGGACCTGATCGGGGCGGCCCGAGACGGCCGCCCGCCGTTGGTGAGCGGCGCCGAGGGACTGGCCACGACAGCGATGCTCGAGGCGGCGGAGCTCTCCGCCCGCACTCGCCAGGCGGTGCCGCTGCCCTGAGGCGGGGTGCACCGTTGCGTTGAGCGTCGGCAAGATCGATGCAGACTTGAGCAGTGAAGGCATCGACCCGGCCTGATCCGTGGCTGCCTGCGAAGTCGGCGTTCGCCGGGTTCCGGTTCCCGGCCGGGGTCACCGTCAGCGCCGTGCGCTGGTATCTGCGGTTCAATCTGTCCTATCGGGACGTTGAGGAGTTGCTGGTCGAGCGCGGCGTGGAGGTTGATCACGTCACGGTGTACCGGTGGGTCCAGCGGTTCACGCCGCTGCTGGCCGGCGCTGCCTGACGCTGCCCGGTTCTGCCGGCACTCGCCAGGCGACAGGTGGCACGTCGATGAGACGTATGTCAAGGTCAACGGAATCTGGCGCTACGTGTATCGCGCCGTCGACCAGTACGGGCAGGTCATCGACGTGCTGGTCTCGGCCCGCCGCGACGCCGAAGCCGCTCGGCGGTTCTTCCGACGGGCGCTGTCGATGTTGAAGGTGACACCCAGGGAGGTCATCACCGACGCCGCCGCGGTCTACCCCGGCGTGCTCGACGAGCTGATCCCGTCGGCGTGGCATCACGTCGAGCGGTACGCCAACAATCCGATCGAGGCTGATCACAGTAGCCTCAAGCACCGGCTGAGACCGATGCGCGGGCTACGAACGGACAAGACCGCACAGGTGATCATCGCTGGACATGCCTACCCAGCGCACGTCCCAGACGAGTAAGGGGGTGGCAAGAAGCACGCGCCGTGCAACTGCAATGCGCGGCTCACGGCGGTGAGCCGACAGGGCTCGGACCCTGAACCTATGAATCGAAAACTATGAGACGACGTCGCCGAAGACGACCTCGCCGTTGGCGGTGACCTCGATCTGTTTGAGGTTCTCGACGAGCATGCCACTGGTGGACGGTTTGATGATCCAGTTGTACGTGGTGCCGCCGATCTCGAACGGGAATCGGAAGCCGCCGGCCCACGATGGCTTGATGTCGATGCCATTGACCTGGAGCTTGCCGATGCCGATCGATCGACGCCACGCAATGGTCAGGTTCGTGCCCTGGCTGGTGGCGCTGACGCGCAGCACGTACTGCGTCGGGCTCTTCAGCACGGTCTCGAATCGCAAGGTGGACAAAGTTCCGTCCCGAGGTGAGGTGAGGTGAGTGGCGGTCCACCAGATCGTTACCGATCCGGCCGCCGCAGTGCTCGACTGAACGGCGGTATCGCCTCGACCGGACGGTTGTTACGCATGGTGGCGTCGACGAACGGCATCCGCAACGTCCCCACGCTCACCGACCCCTTCGCCGCAGACCTCAACCGGGCGAGGTCGGTGCGCACGATCGGTGGCAGAACCCGGAACCAAGATCGCCAGTTCGGGTGCTGTCTGCGAAACGGATGAAGAAACAAGACACAAGGTGTCAGGTTTTGGGTTGAGTATCGGTTGGCTGCTCGGCGTCGATGGCGGGGCGTAAGCCGGGAATTCCGATAAATACCAACAGATAAGGACGTTCGTGCGCGAAACTTCAGAAGAACTCAAAGAGCTTCAGGCGCTGCTTGATGCCTCCCTCTCCCGTTCCACCGCGCATCTCCGCTCGATCATAAGCACTGAGCGCACCCTGACCGCGCAGCAGCTCACCCACGTCCTCGCCGGCATGTGCACCCTCGCCCTGTCCACCGTGACGGCGAAGGGCGAGCCGCGGATCAGTGGTGTGGATGGGCATTTCCTGCACGGCAAGTGGCTTTTTGGCACGGCGCGCGGCTCGGCCAAGGCGCGTCATCTCTCGGCGCGGTCCGCCGTGAGCGTCGCGCACATGCGCGGTGAGGACCTGGGCGTGTTCACGCACGGGAGGGTGGAGATCCTCAACCCCCAGGACGGCGAGCCGGCCGAGGACTGGCCGGACCTGCTCGCATACCTCAAGGACTTCTACGGCGAGGACCTCTTCGACTGGGACAACACGGTTGTCTACTACCGGCTGCGTCCGCACTGGATGGCCGCCTACGCGCCCGACATCGCCAAGCTCACTGCGCTGTCCCAGTCCTGATCCCGCAGCAGTGGCCGGATCGGGACCAGCCACGTCATGAGAGATGTGTGAAGGGTCCGCTCAGATCCCCTGGACGGCGACCTGCGGTGAAGCGCGTGTTCGGTTTGTTCGGCAGGGCAGGGGCTGTACGCCCATGCCCTGCCTCGTTTGCGAGAGGGCGGACGAAGGTTGACTGAATTCGGATCGGGCGTCGCGAAGGGACGCGACACGATCGACGTGGTAGGGGCTCGTACCAACAATCTGCGGGACGTGTCCGTGAGCATTCCCAAAGGACGGCTCGTCGCCTTCACCGGAGTCAGCGGCAGCGGCAAGACCTCGCTGGCCATCGACACCCTGCACAGCGAAGCCCAGCTGCGGTATCTGGAGGGGCTTTCGCCGTTCGTACGGCAGTACATAACGCAGCGCAATCGGCCGAAGGTCGACCGTATCCTGGGACTCGGCGCGACGCTCGCGGTCGACCAGCGCCGTCTGAACCGTAACCCCCGTTCCACCGTCGCAACGATCACCGGCATTGATGGGCACCTGGGGCTGCTTTACTCGCGTCTCCCTGGGATCGGCGCAGACCCGGCGGCGGAGAGTGGTAACGAGTATCTGACGACCGCTCACTTCGACCGCAATACGCCGGAAGGGAGCTGTGCGGACTGCCACGGGGTGGGCGGGCGCTGGCAGGCGCAGGAAGACCTGGTCATCACCCATCCGGAGCTTCCGCTCTTCGAGGGGGCCTCGCCCTGGTACGCCAAGTGGCGATCGGGGGAACACGCGTTCATACCGGCGCTTGCCGAGAAGCGGGGCGTGGACCTCGGCCGGTCGTGGCAGTCGCTGCCTGAGGAGTTCCGTCACTGCGTGCTCCACGGCACGGGTGACGAGAAGATCGAGGCGACCATCGACATGACGAACAGGAATGAGAGGGCCATGGTGACCTACACCTCGAGTGAGCCGCTGCGGGGCGCGCTCGCCGAGGTGGAGCGGGTGTTTGTGAACGCCCAGACGTCCAGCGCCAAGCAGCGCTACCTGCCGTACATGCGCAAGCAGCCCTGCGGCACCTGCGGCGGCAGCGGATACGACCAGGTGGCCCGGTCCGTGCGGCTCGGTGGACTGACCTACCCCAACCTGCTCGAGGTGGAGGTGCGGGAGGTACGAGGCTGGGCGAAACGCGTGGCGGACGAGCTGGACGCCCGGCAGCGTGAGGTGGGCGATCCGCTGCTGCAGGACCTCGGCCGCAGGCTCGGAATCCTTGACCGGCTCGGCCTGGCCCACCTCCAACTGTCCCGGAGCGCAGCGACACTGTCCGGAGGTGAGTTGCAGCGGACCCGACTCGCCGCGCAGCTCAGCACCGAGCTGAGCGGCATGATCTTCGTCCTGGACGAGCCCGGCACCGGGCTGCATCCAGCGGACAAGGCACACCTGCTCGACATCGCCCTGGAGCTGCGCGAGGCCGGCAACACCGTACTCCTCGTCGAGCACGACCCTGAGCTGATCGCCCGAGTCGACTGGGTGATCGACATGGGGCCCGGCTCGGGCCGATTTGGCGGTGAGATCCTCGTGTCCGGGCCTCCCGCCGACGTGGCCGCTCATTCCAAGTCGCTGACCGGGCGCTATCTGGCCGGCGAGGGGCCGCGGCTGCACCGGGCCCGCCGCCCGGCCGGGGATGAGACCGGCTGGGTGGAGCTGCACGGGCTGCGTACGCACAACGTCACCGCGAGCCTGGTGAGGTTCCCCGCCGGTCGGCTCACCTGCCTGACCGGCGTGAGCGGCAGCGGCAAGAGCAGCCTCCTCGCCGCGCTCGGGGCGAGCGTGGAGGCCGCCCTGGACGGGACGGCGACCGACACGGTGCGGGAGGTGACCGGCATCGAGGGGTTCAGCTGGGTCGCCGTCGTCGATCAAGAACCGCTCGGGCGGACGCCGCGATCCAACCCGGCTACGTACAGCAAGGCATTCGACATCGTCCGCAAGCTGTTCGCCGAGACCGAGGTGGCGCGCGGGCGAGGGGTCAACGCCTCCTGGTTCAGCTTCAACACCGCGGATGGCGGCCGCTGCGAGACCTGCACCGGTTATGGCCGCAAACTGGTCGACATGCACTTCCTACCGGACGTGTGGGTGGTCTGCGACGTGTGCGAGGGCCGGCGCTACAAGCCGGAGGCGTTGGAGACCACGTACCGGGGACTGGCCATCGATCAGGTGCTGGAGCTCACCGTCGCCGAGGCCGTGGAGCACTTCTCCGAGCCCCGCCAGCTCGTAGAGACCCTGGAAGCTCTGAACCAGGTCGGGCTCGGCTATCTCCAACTCGGCCAGAGCGCCACAGAGTTGTCCGGCGGCGAGGCGCAGCGGCTGAAGCTGGCCTCCGCCATCCAACGCGGTGCTGCGAGCCGCAAAGCCGGGCTCGTCGTTCTCGACGAGCCCGTCTCGGGCCTGCACCCGTCTGACATCCAGCGCGTGGTGGACGCGCTCGATGTGTTGCTGGACTCGGGCAACACCGTCGTCGTGGCCGAACACGACATCCCCGTCGCCGCGTCCGCGGACTGGGTGATCGACCTGGGGCCGGGAGCCGGTCCGGATGGAGGCGCGGTGGTCGCGGAGGGCACCCCGGAGGCCGTCGCGACAGCCGACACCCCGACCGCCAGCTTCTTCCGGCGGTACGCGGCGGGCCTACCGCTCCTGGAGATACGAGAAGGCCTGCGCTGACCAGGAGTCGGGGCGGGTCCTGCGTCACGTCCTGCACTCCGTCCGTGCCCCAGCCGAGGAGGAGCGCCCCCCGGCTTGACATCGGCGGAAGCGTGCGCGCCTCGGCCACCGCCGAACAGCAGGTCCAGGTGTTCGCCGTCATGCGTTCACCACTGGCCGTGCCGCCGCCGGCCAAAGTCGGCCGCGTGGTCGACGGGCCATGGTGCGACGGTATGCGGCGGCCGGCCGGTCACCCGCTCATCGGTGCCCCGGTCCGTCGACCGCATCGGCGAGCAGCGCCATCATCCAGTTGGTGGTCTCGGCGTACGGTTTCGGACCCGGTGGGAGCAGTCAGTCTGCCCGCTCCCACCGGGCCTCTTGAGCCGACAGCCCGGGTGTCCGCTGGGCGCACTCCGCACGGTTTGCGTCCGGCCCGGTCAACGTGTCACCCGGTGGTGGCCAACTCGTCCTCGGAGACCGGCACAGTGGCCGTCCGACGTATGGCGACGGTGACGAGCAACGCGGCGCCCGTCAGCGCCACACCGAACCAGAGGGCGCTGTCGAGGCCAAGACTGTCGGCGAACCATCCGCCGAACAGCGCGCCCAGTGCGATGGACGTGTTGTAGCCCATGGTGTTGATGGACATGGCTGCCTCGAACTTTCCGGGTGCGGCACCGAGCATCAGGTTGATCTGGCACAGGTTCGCGGCGCCGAAGGACGCTCCCCAGAGGGCAACGGCGATGATCAGTCCGGGCCGTGTGTGCCCGATTGTGAGCAGCAGCAGCATCGCCGTCACGAGCCCTGCGCAGGCGAGGACGAAGCTGACCCAGAGGTTCTTGGTCACCGTGTGGCCGGCGATGAAGTTGCCGGCCGTGCCACCGACGCCGTAGATCACGAGCAACACGGTGATGAAGGCGACCGAGGCCGACGCCTGCTCCTCCGCGAAGGGCCGGATGTAGGTGTACGCGCCGAAGTGGCCGAGCACGTACAGCGTCACGGCGACCATCACCAGGCGCAGTTGCGGGTACTGGATCGGGAGTCGGAAGACATCCCGGACCGGGACGGCGTTCTCCGAGGGCAGCGAGGGGATGATCACGGTGACCGCGAGGAACATCAGCGTGCTGAGGCCGGCCCAGATGAGAAATGTGGCGCGCCAGTTGGTGAGGTTTTCCAGGAATGTGCCGAGTGGAATGCCTACCACTGCGGCGATCGAGATGCCGGACAGCGCGACCGCCGCCGCTCGGGGTGCGAGACGTCCGGGTACGAGGCGCATCGCCATGCTCACGCCGATGGCCCAGAAGACGCCGTTGGCGAATCCCATGACGAGCCGGGTGGTGAGGACCAGAGCGAAGTTCGGTGCGACGGCGGTGAGCAGGTTACCCAGGGCCAGGATCGCCAGGAGTACGGACAGCAGGATGCGCCGGTTGATGCGCCTGGTCCACGCGACGATGAACGGCACGCCGAGGCCGGCGGAGATGCCGTACAGCGTGACCATCAATCCGGCGACGCCCGCGGACACATCCAGGTTCGCGCTCACCGGGGTGAGCAGGCCGACGGGCATCAGTTCGGTGGTGACGAAGGTGAACAGGCTGGCGGTGATGACGGCGACACCCAGCCATGACCTCAGGGTCGAGTACGGGTGCTCATCGGTTGTAACCATGTCTTCTTTCTTGTCGTGAGGGGCCTGCGGTCGGCGATGGCGGCTGTGTCATCGGCCGGCTCCCGCTGACCGCTGGCGGCGGCGAAGTTGGTCCGGGGTACTGGGGTTCCGGCCGACAACAGCCGTGCCGTGCCGGTCCTGCTCGAAGCCTCACCCGAGTGGATCAATGAGTCCAATACATGCTTGTCACCTCATCGATCGTGAACGAAGATGGATCGGTGGAGCTACAGCAGATGCGCTACGTCATCGCGGTCGCCGAGACGAACAGCTTCACCCGGGCCGCCGAGCGCTGTCTGGTGGTGCAGTCCGCGCTCAGTCACCAAATCGCGCGCCTTGAACGGGAACTGGGCGCAAAGCTCTTCGAGCGCACCAGCCGACGTGTCCGGCTGACCCCGGCCGGCGCCGCGTTCCTGTCCGCTGCCCGTCAGTGCCTGGACGCCGCAGAGCGCGCTTCCGCCGAGGTCGCGGCGGCCGTCGGTGAGGTACGCGGACGGCTCGCGATCGGCCTGATCCCTACCGTCGCCGCAGTCGACCTTCCCGGCGTCCTGCGAGACTTCCGTCAGCGGTACCCGTCCGTACGCATCAACCTCCGCGCGGGTGCGAGCGAAGAACTCATCGAGCAGGTCAAGCAGGGCACCATCGAGGCGGCCTTCCTCGGCCTGCCCACCACCGCACGTCTCGAAGGCGTCAACGCCCGAGAACTCGCCCGCGACCGGCTCGTCGCCGTGGTCGCCCCGGACCATCCCCTCGCCGCAGAGTCATCGGTCAGCCTGCGTCGGCTCTCCACCGAGGTGTTCGTCGACCTGCCGGCCAAGACCGCCGGGCGAATCCAGTCCGATCAGGCATTCGCGGCCGCCGGTCTCAGCCGCGACGTCGCCTTCGAGGTGACCACCGCCTACCTCATCTCCCGGCTGGTCGAGCAGGGACTTGCCGTGGCCATGCTCCCGTCCGCCTACGCGCCGCAGCTCACCGGCGTGGCCACCATCCAGGTCACGGACGCGCCGGCCCGCGTCGAATATGTCATTTGGAGCCGGGCCGAGCGCACGCCCGCGGCGAAGGCCTTCCTCGCCCTCCTCGACATCCACGCCAATGACGCTGGAAGCCATGAGTGACGCCCGCTGGTCACCGCTGTAGGCGTCTCGATCGCCCACTCAACGACCGCGGCGGGTGCCAGCACGGACTTGCTACGAGCGTTGGTCTCAACTCACCCTGACATCTAATTGGACGATGCCAGCGGAAGGTCCCTCCTCTGGCGTCGCCATGCGTTGACCTCCAACACGCGCGTCTACCCGTCATCCGCCGAGCGCGGAAGGCCGTAGCAGCGGGCACGCTTGCCTTGTCACCCGCAGCCCCGAGGTCGACGCACTCACCGTGCTGCAACGTGCCGGGGTGCAGCCCGGCGAGCAGGTCTGCGTCCGCCTTCGCGTCGGCCGGCCTCACGACCTGCTGGAGTACGCGTGAGCAACAGCACCACACAAGCGGCGCCGCCGATCCCGCATGATTCCTCCGTTGAGCAGCTCGGGACGTCGGCAGCACCGGTGGACTCGGAGCGCGTGGACAAACCCCGGTCGCTGCGTGTTCCGGCGGCGCTGGCCGTCATCGTCGCGGTCGGGGCGCTGCTGCGCGTGGTTCCGCTGCGCAGCGTGTGGCTCGACGAGGCGATCAGCATCGGACAGGCACGCCTGCCGTACCTCACGATGCTGCACGACCTGCGCTCGGCCGACGTCCATCCGCCGCTGTGGGGGAGCGTTCTCTGGCTGGACATCCGCCTGTTCGGCGACGGTCCGCTCGCGGTCCGCATCCCTTCCTTGATCATCGGCGCCCTCTCCATTCCGTTGGTGTACCTGGTCGCCCGTGAGCTCTACGACCGGCGCGCGGGTGTCGCGGCGGCGCTGCTCATCGCGGTGTCTCCCGTCGCCGTCTGGTACTCGGCGGAAGCGCGGATGTACGCGTTCTACATCTTCTGGTCGCTCCTCGCTGTGCTCGGACAGGCACGAGCGATCCGGCGTGGGGGATGGCTGGATTGGGGCCTGTTCGCGGTCGCCTCTGCCGGCCTCGTCTATACCCACTACTTCTCGCTGCTGCAGCTGTGCACCCAGCACCTGGTGTTCGCCGTCATCGTGGTCCGGCGCGGGCTCAAGCGGGAGCAGATGGCGCGCAGACTGCTTGTCGGGTGGTTGTCGGCGACCGTGGTGACGGTCGTGCTGCTGCTGCCGCTGGTTCCGTACGCGGGGGAGCAGGTCGGGGACTTCATGGGGTCGAGTGCCGGCGCCTCCGGGAGCGATACTGCGACGGGTGGCGACGGGTCGCGCTTCATGTCCCTGTACGTAATCCTGGCCAACCTCGTCTGGGCGATGTGGGGCTACCACTCCGACGCCGCGATGGAGCAGCTGGTCGCGCTGTGGCCGGTCGGCATGCTCGCCATCCTGCTCCTGCTCGGCAGGGGGCGATCCCGCTCCACCGCTCTGCTGGTGTCGCTCGTCATCGTTCCGTTCGCACTCGCGTACCTGCTCGGCACGAAGCAGCGGACCTTCTTCGAGCTGCGGTACTTCATCTCGGTGCTGCCACCGCTGCTCATCCTCACCGCCCGCGCGGCGACCGGCTGGCTGCGAACCACGACCGCGAGAGCGACGGCGGTCGCCGCGATCGCGCTGACCATGGTCGTCGGCCTCGGGGACCAGCAACTGAACCCGGCCAATCCGAGGCTCTACGACTACAACGGAGCCTTTCGTCTCGTGAACGAGGAGGCCCGCCCCGGTGACGTCATCCTGTTCGCCCCCGGGTACCTCGAGGTATTGGTGAGCTACTACCACCCCGCCGTCACCGCCGTGCCGATCAGGGGCGGCGTCCCGCTGCCGGCGCAGCACGGTGGCCGCACGTTCCTCATGGCCAGCTATCTCGACAACCCGGACAACGCGAGCCTGGTGGGCCAGGCGCTGGCACAACTCGACATCGGAGGGCGGACAGTGCAGCGGGTGGAGCACCGGGAAAACGTCACGATCTGGATCCTGCAATGACCATGACCATGACCATGACCGAGGCGGAGCCCGGCCAGCGAGCCGACCCGAGAACCTCCGCGCCACGGTGGCAGCCGCGCCGCGCCAGCCGGCGTGAGGCGGCGGCGTTTCGGCTGCTGGTCATGCTGAGCCTGACCGCGTCGGTGTGGTACTTCGGATGGCTGCTGCAGCCCGGCCGGGTGGGCGATCCTGTCCTGTACTGGGTGCTGGTCCTGGCCGAGACGTTCAATCTGGTGCAGGCGCTCGGATTCTGGTGGACCTGTGCGCACAACCGGGCGTCACCGCGGCCCAGGTTCCGCCGGACCCCGAAGGCGTACGTGGATGTGCTGATCCCCGTCTACAACGAACCCGTGGAGATCATCGCGCCCGTCGTGGAGGCCGCGGTCCGGCTCAAGGGCGCACGACCGCGCGTGGCGATCCTGGACGACGGGAACAACCCCGAGGTGCGAGCCCTCGCGGCGCGGTTCGGAGCGAAGTACCTGCGCCGCGGGTCGAACCGGGGCGCGAAGGCCGGCAACATCAACGACGCCCTGAAGCGCACGCATTCGCCGCTGGTCGCGGTCCTCGACTGCGACCACGTGCCCGGCCCGCGGTTCCTCGAAGCCACCGTCGGCTACTTCAAGAGCCGTGACGTCGCGTTCGTGCAGTCACCGCAGTACTACGCGAACGCGGCCGAGAACGCGGTGGCCCAAGCGGCGTGGTCGCAGCAGGCGCTGTTCTTCGGCAGCATCGCCAACGGCAAGGCCGGGCTGAGCTCGATGTTCTGCTGCGGCACCAACATCGTCTTCCGCCGCGCCGCACTCGAGTCAACGGGCGGCTTCCCCGAGGAAACGGTCACCGAGGACTTCGAACTGTCCGTGCGACTGCACGCGGACGGCTGGAAGTCGGTGTACGTGCCCGAGGTGCTGGCCCAGGGGCTGGGACCGGAGGACATGTCATCGTACGTGAGCCAGCAGCTGCGCTGGTCCCGCGGATGCATCTCGGCGATTCCGCTCGTGCTTCGCTCGCGGCTGCCGATGCGACTGCGGCTGCAGTACCTGCTGTCCGCCTCGTACTTCCTGTACGGCTGGACCCTGCTCATCTACATGCTGATGCCGTTGGCGCGGATCGCGTTCGGATGGCAGCCATTGGCGTCCGCGAGCGCGGCAGACTTCCTGCTCCACTTCGCGCCATACTTCCTACTCTCCATCGCCAGCGTCGCGGCGGCCGGATTCGGCACGTACACCTACACTGCCTTCGCCCTCGCGGCGACGAGTTTCTGGATAGGCATCGTCTGCACGATCCGCGCGCTGCTGCGACGACCGGCGAGGTTCGTGGTGACGCCCAAGCGCGGAAGCAGCGGGTGGCAGCCTGCCGCCGTCGCGCCCTCGCTGGCCGCGACCGGCGTGCTCATGGCTGTGTCCGGGTGGGGACTGCTGCGCGACCCCACGCCGGGAATCCTCAACGCCGTCGCCTTCGCGGTAGTACATTCCGCCATCCTGTTGCGTGGCGCCGCGCCCGCGCTCCGGTTGCAGCGGCGGAGAGTCTCCCCGGTCGAGTCAGCTCTCGAACGCACCGGCGTCGGTGTCCGGCAGCCGGCGCTCGCCGAAGCCCCAGCATCGTCCGAGCCGTTGCCTGCGGCGGGAGGCGCCGTCGAGGGGATCGCCAAACCCCGTGTGTCGCCGGACGGGCCGGTTACCTCGGGCGACAACGTGACGACACCGACCGAGAACAACGTCAGTGCATGACCGCCGGTGGAGCGGCTACCGGGCCGGCAAGCGGCGCTGTTGCGTCTGAATCGGAGGGCGTTGAATCGAGCGCCGGTGGCTACTTCAGATGGCGGCGGCGCGTTCGGCGAACGACACGGAATCCCGGCGCTCCGCGGTGGCCCAACCGAGCGGTGACCGCTCGTTCGCCCGACCCGGCTGAGGCCCGCCGAGCGGCTCGACCGGCATCGGCGCACACCGGGCCGGAGTGGACGCTTCGCCAGGACGGGATGCTTCAGGCCGAGGGCAGTCCGAACGCGGTGAGAAGGCCGGCTGTGCGCAACGTGCGTTCGAGGGCCGCGGACGGGTGTTGCACGACGAGCCGGGTACCGCCGCGTTCGGCCTTGCGCTTGCCGAAAACCCCATCCGCTCTGGTGAGGGCAGGTGGGGGTCGGAGATGTTGACCCGGTTGCTAGGCGCTGGGCCTGGGTGTAGCTGGTGATCGATGCGGCATGATGGGCTGCTGTACTGCTGCGACTGGCGTACCTGGCTGTGACGAACGCGTTCGCGGTGCTGCGCCTGCTGCCCATGAGCAATCGGGACAAGGATCTGGAAATCCTCGCCCTGCGCCATCAGATCACGGTGCTGGAACGCCAGCTGGGCAAGGGGAAGGTCCGGTTCGACGCGGGTGATCGGGCGTTCCTGGCGGCGCTGCTGCACCGGCTACCGCTGGAGGTGTTGCGCAGCGTGCGGCTGTTGGTGCGCCCCGACAAGGTGCTGCGCTGGCACCGCGACCTTCTCGCCCGCCGCCACCCGGGATCGACCCAGCGCCTGAACGGTCGTCCAGTACCTGGGCCACGTTCCTGCGCTCCCAGGCCGACGCTCTGCTGGCATGCGACTTCCTGGAGACGGTCACCCTTACCGGGGCGCGGATGTACGTGTTCTAGGGTGATGCGCGTCACGTCGTGTCAGGTTTCGGCGTTCCGTGGTGTCTTGGAGGCATGACTGAGCACAACACACGCCACAAGGTCGTCGTCATCGGCGGTGGTTATGCCGGAACGCTCGCGGCCAACCATCTGCGGGTGCGCGCCGGCGTCGACATCACACTGGTCAATCCCCGGTCGGACTTCGTCGAACGAGTGCGGCTGCACCAGTTCGTGGCCGGCACCAGCGACGCCACGGTCGACTACGGCAAGCTGCTCGGCGAGGGCATCCGGCTGGTTGTCGACAGCGCCACGCACATCGACACCGCCGCCCGCGCAGTGCAGCTGGCGTCGGGCCGCGCGCTGAGCTACGACTATGTCATCTACGCGGTCGGCAGCACCGCAGCGATACCGTCATCGGTGCCTGGCGCGGTCGAATTCGCTTTCCCCATCGCCGAGCTCGAGGCTGCGCAGCGGCTGCGTGCCGGGCTGGAGGAGCTGCCCGTCGATGCTCCGGTCACCGTGGTCGGCGGCGGACTGACCGGCATCGAGACGGCCGCCGAGCTGGCCGAGCAAGGACGTTCGGTCACCCTGGTGTGTGGCGGAATCCTGGTGTCGTCATGGGGTTCGTCCGGTCGCCGATACGCCGCCAAGTGGCTGTCCCGGCACGGTGTCACCTTGCGCGAAGCTGACGTGGTGACCGAGGTTCGCCCGGATGCGGTCGTCTTTGCCGACGGTACGGTGCGTTCGAGCGCACTGACCATCTGGGCGACCGGTTTCGGCGTGCCGGAGCTGGCGGCCGCGAGCGGGCTGCGCACCGACACGCTCGGCCGGCTACTCACCGACGAGACGTTGACCAGTGTCGACGACGACCGGGTGGTCGCCGCCGGCGACGCCGCGGCACCGTCGGGCCAGCCGCTGCGGATGAGCTGCCAGGCCGCCGGGCCGCTGGGGGCCCAGGCAGCCAATACCGTGCTGAGCCGCATCGCGGGTTCCGAGCCGGCGGCGATCAACCAGGCCCTCACTGGGTCGTGCGTCAGCCTCGGCCGGCACGCCGCCATGCGACAGCTCGCCCGCAAGGACGACACCGTGGTGAACGTCTACATCGGTGGCCGCCTGGGCGCCGCGATCAAGGAACTGACCTGTAAGGTCGCGGTGTCGAGGATCCGTCGCGAGGCACGCAGGCCGGGTTCCACGGCCTGGGTCAAGGGCGGTCGGCGGCTGGAGCAGCCGGCCTCCGCTGCGCGGGTGGTCACGTCCCCGTGACCGCCGACGAGCATGCCGAGCGGTTCACCCTGTTGCGGCCGCTGCTGTTCACGATCGTCTACGAAATACTCGGCTCGGCCACCGAATCCGACGACGTGCTGCAGGACAGCTATCTGCGGTGGGCCGAGGTGGACCTCGCGACGGTGCGGGACACCCGGTCGTACCTGGCGCGGCTGGTGACCCGTCAGGCGCTCAACGCGTTGCGGGCGAGCGTGCGCCGTCGCGAGGACTACGTCGGCCCGTGGCTGCCCGAACCGCTGCTGCTCGACGAGAGCGACCTGTCGGCCGATGTGGTGCTCGCCGAGTCGGTGTCGATGGCGATGCTCGTACTGCTCGAAACGCTCTCCCCCGATGAGCGTGCTGTGTTCGTGCTGCGCGAGGTGTTCGGCTTCGGCTACGACGAAATCGCCGCAGCGGTGGGCAAATCCGTGGCGACGGTGCACCAGGTGGCGCACCGCGCCCGCGAGCACGTGCAGGCGCGACGCAGGCGATTCCAGCCCGTCGGCGCCGCGAAGGCCGCGCAGGTCACCGAGCAGTTCATGACCGCGGCGGCCACCGGTGACATGGCAGGACTGCTCTCCCTGCTCGCGCCGAACGTCGTCTGGACCGCCGACAGCGGCGGCAAGGTCACCGCGGCGCGCCGGCCGGTGGTGGGCGCGCAGAAGGTGGCCGCCGTCCTCGTGGACCTGTTCCGCACAAGCCGCCAGATGCCCGGCATGCGGATCCAGATGGCCACCTACAACAACGCGCCCGCGATGGTCGCCCACATCGGCGACCACCCCCAAGGCGTCCTGCTGATCGAGATCATCGACGGGAAGATCACTAACCTCTATGCCGTCCGCAACCCGGACAAACTCGTCTCGATGACGGTCCCGCGTCATCTCAGCCGGTAGGAGCAGGTCCTGGCCCCGGAGGTGACCCTGCGGCCGATCCACAGCCGGGACAGGGTCACCCGCCTGCTCGGTGTCGTCCCCGCTTCGGCAAGGCGCTCAAGGTCGTCTGCCGCAGCGTCATCGGCGACCCATCGGCGCTGCTGTTCACCGATGACACCCCCTTCGCCGTCGTCCTCGACCTCATTTCGGGCGGCAGTCAGATGTACGGGGATCTACGCCGTCATCAATCCGGACAAGCTTTCCCACGTCGACTGAACACCGAGGAATCCCATGTTGCGAAAAGTAATGACCTTGCCCAGTGGCAGGATTGCGAAATGGGCCATCGTGGCCATCTGGATCGCCCTGCTGGTGCCGGCCTTCATGCTGGCCGGCAAGTTGGGCGACGTTGAGAAGAACGACAATTCGGCCTGGCTGCCCGGCAACGCGGAGGCAACCGAGGTCGTCGAGCAGGCCAAGAAGTTCCAGCCCGCGGAGACCCTGCCCGCGATCGTGATCTACGACCGGCCCGCGGGCGTCACCGCTGCCGACATGGCCAAGGCCCAAGCCGACGCCGAAGCCTTCAAGGGCATCGAAAAGGTCGTGGGGCAGCCGCAGGGCCCATTGAAGGCCCAGGACGGCAAGGCCATCCAGACCGTGGTCCAGGTTGACGACGGTAACGAGGGCTGGGACGGGGCCCACAAGGTCGTCGACGCGATGACCAGGATCGGCGAACAGAACGCCAACGGTCTCGGGTTCCACATCACCGGACCGGCCGGTTACGCATCCGACTCCATAACGGCCTTCAGCGGAGGAGGCGCCCTGGGGATGATCACCGCGTTGGTGGTGGTCGTGATCCTGCTGTTCACCTACCGCAGCCCGTTGCTGCCACTGCTGCCGCTGCTGACCGCGGGCGGCGCCCTGGTCATGGCGGAAGCGGTGATCTACCTGCTGGCGAAGAACGCCGGGCTCACCGTCAACACGCAAACCAGTCTCGTTTTGACCGTGCTGGTGTTCGGCGCCGCCACCGACTACGCGCTACTGCTCATATCGCGGTACCGGGAGGAGTTGCGGCGGCACGAGGACCGGCACGAGGCGATGGCGGAGGCCCTGTACCGCTCCAGTCCCGCGATCATCGCCAGCGCCGCGACCGTCGCTGTCGGCCTGCTGGTGCTGCTGCTGGCCACCCTCAACTCCACAAAAGGGCTCGGCCCGGCCTGTGCCATCGGTATCCTCGTCGGGCTGCTTGCCATGGTCACCCTGATGCCGGCCCTGCTGGTCATCTGCGGCCGCTGGATCTTCTGGCCGGTGAAGCCGTCGTACGGCTCGGTCGGGACGGCCAAGGACAGCATCTGGACGCGGATCGGTACCGCCATCTCCGGCCGGCCGCGGATCGTGTGGGTCGGCACAGCGTTCGTCCTCGGCGTCATGGCGATCGGGGTGTTGGGGCTCAAGGCCGATGGGATCCCGAGCAAGGGCCAGTTCACCAACGAGTCGCAGGCGGTCGTTGGCGAGGCGATCCAGTCCAGGCACTTCCCGGCCGGGTCGGGCGACCCCATTTACGTCGTGGCCAAGGCTGCCTCGGCGGAGCAGGTCAAGAGCGTGCTGTCAGACGTCCCGGGGATCGCCGACGTCGCGGCGCCGATGATCAAGGATGGTGAGGTCTTCGTTCTCGGGACGCTCAAGGACGCTCCCGGCAGCAAAGCCGCGATGCGCACCGTCGAGCAGGCCAGAACCGCGGTCCACAAGATCGAGGGCGCGGATGCCCGGCTCGGCGGCAGCACGGCGATCGCACTCGATACACAACAGTCGGCCGCCCGCGACTCCAAGGTGATCATCCCCGTCGTGCTGATCGTGGTTTTCCTCATCCTCGCGCTGCTCCTGCGGGCGATCGTCGCACCGCTGCTGCTCATGGCGACGGTGGTGCTGTCGTTCGGGGCGGCCCTCGGCGTGAGCGCTCTGATGTTCAACCACGTGTTCAACTTCGCCGGCGCGGACGCGAACTTCCCGCTCCTGGTGTTCGTGTTCCTGGTCGCCCTGGGCATCGACTACAACATCTTCCTGGTCACCCGGGTGCGCGAGGAGGCACTGCTGCACGGCACCCGACGCGGCGCGCGGACCGGACTGTCCGCCACCGGCGGTGTGATCACCTCGGCAGGTCTGGTACTGGCCGGCACCTTCGCGGCGCTGGGGTCGCTGCCGTTGGTGTTCGCGGCGCAGCTGGGATTCGCGGTGGCGTTCGGCGTGCTGCTGGACACCATGATCGTCCGCTCGGTGCTGGTCACCGCGCTGACGCTGGACGCGGGTCGATGGATGTGGTGGCCCAGCAAGCTGTTCAAGCACCACGACCCCCAGTCGCCGGCGGGCGAGTCCGACCCCGAACCCGCTCTCGTGGGCGCGGACGGGTGACAACCTTCCGCCACGGGCCTTCTGGCGCCGGCCGGGAGGCACCGGTTCTGGATCTGAAGATGTCCACAACGCCAAGATGATCATGCGACCGTCTCGCGTCCACCCCACCTTGCCAGCAGCGTCTCAAACGGCGGCCCCTGTACTGACTGACCCTGACAGATAGGGGGACGACACGTATCTGCAGCGACCAGGTGACAGGTGACAGATGTCGTCTACTTACAGGGTTCAATTCCCGCATGAGACCTCGCAGCAGCGTGCCGGTCAACCTGTCTGCAATGTCAGGACGATCACAATCGGGCACGTCGTTGCGGCCGAGCTTCCGGCTGACGCTGCGTGGCGCGACGCCGCACGTGTCAACGACGGTCCAAAACGTTGTCGCGACGGACGGCGTGCACGTCGACGGTGTGCCGGTGTCGTGCACCGACGTTCCGGGCGGAGCGCGGTCGCTCCGCCCGGAATCCGTTGTGCCGGTCAGGGCCTGTGCTACTTCGTGCCCGGCCCGGCGGTGCCGGCGTTCTGCTTGTCCTCGGCTGCCTTGTCGCTCGCGTTGCCGCCGCTGGGCTTGGCGCCAGGGCTGGGCTTGGTCTTCGGGTTTTGCTGCACCACTCCTGCGGGCGGTGCCGTGACCGTGACCGCCACGCCGAAGTCGCTGAACTGCGTGACGATGCGTTCGTCGGAGCCGGCGAAGCTGACCTGGAGCCGTCGGATGCGGTCCTGGTCGTCCACGTCCACGGCGCCCGTGATGGTCCGCGCGGCGCCAAGTGGTTTGTCGCCGGTGTCCGCGAGTGAGAAGGTGAACCGTTTCCCGGTCCAGCCGTCGCCGGAGGCGGGGCCGTCCTCGCGGATGTCCGTGGCGGACCGCAGGCGCTGCAAGGTCAGTGCCGGGTCGATCGTGACGAGTTTGATGACGGCGATGCCCAGCGGCGCGTCCGCCACGTCCATGCGGGGCGCGACCTCCCAGGTCGTGCTGTCCTTCGCCCGGACGTACATCAGGTCACCGATGAACCGGGTCTCTCCGCTGTCCCCGATGTTGGTGATGACGCCCACGCGCTGGACAGGGTCGAACGCCCCTTCGAATGCCCGGCCGCCGCTGGTGCTGTGGATGCGGTAGCTCTGCTGACTGGTGGTCTCGACCGCGGCGGCGACCTGGGCCTGGGCCGAGGGCTGGCCGACGGGCAGGGTCAGCACGAGCGCGCTCACCGCCGCTGCCACCGCCGCCGCGGCGCCGAGCGGGATCAGGGCCCGGGGCACCCACCGGTGCTGTCGTTCAGCTTTCGCAGCCGGTACGGCGGTCATGAGGCTCAGGCCTGGCGGGCGGTCCTCGGTCCCTCGGATGAGCAGTGCGCGGACTTCTGTCTCGTTCATGAACGGCTCCTCGTGTCGGTTGCTCACAGCACTCCACTCCTCTCCGTCTCGGTCCGGTTGACCGGTGCGGCTGGCGGGATCAGCCGCCGCATCGCTTGCAGACCGCGATGTGTATGGGTTTTGACCGTCCCTACCGAGCAGCCCATCAGTTCGGCGACCTCCGCCTCGGACAGGTCGACGAAGAACCGGAGCACCAGCGCCGTCCGCTGCCTGCTCGGCAGCTTCACGAGCGCGCTGCGGACGTCCTGTGCCGCCGCGCCTTCGTCGCCCAGGTCACCCGGCCCGGGCAGGTCGGGCAGTTGGGCGCGTGGGATCTCCCTGCGCCTGCGGGCACGCCACCAGGACCGGTGGGTGTTGATCAGGATGCGGCGCAGGTACGCGTCGGGTTCGCTGCTGGTGTCCAGGCGATGCCACACCCGGTGCAGCTTGCCCAGACACGACTGCATCAGGTCTTCGGCGGTGTGCCAGTCCGAATCGGTCATTCCGGCGTCCGCCAGCAGCCCAGCCGCCGCGGCGGCGTGCGCCTAGACCGGGGCGAGGTCCGGCTCGTACTGGTCATGAACGCTTCGGACTCGATCCGCAGACGGCTCCGCAGTGCCCATGGCGTCGCTGGGCGCCGGTCTCATACCGTGTGCCTGACGGACTGCGCCAAGGAGCGAGGCCTCGGGCCGGAGTGGTGGCCACCGGCCGAGGCCAGCTTGGCAGGCGCGGTCGGCCGCCTCCACGCGGTTGGGGGCGCCGAGTTTGGCGTAGATCGTGGAGCGGTGGTTACTGATGGTCTTGGCCGTCGGGCGCATGCGGTCGGCGATCGTGTGGTTGCCGGGTTCTTGAGCGATGCACGTGAGGACCTCGCGTTCGCGGGCAACGGCTGGCGGCGGCGAGCGCCAGCACGCTGATCGCCGCGGTCCCGGGCGCTGGTGCGGGTTGCGGCGCTGTTCGGGCTCGGGCCAGTGCACGAGGTGCAGGTGCTGACGGCGGGGACGATGAACCGCAGCTGGCAGATCACCGGGGCCGGTGGGGTGGCGGCGGTGAGGGAGGTCCTCGATATCGACGCGGCCGCGGCACGGCGGCAGGCCGCCGCAGGGGCCGCCAACGGCACCCGGGTGATCATCTGGCGTTTACCGGAGCATCGTCGATGTGGTCGAACCTGATCGACGGATTCGATTAGCTGTTGCGCGTGTATCAGCCCTTCAGGCTGGAATGTCGCCCAGGCTTGCGTACCACGGGCGGCCGCGCCGGGCCACCCAACCCCGGACCGGTGGCTGCCGACCGGCTGCGTCCCCGGCCGCTCATCGTCGCCGGCTACGACGTGGAGGCGCTGCTCGCCGCCGCCCTCGTCCTGCTCGACCTGCCCGTGGCGGCCAGCCTCACGCTGGTTGCCGTGATCGCCTGCGGTACTCCGATCTTCGCCGGCGCGGCGGCCCGGGTGATCGCGGAGCGGCTGAGCGGCGACGCGTACGTCCTCGGCCGGTCCGTGTCGAACATGTCCTCGTCGGCGGCGCAGCTGCTCGGCCTCGCCGGCGGCGTCGCGGTGGCCGCGACTGGGCCGCGCACGGCGCTGCTCGTCGCCGCCGGCTGCCACGTGGTGGCGGCCGGCGTCGTCCGCTTCGGGCTGCCCGCCACCACCGCGCGGCCGTGGGAGCGCGGTGGCGCGGTCCGCGACAACTGGACCGGCGCGGTCGGGCTGCTGTCCGGCCGGACCATCCGGCGGCTGCTGCTGGCGCAGTGGCTGCCGTCGGCGTTCGTCGCATACGGCGGAAGCCGCGGCTTTCCCGCCAACACCGGCGCCGTCCTGATGGGCGCGCCGGCCGTCGGCATGCTGCTGGGCAACTTCGCCGCCGGCCGGTTCCTGCGGCCGTCGCTGCCGGGAACGGTCCTCGCCGGCTTCCTCGTCGTGCTCGGCACAGTCCCGCCATTCCCGCACCGGGTGCCCGGGACGGCCGTGCGGCTCACCCGCCGGTGGCCAGCCGGGCGGCGGCGACAGCGCTGTGGAACGACACCTCGCTGAGCAGCCCGGGCGCGGCGACCATGTCACCGGCGAGGTACACGCCGTCGCCGCGGTCGATCGCCGGCCGGTCGCGCCACGTCTGCCCCGGCAGGTCCAGCGCGCCGGACCGGCCGTTGGCGACGCCGTGCCGACGCCACGTGGTCCGCTCGCGCCAGCCGGGCAGGGCCAGGTCGACCAGTGCCTCCAGGCGGGCCAGGCCGTCGGCGCGGCCCTCGGCGGTGCGCAGCGGCAGCTGCGCCTGGATCAGCGACTCGCCGGGCGGCGCGAGGGTCGGGTCGGGCAGCGTGTACCGCTCCACCCAGCCGGCCGCGTCGAGGTCGGACACGACGAAGGCGTCCCGGCGGTCGTCGCGCACGGCGAGGTCCAGCAGCACCGTCCGGCCGCTCGCCACGCTCGGTAGCGCCGTGCCGAGCAGGCGGCCCGCCGCGTCGAGGGTGGTGGCCACGATCACCGGCGGCTCGGGCAGGTCGGTGACGCGGGCCCCGGTCTCCACGGCGACGCCGAGGGTACGGGCGTGGGCGGTGAGCCGGGCCACGAGCCCGTTCCAGCCGCCGGTGAGGTACCGGGCCGGCGAGCGGGGCGCGAAGACCCGCAGCAGCCGCGGCCAGACGAACGCCGCCGACAGCCGTCCCGGGTCGGCGTCGAAGGTCGCCACGCCCATGAGGTTCGATGCGGCGACCGCCGCCACCTCCCCGTGCCGGTCGCGGATCCAGGTGTGGAAGTCGGCGTCGACCGGCGCGACCCGGCGCCGCCGGGCGAGGACCGGCAGCAACTCGGCCGGTGGGGTACGGCGCAGCCGGTCCCCGTGACGGAACCGGAATCCGGTCAGGCCGGATAGCGGTACCCCGGACGACGCGCCGATCAGGGCCCGGTCGGCGAGCCAGCGCCACCACGGACCGTCCCGGTAGAGCACGTGCGGGCCGTCGTGGGCGACGTACGGGGGTGCGGTGGCGCGGGCCCGGCCGCCGAGCGTGCGATGCGCCTCCAGCAACTGGACGCGGGCGCCGGCCTCGGCGCAGGTGACGGCGGCGACAAGGCCGGCGAACCCGCCGCCGACCACGGTGATCCTCTGCATGGCCGACTGACGACGTAGACCACAATCGTGTGACATGGACGATGGCGAGCAGCACCGCCGGTACCTGTTCGCGGTCGCCTACCGGCTGCTGGGCAGCGCCGCGGACGCCGAGGACGCGGTGCAGGAGGCGTTGCTGCGCTGGCACACCGCCGCGCCCGCCGGCGTGCAGCACCCGCGGGCGTGGCTCACCACCGTGACGTCGCGGATCTGCCTGGACCTGCTCGGCTCGGCCCGCGCCCGCCGCGAGATGTACCCCGGGACCTGGCTGCCCGAGCCGCTGCTCGGATACGACGACTCGGACCTCGGCGAGGCCACCGTCCTGCGGGAGTCGGTGCGCACCGCCGTCCTGCTGGTCCTGGAGAGCCTCTCGCCCGCCGAACGGGTCGCGTTCGTGCTGCACGACGTGTTCGGCATGGACTTCGACCGGCTCGCGACCGTGGTCGGCCGCACCCCGGCGGCGTGCCGGCAGCTCGCGTCGCGGGCGCGCCGCCGGGTCCGCGCCGAGGCCCCAGCTCGTGCGCCAGTCTCCGCAGAGGAGCACCGGCGGGTCACCGCGGCGTTCCTCAAGGCCACCGCCGACGGCGACCTCGCCGACCTGGTGAGCCTCCTCGATCCGCGGGTCGTGCTGCGCTCCGACGGCGGCGGCGAGGTGCTCGCTGCGCGGGTGCCGGTCCATGGCCCCGAGCGGGTGCTGACGCTGTTGTCCGGGCTCGGCCGCCGGTACGCCGGGGTGCGGGCCCGCCCGGTGCCCCTGGCCGGCGGCGCGGGCCTCACCCTGGAGCTGGGCGCGACGCTGATCGGCGTGATCGGCATCGAGGTTGCCGGCGGCCGGGTCACCGAGCTGAACCTCGTGGTCAACCCGGCCAAGCTGCGCCGATCGACGTAGCCTCAGCTGCCGAGCGTCGCGATCCAGCGGAACCGGTCCTGCGTGTTCGGCCCGGCGTGGAGACCGGGTTCGAGCAGCTCGCGCTGAGCGGCGCTGTTACGTTTGCCGATCGGAGGGCACGGTCCGGAGCAGGGCCTGGCTCAGTCTTCAGATGACGGTGGCGAGCTCGTTCAACGCGGCGGCGCCGGGGAGTCCGCGTGGGGCGTCGAGCCCGAGTTCGTAGTGGCCTCGGCGGAGGTTCTGTATGAACGCGTGTCCGGCGATGATTGTCTGTGCGGTCCGGTCGGTGCGTAGCCCGCGCATCGGTCTGAGCCGGTGCTTGAGCTGGCTGTGGTCGGCCTCGATCCGATTGTTGGCGTGCCGTTCGACGTGGCGCCACGTTGAGGGAACCAGTTCATCGAGGAACGCTGGATACATTGGCGCCGCGTCGGTGACCACCTCTGTGGGTCGCACCGTCAACGTGGTCATCGCCCGCCGGAAGAACCGACGTGCCGCAGCAGCGTCGCGGCGGGCAGAGACGAGCACGTCGATGACCTGGCCGTCCTGGTCGACGGCCCGATACGCGTATCGCCAGACACCGCTGACCTTGACGTAGGTCTCGTCAATGAACCTGTGCCGTGCCAAACTCGTCGCACAGCGTGTGAGCTGCTGTTTCGTGGCGGTGACGCAGCATGGTGGACATGTTCGTTCGGCTGCTGTACCTCAGCGCGGTGCGGGTGTTCGGCTGGCTGCCGCAGGCCACCCGCAGCGAGCCGGCGATGATCGCCGAACTGCTGGTACTGCGTCACGAGGTAGCGATACTGCGGCGCCGACCCGGCCGGCCACGCATCGACGACGACCTTCGTGACCTAATCCTACGCCTGGCCCGGGAGAACCCCCGCTGGGGCCACCGGCGCATCCAGGGCGAACTCGTCGGTCTCGGTCACCGGGTCGGTGCCGGGACCATCCGCCGCATCCTGGCCGGATCGCGCGTCGGCCCTGCCCCGCGCGAAACGGACACCAGTTGGCGCACGTTTCTCCGGGCTCAGGCATCCGGCCTGTTGGCGACCGACTTCTTCCACGTCGACACCGTCATGCTGCGCCGCCTGTACGTCCTGTTCGTCATGGAGATCACCACCCGAAGGGTCCACATCCTGGGCGTCACCGCTCACCCGACCGCGGCGTGGACTACCCAGCAGGCCCGCAACCTGGTGATGGACCTCGGCGAGTGCACCGACCAGATCCTGATCTGCGGCGAACAGCACGCCCGCACCGTGCTCCGCGACTACGAGGACCACTTCGACCGGCACCGGCCACACCAAAGCCTGAACCAGCGCCCACCCGACCACGCCCCGGGCATCATTATCGCGATCGACCAACGGATCCATCGACGACGCCACTCAGCCCTCGGCTACCACAGCCCCGCCGACTACGAACGAACCCTCACATCCGCTACCGTGCAACAGATTGCGGCATAGCTCGGTGTTCACATCCCGAGGGAAGCCCACACTGGGTCAACTGCTGACCCTGGGCGGAGTCTGTCAGGAGCGGGGCGCGACGATGCCGGCGTCGTAGGCGTGGATGATGGCCGCGGCGCGGTCGCGGACCCCGAGCTTGAGGAAGATGGCCGAGATGTGGCCCTTGACGGTGCGCTCGGCCAGGAACAGCCCTTCGGCGATCTCGGCGTTGTTGGCGCCGGAGGCCACCAGGCGGAGCACCTCCAGCTCGCGGTCGCTCAACGGCTCGACCGAGCGGGCGGGGTCGGTGGCGCCAGGCCGCCGCCGGAGGGTGCCCATGACCCGGTCGGCGACGCGGGGATCGAGCCACACACCGCCGCGGGCGGTGATACCGACGGCGCTGACGAGGTCGTCGGCCGGGGCGTCCTTGAGCACGAACCCGGCAGCCCCGGCATCGAGGATGCCCCACAGGGCCTCGTCGTCCTCGAACGTGGTGAGCGCCAGCACCCGTGGCCCGTCTTCGTCGGTTGCTCCGCCGACCAGTTCGCGGGTCGCCTCGATGCCGTCGAGCACCGGCATGCGGACGTCCATCAGTACGACGTCTGGACGCAACATCCGGGCCGCTTCGACACCGGCCCGTCCGTTGGCCGCCTCGCCGACGATCTCGAGGTGTTCCTCGGCTGAGAAGATCAGGCGCAGGCCGGCCCGCACGAGCTCCTGGTCGTCGACGAGCAGGAGCCGGATCATCGGCCGGCCTCGGTGTTGGCCGGCCGCAGGTGTTGCAGGGGAATCGATGCTTCGACCAGCCAGCCGTCGTCGTCGGGTCCCGCCGAGAACGTGCCGCCGAGGGCCGCGAGGCGTTGGCGCATGCCGTCCAGACCAGTCCCGCCACCGGTCCCGCCGCGCCCGTTGCGGCTGCTGCGGCCCGATGGCACCGGCGCGGGCCCGTTGCGGACCGAGATGGCCAGGTTGTCTGCGTCATCGGCCGACACCCGCACGATGACGTCGGCGCCTGGGGCGTGGTGTTCGGCGTTGCTGAGCGATTCCTGCACCAACCGGTAGGCGGCGAGGCCGGCGTAGGGACCGACGGCCGTGAGGTCGCCGGTCACCTCGGCGCGCACCGGCAGCCCGGCCGTGGCCGCGGTCTGTGCCAGCGCGGCGATGTCGGTGGCACGCGGCTGTGGCGGGTCGGTCCCGTGTTCGCCCGGTGCCCGTAGGAGCCCGACGATGGCCCGCACGTTCTGCAGGCTGCTGCGGCCGACCTGCTCGGCTCGCTCGAGCGCCTCGGCCGCCGCGGCCGGATTCTTGGAGAGCACCCGCTGGGCCCCGGCGACATTCAGGAGCATCACCGTCAGGCTGTGACCGACCACGTCGTGGACATCGCGGGCGATCCGCTGGCGCTCCTGAGCCGCGGCCGCGTCGTGCAGGTGGGTCTGCGCCTCCCGCAGGGCGGTGGTGAGCTGCCGCTCGCGCCGCAGGACGCGGCCGAGACACCATGCGATCAGCCCGCCGGTGGCGAAGAAGCCGGTCACTTCGCGCTCTTCGCTCCAGCTGGCGCCCTCCACGATCGGGATGAGGACCGGGAGGACCACCACCGCGATGACGGTCGCCGTGATCTCCGCGCCCACCGACTCGCCGGTCGCGGCCAGCCACCCCATCCCCAGCAGCGCGAGGAACGTGCCGCCAGGGGCATGGCCGGCGACGACGAGCACGCCGGGGACGACGACGCCGGCGAACGCCATGGGCCAGGGCCCGATCCGCACGTCGCCGGCCACGATGGCCCACGGGACCAGGCAGGCGACCACACCCGCCGCCGCGCCGGCCGACAGGGGCGTGGTCGCGAGGACGAGGACCGCCGCGACGAGCGCGGCCAACGGGAACGCGAGCCCCGTGGCGAACGTGCCACCCCACGACCGCAACGTCACCTGATCCACGCGAGCAGCGTACGACCAACCCGCTGCCGCTGGCACCGTCCCGTGGTACCGGTCGGACCGGTCGGTGGGCCGTGTCCCGAAACGGTCCGCGGATCGATGTGGCCGCCGGGCCCGCCGCCGCACGATGGGCCGATCCGCGACCCCGGCAGCTGGAGGCTCATCATGTTCACCCGACTCGGTCGTCTCGCCGTCCACCGGCGCCGGCTGGTGCTGGCCTTCACCGTTCTGTTCATCGTCGTCGCCGGCGTCGCCGGGGTCGGCGTGTTCGGCGCCCTCGACGATGCCGGCCTCACCGATCCCGGCTCAGAGTCGTTCCGCGCCCGGCAGTTCCTCGAAGACGAGCTCGGCGTGCGCAAGCATGAGGCCGTCCTGCTGGTGCAGGCCACCGGTGGTGGCGCCGACGCCGACGACGTCGACGACCCGGCCGTCACCGCGGCGGCCACCCGCCTCACCGAGTCGGTGCGGGCCGACGCGCATGTCGCCTCCGTCAGCTCCTACTGGTCGCTGGACGGCGGCGACCCCCGGCGAGCGACGTTGCGCTCGACCGACGGCTCCGCGGCCCTGGTCGTGCTCGACCTCGCCGGCACCGACGACGAGGCCAAGGACGCGGTCGTGGCGATCCGCGACCGGTACGCCGGAACCGACGGTCCGATCACCGTCGGCGTGGGCGGGGCCGCGGCGATCAACGCCGCCATCGGGGATCAGCTCGACACCGACCTGATCCGGGCCGAAAGCCTTGCCGTCCCGGTCACCCTGGCGCTGCTGGTCCTCGTGTTCGCGGGCGTGGTGGCCGCCGCGCTCCCACTGGCCATCGCCACGGTGTCGGTGACCGGCGCGTTCCTGGTCCTGTTCGTCATCTCCCGGGTGACCGACGTGTCGGCCTACTCGATCAACCTCACCACCGGCCTCGGCTTCGCCCTGGCCATCGACTACTCGCTGTTCATCGTGACCCGGTTCCGTGAGGAACTGGCCGCCGGCCGGTCGAGCGACGAGGCGGTCGTGCGTACGGTCGAAACCGCCGGCCGGACCGTGGCCATCTCTGCGCTGACGGTGGCGGCCTCGCTGTCGGCCCTGCTGGTGTTCCCCCTCTATTTCCTCAGGTCGTTCGCCTACGCCGGCGTCGCCGTCGTCGTCGTTGCCGCGGCCGGCTCGTTGCTCAGCCTGCCGGCGCTGCTGGCCGTCCTGGGTCCTCGAGTCAACGCCTGGTCGCTGCGGCGCACACGCCACCCGCGCCGGTTCTGGCACCGCTTGGCCGGCATGGTCATGCGCCGGCCCGTGCCGGTGGCGACCGGGGTGGTCGTCCTGCTTCTGCTGCTCGGCGCTCCGTTCCTCGGAGTCAACCCCGGCCTGCCGACCTACCAGGCGCTGCCGGCGTCCAGCGAGGCCCGGCAGGTGGCCGACGTCCTGGCCACCCGCTTCGCCGGCAACCACAGCGACCAGTTCGCCGTCGTCCTGCCCGGCGTGGCGGCCGGCGACGCGTCTGCCTTCGCGGACGAAGTCCGGACCGTCCACGGCGTGGCGTCGGTGACGGTACAACAGGCCGAGGCCGGCTCGTGGCTGACCGTCGTTCCCTCGGTGCCGCTACGCTCCGCCGAAGGTGAAGACCTGGTCAGGGACCTGCGGGGTCTTGACGCCCCCTTCGCGTTCGGGGTCGAGGGACGCGCCGCCGAGCTGGTGGACACGAAGGCCGCCATCTACGACCGGCTGCCGCTGGCCCTGGGCATCATCGTTCTGGCCACCGTCGTGCTGTTGTTCGCCGCGTTCGGCAGCGTTCTGGTGCCGGTCAAGGCCGTCGTGCTCAACCTGCTGTCGTTGACCGCCACGTTCGGCGCGATGGTGTGGGTGTTCCAGGACGGCCACCTGTCGGGCGTCCTCGGCTTCACGGCCACCGGGCAGCTGGATGTGACCATGCCGATCCTCATGTTCTGCATCGCCTTCGGCCTGTCCATCGACTACGAGGTGTTCCTGCTCTCCCGCATCAAGGAGGAGTACGACCGCATCGGCGACAACACACGGGCGGTAGCCACCGGTCTGGAGAAGACCGGCCCGCTGGTCACCGCCGCCGCTGCCGTGCTGGCCATCAGTTTCACCGGGTTCGCGGCCGCCGGGATGAGCTTCATGAAGCTCATGGGCGTCGGCCTGGCACTGGCCATCATCATGGACGCCACCATCATCCGAGGGCTGCTGGTCCCGGCTTTCATGCGCCTGGCCGGCCAGGCCAACTGGTGGGCGCCGGCACCACTGCGGAGACTGCACCGACGGTGGGGCCTCAGCGAAGCGCCCACCGCCCCCAGCGACGCGAGGAACACCTGATTGCCGCAATGTCGGGAAGTTGTGGTCTCTGGGCGTCCCGGAGGCGACAACTTCCCCCAAACTGCGCCGTCGCGTTCGACGACGTGTTCACCGCTGAGGGCATCATCGTGGCCCGCGGGCGAACGCCTACGCCGAACGGTGGGTGCGCATGGTGCGCCGTGAGTGCCTGGACGGATCCTGATCTGCAACCCGCGGCTTCTGCTCACCACCCTGGCGGCATATGTCGCGCATTACAACGAACACCGACCAGCCCGGGGACGCGACCAGCGTCCTCCAGCCCGCACCGGTCACCGATCTCGTCACGGTCCGGGTCCGACGACGGAAAGTCCTCAATGGACTGGTCAACGAGTATTCTCAGGCAGCGTAGCCAAACCGGGTTTCCGAACGGTATTCGGCTGTTCAATATCGAGAGATATTCATTGATGTACGACAATTGAAAAACTCGCAGACATCTTGTCCCGGAGTTGTGGCTCAGGTATCGTTGGCGATCAACAGAGACGGGAAGGTCCTGCTGAATCGTGTATTCGCACCTGCATCCGGCCACGGAGCGCCCAAGTTACGTCGGCTATCTCCGAATTCCGGAGCTCATGTCGCTGCAGCATCCGCTCACTCCGCCGGACGACCCCAGGACGTTCCGTGTGGAGCATTTCTTCATTGTCGTACATCAATGCAGTGAGTTACTGTTGCGACAGGTAATCCTTGAGCTCGACGCCGCGGTCGACTGCCTGGCCATGACGGACGGCGACGTCGAGGACTGGCTCGAGAGCGTGGGCCGGGCTAGCGACTGCATGGTGACACTGCGTCAGCAGGCCGAGCTCCTCGGGCGACTGCCGGTCGAGTGCTTCGCCGCGTTCCGGCAGCGGCTCGGCACGGCGAGCGGCGCCCAGTCCGCGCACTTCCACCGGCTGCGGACGATCCTCGGCCTGAACGGCGACGGGCCGGGCCCGCTCTTCGATGGCTACCTGCGGCTGCTCGACCGTTCCGGTCGCGACCTGGCCGAGCTGGTCGCCGGGGGGCTGCGCGGCGACCCAATGTTCCGGATGTCCCAGGCCCTCGCCGAGCTGGCACAGGGGGTCTGGAACTGGCAGACGACCCACCTCCACGTCGTCACCCGGATGACCGGTAGCCGCTCGGGCACGGGCGGCACCACCGGCCTCGAATACCTGACGAGCCGGCTGCGCACGCCGTTCCCGCAGCTGTGGGCGGCCCGCGCCGAAGCGCACGCCGGCCAGGCAGCCCAGACCCGCAGCCACGGCCAGATCCGCGGCAATGCCGAGACCCACGGGGTGCCAGTTGCTTAGCCGGACCGACTTCACCGGTACGACCGCCGTCCTGTCCCTGCTGTCCGGCGCCATCACGACTCAGGTCGTCTCGGTCGGCGTCGGCCTCGGGCTGCCCGACCTCGTGGCCGAGCGCCCCCGAAGCGCTGAGGACCTCGCGCGGGACACCGGCGTCGACCTGCCCAACCTGCTGCGTATCGTGCGGGCCTGGGCGGCGTTCGGCCTGCTCGCCATCGACGACGCCGGCGAGCTGCGGCAGACGCCATTGACCCCGCTGCTGCGCCGGGACACGCCGGGCTCGCTCCACCACCGGTCGCTGCAGCTCGGCCACCCCGACCTGTTCCGGGTCTTCGAAGGGCTCGGCACCGCGCTGCTCGACGGCGGTTGCGCGTTCGAGGCGGCGCACAAGCGCACGATGTACGAGTTCTTCGGCGACCGTCCGCCGCTCGGGGAGCTGTTCGTGCGCGACCTGTCCGCCAACTCCGTCGGCATCGGCGACGAGCTCGCCCGCGCGTACGCCTTCTCGGGCGTGTCCTCCGTCGTCGACATCGGCGGCGGCGACGGCCGGATGCTGACCCGGCTGCTGCGCGCCTGGCCGCACCTGCGCGGCGCCGTCTTGGAGCGGGCCGAGGTGCGGCCGGCGGTGGAGCGGCTCCTCGACGCGGAAGGTGTGGCGGACCGGTGCACGGTCGTTACCGGCGACTTTTTCGCGGGCGTCCCGGCCGGGCACGACATGTACCTGCTGAAGTACGTTCTGCAGGACTGGGGCGACGCGGAGGCGACCGCGCTGCTGCGGTCGTGCCGGGCGGCGATGGGCGACGGGAGCCGCCTGCTGATCCTCGAGCAGATCGTCCCCGACCGGCCCACAGCGACGCCACGCGCACAGTCGGCGGTCCTCGACGACCTGCTGGTGTTCTCGTTCACCGGCGGCGGCAACCGCACCATGAGCGAGTTGGCGGCACTCGTCCACGGCGCGGGCCTGGCGATCCGCGAGCCCGCGACCCGGCTGCCGCAGGTCGACGTCGTCGAGTGCGTTCCCACGTGAACGTTCAGTAGTAGCGGATCTCGGCGTCTTCGAGCCGCCGGATCGCCTCCACGACGACGTCCTCGCCTCCGCCCAGGTACGCCCGCAGGAACGGCACGCCGGCGTCGGTGCCGTCGATCGTGATCGACGCGTGCGAGAACAGCAGCCCGGCGCGGTCCAGCAGGTCGCGGCGCCAGGCGTCGACGCCGTCCGGCCGGGTGCGGAACGCGGGCGGTACTGCGACCAGGAAGTACGGCGTCGCGGTCCCGGTGGCGGTGAGCTCCCGCGGCCAGCCCAGCCCGACCAGCGACTTGGCCCACAGGGCCCGGTGGTGGCCGGAAGCGGCGCGCTGCCCGGCGAGGTAGCGGGCGCACTCGGGGTCGGCCAGCCAGCGCGCGATCGCCCACTGCCGGCGCGCCCCGCGTGGGAAGGCCCACTGGATGGTGTGCCGCGCGATGGCACGCAACGTCTCGGGGTGGGCCATGACGCTGCCGATGCCCCAGTCGTTGCAGGCGAACACCTTGCCGAACGACTCCACGCGGCACCACCGGCGCCGTGCCCGCTCCGGCGCGTCGGCGCGTACGAAGTACCCGAGCAGGGTCGCCGGCGCGGAGACCTCGTCGGCGTTGTCGGTCACGACCCGGCGGTAGGCGTCGTCGAGCAGGATTCCCGCGCCGCGGGCGGTGGCGGCCTCGAACAGCGTCGCCAGCACGCTCTCCGGCCAGGTCGCGCCGGTCGGGTTGTGCTGGGTGTTCACCACGACCAGCGCGAGCCGTCGGCCGGGGTCGGCGTCGATCCCGGCCAGCGCATGCTCGATGTCGGCGGGGTCGGGGATCCAGGCGTGTTCGGCGCGCAAGGGCCAGTACGCCATCTCGTAGCCGAGCGGCTCGAAGACGCCGGCGTAGTCCCACGTCGGGTAGGCGCACAACACCGCCGGGGTCCGGCCGTCGCCGTCGGCGTCGAGCAGGTGCCGGGCGAAGTCGCCCATGATGCCGCGGGTGCCGGTGCCGGAGGTGAGATGCAGGTCGAAGTCCGCACCGGGGCTCGCGTGCCGGTCCAGTCGCTCGGACCGCACGGTGTCCGCCGCGATCGACTGGCGCGCCTCGGGCAGGCCGGCCGGCGTCCGGCTGTATCCTGCGAGGTGCTGCGGCGCCTGCTGTTCGTACGCCGCCAGCCCGGCCGGCAGCGCCCCACCGAGCAGGTAGGGGTCGCCGATCGACATTGGCAGCGGTGGCAGGGCGTGCCCGGACCGCAGGTAGCGGTCGAGCATCCGCGCGTCATCGGTGGTGTCGACGTCGGGATCGGCCATCAGGCCGGCGAGAGGCGGCAACCGCAGCATCCGCACCATGATAGCAGACATATATAAATGTCGATGCATGACCGCGCTGACCCGACGACTTCCCGGATGTCGGAGACGGCGAGCCTGCCGACGGGCTGAACGTGGAAGACGGTGAACGCCACAATGCTCGCCACCGCTGTGGCCAGCCCGAGCCTGTGGGGCTCGTAAATCAGACTCGGCTACGCTGCCTGCGAGTATTCGTTGATCAGGCCGCCGGGGATCGGACGCCGTTGGACCCGGGCGGCGGTGAGGTCGACGACCTGCGATGGTGGGTTCGGTGGTCGCTGGCCGAGCGATCGGTGTGGCCGGTGGCCGTTGTAGTGCTCGGTATATTCGGTCAGGACCCTGGTCAGGTGTCGTTCGCCAGCGATGAACATCCGGTCGGTGCACTCGCGTCGGGTCGATGGGTGGCGGCGCCGCGTATCAGGGCGTGCTGCGGAACGCGTCGACTCCGTTGCGCCATACGCAGGGGCCTTTCGGTCATCAGCCGGTACAGGTTCGGCTGGCGGCAGGCGAAGTCGCGGTACGCGGCGGTGAGGGAGGCGATCGGATCGTCGGACCGGTCGACGGCCCGGGTGAACAGTTCGGCTTGTTCCTCGAAGCCCACTGAGATCAGCGCGGCCTCCAGCGCCTGCTTGTCGCGGACGTGTTCGTAGATCGACGAGGCGCGGATCCCGAGGTGGGCGCCGAGGCGACGCATCGACAGCGCGTCAGGGCCTTCCCGCTCGAGAAGCTCGCGCGCGGTCTGCACAATCTCTCGGGCCCGCGGAGTGAGCTGACTCAGCGCTTGGGACGTCATCGGCCGTCCATGGTCCAAGGCCCAAACATTTCGGAGCCAACCAATTCGAGGCCAACACGTGGAGCACCGCCGGGATCTGGGAGCTTCCATTCTCAACAAGCTCGGACTGAGCCTCGCCGCGCTGTCCTTCGGCCAGCCGCCCGCGCCGCAGCTGGCCCTCGGCGTAGTAGCCGCCGCTGACGACGCTGTAGCGGTAGTCGCCGAACTGGGGACGAGCCAGTTGCCGGAGTCGGCGCGGATGATCCGCAGCGGCTCGCCGCTGTCGGCGGTGTGCCGGAGCGTGGCCCAGCGCTCGATGACGTCGGAGTCCTCGCGGACGCGGTGGTGCAGGACGACCTGGAGCGGGAAGTGCGTGTCGGCGAGCACCAGGTCGAGCCGGTGTGCGCCGGGCTCGGCGGCGACCACGTCGTCGACGAGCTTCAGCTCGAGGGAGCGGACGCCGCCGGGAAAGGCGATCTGCAGCGACGGCGGCCCCCAGCGCAGGCCACCCTCGACCAGCAGCGGCTCCTGGCTCTCCAGCGGCAGCTCGTACGGCGGCACGGCGGCGGCCTCGCCGAGGCGGGATCCGTCGCCGGGGGAGAGCCGGGCCCCCAGTGCAGCTGCACGAGGCGTCCGTCGGCGGCGGCGAGCACGTAGCTGCCGCCGGTGATGGACGAGGGCGAGCTCGGCGCCGGGCGGGCCGGGGCGGTCATGCGCGCGGTGCGGCGGTCGAGCGGCGGACGACGACCTCGGTTTGCAGCAGGATCGGTGGTGGTGTCCCGCCGTCGATGATGTCGAGCAGGGTGGTGACCGCGGCGGCGCCGATGGCGTCGGTGTCCTGCCGGACCGTGGTCAGCCGCGGCAGGGTGAACGCGGCCAGGTCGATGTCGTCGAACCCGGTGACCGAACCGTTGTCGCCTGGCGGCTTCGGCGTGGCGATTACCGCGACCACGACCTCGGTGCCCGTCTCGTGGATAGCGCCGGTTTCGGTGATGTTGCATCCGGCGAGATAGTGCAGGGGTCAGATCCTGGCCGGTGACGGTCACTGAGTCCACTGCGGTCATGCCTTCCGCGGGTGGCAGGCTGGGGGCGGGCAATATCGTGATGGCAGACGGCGCCACCGCGATCCGGATCACGGGCACGGTCAGCTCAGTGACGGTGAATTGCCATGCCGGTACGTCGATTTGACCACGCGAGGTGCGCAGCACCGCCGTGCCCTGGCCCGCGTCGGTGATGGTGAACGTGCAGCCGCGGTTGGCGCAGGGGCCATCGCCGCGGTCTACCGTTGCATAGGCCTACGCCGCTGACACGACAGGCACGGTGAGCCTGCCGCCGTAACGATGTCCGACACGACTGGTCGTCAGCCGCCACGACGTCCACCTCGCGGTTTGCCCGGTGCTGCTGCAGTTGACGACGCGGTCCCACGCAACGGGCCCCGACCGGTGTGGCCGGGGCCCGTTCGATCCTGTCCGATGTCTGCGTACGTCTCCGTCTACGGCTGGCCGACGAAGGTGACCTGCACCGTGGCGGAGCGGGCGGTGGCGCTGGTCGGGTAGGGCGCGAACGTCACGGTGCCGGTGCCGTAGCAGGGCAGCACCAGCGTGGTCGGGATCTTCGCGCTGACCGCCCACGTCCGCAGGACGATCGGGCTGGTGGTGCTGGACGCGGGGCCGAAGCTCACCAACACCGAATTGGCGGCGCTGCCCGTGTAGCCGGCCTGGCTGGTGGTCGGGCCGGTCACCGGGAGCACCTTGACGGTCTGGCCGTCCATCGGATGGCCGGTCTGTCCGATGTGCACCGGGCCGAAGCAGGCCATCCTGATGGTGGCGTTGGGGGTCTGGTCGTTGACCAGACCGACGAAGGGGTTGTTGGGCGCGATCGGGGCCGGGTCGACGACACCGCCGGCGAACGCTGGCACCGGTGCGGCAAGGAGGGCGCCGGCCGCGGCCAGTGACACACACCAGGAGCGCAGCTTGCGAGACACGATTCCTCCGGTGGGGGAGCGGAAGCCTGGCGGGGCATCCGTTGGAAGGGTAGTCAAGAAGGTAGAACGCTAATCGTCAATGGTCAATGTTCGATTGCCTCTTCCGACATGAGCCGCGCTCACCTCCAGGATGGAGGCCAGCGTCATACGTGGTGAGGCTGCCGTTCAGCCATGCGGTGGTCGTGGCCTCGGCTGGCGGGTGGGTGCGCTACGTTCCGGCGGGGGCCTACGTCTCCACGCAGCAGGACGGTGGGAAGGCGTGAAGTGTTCGGCCATCCCAGGTATCACGGGTCCTGGGCATGCGCCTACCGTGGTCAGCTACCCAATCCGGTGACCACCCTGCTGGCTGACGTCGAGGCCCGTGCCGGGCGACTCCGCAACCTTGGTGTGGTCCGCCTGGTGGAGTGCGCCGATCCGGCGCCGGCGACCCTGATCGCGGGTGGCCGGCGGCTGCGCGGCCTGTGCCAGCGGGTCGGTGACCGGCACCTGGCCGTGGCCGTCGACCGGGAGCCGGAGTTCCGCAAGGCGCTGCGGGCGCTGGGCCACATCCTGCCGGGCGACACCCCGGCCTGACCGTCGCCCGAGCGCACCGAACCCGCCACCACGGCGCAACCGCCGGTTAGGGATGGCGATGGCCGCCGGGATTTCAGGCGGTAGGAAGCCGCCGCTGCAGGTTCCTGGAACTGGTCAAGCTCAAGGCGTCGCGATATCAGCGATCGGGATCTCGAGCCGCCCCGCGAGGCACCCGCGGCGATACCCCGGAAGGTTTATTGTCATCGATGAATACATGCATCAGGCTATCCAGGAGCGTCGATCACGAGTCGGCGTCCGGAGATGGAGGAGTCTGCGTGAACCCATCCACGTTCCGCCGCGGCAGGGTCCCGGTGCTGATCGCCGCGACGACCGTGCTCGCCGTGCTCGGCGTGCCGTCGTCATCTGCCGTTGCCGCGCCTGCCGCACCTGCTGAGCCGGCCGGGACTGTCCAGGCCGTCACCGATCGGCTCGCCGGGCTGCTCGCGGTGTCGCTGCGCGACTCGGGCCAGCGGGATCGCGTCGTGGCCGCCGTGGCGGCCGGGCCGGTCGACCTCGCGACGGTCCGGCTCGGCGCGTCGTTCGCCACGTCGGTGCGGGCCGCCAACACCGCGGTATACGCGGCCAAAGGGCTGCCCGGTGATGTGTCGCTGCTGCAGGTGCGCTTGGCGCACCCGGACATGCTGCCGGCGCTGCGGCGCGGCGCGGTCCCGGTCGTGGCGGCGACCCCGACCGACGACACGCCGACCAGCCTGATCGGCTACGACCCCGCCGGGCGGACGGTGCGCATCGCCGCGGCGCACGTGCCGCAGCGACCGGTGCTGCTCGTCGAGGTCGACACCGCCAAGGCCATGCCCCTGGGTATCGAGGTCGTCCGGCAGCGGCTCGGCAGCGCGGGCACGGACGCCGTGGCGGCGGCCACCGGATACTGGGCCACCAAGGTCACCGCGATCCGGCTGAGCAACGACCAGGAGCCGTGGTTCAAGGGCGGCGCCGAGATCTACAGCATCGTCGGCGGGTTCGGCCTCGACGGCGCGGCGAAGGTCGACATCGTGCAGATGCCGTACCTCGACAACGACGGCACCACCTACACGCCGAACCAACTGCTGGTGCACTTCAACGGGTACAAGTACAACCTCGCCGACGTGGTGATGATGGAGGACGACGGCGACACCAACTACCAGCAGCTGGCCCAGGCGATCGCTACCGCGCTGCTGACCATCGTTGACGGCGGCGCGTACGCCCCGCTCGTCGACGCCATCCTCGCCGCGCTGCCGAGCTCGTGGTACACCGACGATCCTGACTACGTCGACTCCTGGTACACGCTGTCCACCGCCAGCAGCGGCCGCCTCACCGGCGCGGCCGGCAACGGCTGGATGGACGTCACGCCGTACTTTGTGCAGCCGCTGTAACCACCCGCGCTGCGGTACAGCATCATGCCGACATCGTGACAAGACGTCACGTCCACCCAGGTCAGACACCGTTGCCGAGTACAGACGGCCCTCACCAACGCGTCAAGGGCGCGCTGGTCGGCGGTCTGATCAACAATCGTCGCGTGACCGGCCGGCCCGGGAGTGAGCGGCTCCCGGGCCGGCCGGGCCTCACGTGCCGTACACCTGGAACGTGAACAGCGAGTACCCCGCCTTTCTGGTGCCGCGGGCGGTGCCGTAGATGCGCACGTACTGCGCCGAGGCGTTCAGGCCGGTGTTGTCGTCCTCACCGCCGTTGCTGTTGGTGATGGTCCGGATCGTGGTCCAGGTGTTCCCGTCGGCCGAGGTCTGGATCTGGTAGTTCTTGCCGTACGTGGTCGCCCACACCAGCCGGACCCGGTTGATGGTGTGCGTGGCGCCGAGGTCGACCCGGATCCACTGCGGGTCGGAGAACGCGCTCGACCACCGAGTGGTGGAGGAGGCGTCCACGGCGTTCGAGGCGGGGAAGGAGGCGTTCTCCACGCTGGACGCCGTGGCGGGGTGGTTCAGCGCCAGGTCTGGTGGCGGAGCGCTGACCGAGCAGTCGCCGGTGCCCTGCGCGGCGTAGCGGATGCCGCCGAGCAGGTGCGTGCGGTAGTTCGCCTCGGTGTAGCTGGCCTGGGTGTGGCCCATGCCGGTGTAGAAGGATCGGCCGCCGTCGTAGGCCCGGCACCACGAGATGGGATGGTCGCCGCCCATGGTGCCGCCGCTGTAGGTGGACTCGTCCAGCGTAGCCAGGACGTGCACCTCCGAACGGGGGTTGGTCTGGTAGTTGTACCACTCGTCGGTGCGGCTCCACGTGGCCGGCAAGCCGACCGTCGACGGGTGGGTGGTGTCGGCGATGCGGACCGTCGCGGTCTGGATCGCCGGGTGGCTGGCGAAGTACGCCCCGACGAGGCCGCCGTACCAGGCCCAGCCGTACTCCGTGTCGGCCGCCGCGTGCACGCCGACGTAGCCGCCGCCGGCGCGGATGTAGTTCTCGAACGCGGTCTGCTGGGTCGCGTCGAGTACGTCGCCGGTGGTCGACAGCCAGATGACGGCCTTGAACCGGGCGAGGTTGGTCGCGTTGAACTGGGTGGCGTCCTCGGTGGCCTCGACGGCGAAGTTGTTCGCTGTGCCCAGGTCGCGGATCGCCTGGATGCCGGTGGGGATGGAGTCGTGGCGGAATCCGGCGGTCTTGCTGAAGACGAGCACGGTGAAGTCCGGCGCCGCGTGGGCCGGCACGGCGGTGAGGCCGAGCGCGGCGACCACGATGGCGACGCAGAAAGCGAGTCTGCGCAACATGATCGGTGGTCTCCCTTCTAACCGGTGACGAACGTGAAGCTGTCCAGGTCGAACAACGCGCGCTTGCCGTTGCCGGCGAACGTGACGTACAGCGAGGTCGTGCCCGCCGGCGCGCCGCTGATCGTGCCGGTGACGGTGGTGAACGTCTCCCACGACCCGGTCACCGGGACGGTGGCCGAGCCGATGATCGTGCCGGTCGCCGAACCCGTCCGGAACTGCAGCCTGCCGCCCGCCCCGGCGGACGACACCCGGGCGGTGAACGAGATGACGTTGTTGAGCTTGTACGGGTCGAACTCGATCCAGTCGCCGTTGTTGATGTCGCCGACGGTCATGCCGCCCTCGGCCGTGGTCCTGCTGAGCTTGTTGATGCCCGACGAGGTCTTGTAGTGCTCGGCCTGCCGGTGTTTCGGCTGCAGGATGTTCTGCGCGTGGGCGGTCAGGCCGCCCGTGTCGGTGTACGACGCGTCGAAGATCGGGAAGATGTTCGCCGCGTCGTCGTGCTCGCCGTCCACCGGGATCGTGATCGTGCCGGAGCAGCCGTTCTGCGAGGTGATCTGGTGGGCGTGCTGGTCGTGGCCGAGCACGTACGCCATCGTCACCTTGGCGCAGTCGATGGTGCCGTCCTCCGGGTCGGTGACCGTGACGCTCCACGGAACGCTCTCGCCGAAGTCAGCCAGCTGCCCGGAAGCGGGGCTGTTGACGATGACCGTCGGGGCGGTGTTGCCGACACTGATCGGCACGCTGGCCGTGCCGGTGGCGCCCTGCGGGTCGCGCACCGTCAGGGTCGCGACGTAGTTGCCGTTGGCGGTGTACGTGTGTGCCGGGTTGGCGGCGGTCGAGGTACCACCGTCACCGAACGCCCACGAGTAGGTCAGCGCCCCGCCGTCGGGGTCGCTGGAGCCCGCCGACGAGAACGTCACGGCGAGGGGTGCCGCGCCGGATGTCTTGTTGGCGCCGGCCACGGCGATCGGCGCACGGTTGCCGCCGGTGCCGACGTAGTCGTAGCGGTACACCGCCGAGTTCGCGTCCCCGTTGAAGTAACCGGTGCCGTAGTCCAGGACGTACAGCGACCCGTCCGGGCCGAAGGCCATGTCCATGACCTGCTTGCCGTTCCACGGGAAGTTGTCGATCGCGCCCGGCGAGCCGTCCGCGTTGACCACGATGGGCTTGATCCAGCCGCGCCCGAACTCGCCGGCGAAGTACTGCCCGTCCAGGCTGGCGGGGAACTTCGTGGTCAATGGGTTTGCGGCGTCGTACCGGTAGACCGGGCCGCCCATCGGCGACTCGGAGCCGCTACCGAAGGCCGCAGGGGAACCGGCGTCGCCGGCGTAGCGGATCCAGGCAGGCTTGGCCGCCGGCAGGGTGGTCAGGCCCGTGTTACGGAAGGAGTTGTTCGTCGGGCCGCCGCCACAGTTGTACTTCGGGCCAGTGGCGTTGGTCGCGAAGTTCCACTCGTTGTACGTCTCGGTGGTGGTGTTCGTGCCGGTGCAGTACGGCCAGCCGTAGAAGCCGGGCCCCGTGATCCGGTCGAACTCCACCTGACCGGACGGGCCCCGGTTGGCGTCGGTCCTACCCGCGTCCGGCCCGTAGTCGCCGAGGTAGACGATGCCGGTCGCCTTGTCGACGCTCATCCGGAACGGGTTGCGGAAGCCCATGGCGTAGATCTCGGGCCGGGTGTTGGCGGTCCCCGGCGCGAACATGTTGCCGGCCGGGATCGAGTACGTCCCGTTGGCGTCGACCTTGATCCGTAGCACCTTGCCGCGCAGGTCGTTGGTGTTGCCGGCGGAGCGCTGAGCGTCGTAGGCGGGGTTGCGGTTGGTCCGCTCGTCGATCGGCGCGTAGCCGGCCGACTCGAACGGGTTGGAGTCGTCCCCCGTGGACAGATAGAGGTTCCCGGCCGCGTCGAAGTCGATGTCGCCGCCGACATGGCAGCAGATGCCGCGGCTGGTCGTCACCTCCAGGACGGTGACCTGGCTGGCCATGTTCACTGTGTAGTCGGCGTTGAGTGTGAACCGGGAAAGGCGGTTGACCCCGGTCCAGGTGGTCCAGTCGGTGGCGGTACCGGTGGCGGGCGCGTCGCCGGCGGGAGTGCTTAGCGGCGGCGCGTAGTAGAGGTAGATGTAGCGGTTGCTGGCGAAGTTCGGGTCCGCGGCGACGCCCTGCAAGCCTTCCTCGTCGTGCGTGTACACGGCGATGTTCGCGATCACCGATGTGTTGCCGGCGGCGTCGGTGCGGCGCAGGGTGCCGTCGCGTGCGGTGTGCAGGACCGAGCGGTCCGGCAACACCGTGATGGCCATGGGTTCGCCGGTCTCCGCCACGCCCTTGGCGAGCGTGACCTGCTGGAAGTCGGCGGGGTTGATCGCCGCCGCGGCCGGGGTCGCCGGCGCGGCGAGGACGCTGAGTCCCGAGGTGACCAGAAGCAGGGCGGCTGCCATGGGCCGCCATCGGACGATGGGCTGATTTCGTTTCACTTGTGCCCCTTCCTGACCGAACTAGCCAGGCAGGGCGCGCGCCGACGCGCCGCAGCCGAGGGTGCCGCGATGTCGGCCTATGTCATCGAGCACGCCTTGACGTCCGCGCCGACGGATCATCGAGAGAGCTTTCTCAGGCCGTCCGTCCACATTATGGGACTTTGATCAACGTGTCCAGATGTTTCGATCCAGCTGGCCGAACTTCTGCCGTTTCGGCCTAAAAGGTCCAGCCGGGGTTGTGCGCAGCCGGGGACGACGGTTGCGGATCAATCAGGTGTGCTTCGCGCGGCCTTCTCGCGCGCCTTCCCCGGCGGAAGGCCGCGGGAATCCGGACGCGCCGACCGGCGGAAGGTTGCGGCGAGGTGCCGCTCGTAGTACCAGACCGACGGCACCCAGCTGCGGCGGACCCGCTCGGAGGTGAAGGCAGCGTCGAGTTCGACGCACGCTGCGGGCTGCTGTTGATGGGATCGGGGGCAAGGGCCACGCGCTGCACTGGACCGGGCAGGTGAGTGCTCCCGGTTCAACCCGTCCGATGAGTTAGCGGGGCGGGCGGTCCTGAGTCGCCGGGTCGGCGGCGATCATCGCCTCCAGAGGTAGCAGCGCGGAGCCGGTCGCCACCGCGTCGCCGCCGAAGGCGGCGTCCAGCAGGCGGAACTGGCCGGCCGGGCGGGACAGGCTGTGCCGGCGGATGGCGGACTCGATGCGATCGCTCAGCGATTCCATCAGCCGGAGGCCTACCCAGCCGCCGATCACGATCCGCTCCGGGCCCGTCAGGTTCACCATGCCGCCCAGTGCCACGCCCAAGCAGTCGACGACGTCGTCGACGATCGCCGCCGCGGACGGGTCGCCGGTGCCGGCGGCCGTGAGCAGCTCACCGATCGCGCGCCAGCCGGTGCCCTCGAACGTGGCGCCGGTGCTGCGCCAGGCGTCGAGGATCGCGTCGGCGCCGAGGTACGCCTCCACGCAGCCGCGGTTGCCGCAGCGGCACAGCCGGCCACCGCGTTCGATGACCGTGTGCCCCCACTCGCCGGCGCTGGAGTGGGAGCCCTGCAGCAACCGGCCTTCGGTGACGACGCCGATGCCGACACCCCGGCCGAACAGCGCGACGAGGGCGTGCGACGCGCCGCGCGCGTTGCCGAACCACAGCTCCGCCCGGGTCTGCATCTTCGCGCCGTTCTCGGCCAGCACCGGCACCCCGACGTCGCACAGCGACGCGACGGGGACCGGCGGCCAGCCGAGGCTCTGCGCGTAGAGCATCTGGCGGCCGTCGGCGCCGACCTCGACCAGGCCGGGCAGCCCAAGGCCGATGCCGAGCAGGGTCGGCCACCGGCCGGCGTTGCGGTCGCGCAGCGCCTCGATGGCGTCCTGCAGGTCGACGCCGATCTTCTCCGGCGACTCTTCCTCGGCGCCGCCGCGGAACTCCCGGTCGATGCGGTTCATCGCCAGGTCGAACATCTCCACAGCGACACCGCGCTCGCCGATGTCGGCCCCGATCGTCACGGCGCTCTCGGCGCGCGGGCCGATGAGGGCGATCGGCCGGCCGCCCTTGGACGACACCGAGCCGCGCTCCTCGACCAGGCCGTCGCCGATGAGGTCGGCGACGAGGTTGGCGGCGGAGGCCGTGGACAGCCCGCTGTCCCTGGCGATCGCCGCGCGGGTGGTCTGCTGGGCGAGGATGACGTGCTTGAGCACCAGGGCACGGTTGCGCTGCCGCAGGGTCGTGACCGTAGACACCTCGGGCAGGCTGGTGGTGTGCCGACCGGCGGCGGGCTCGGCGCTCATGGTTGCCCGATCATACTCGGCCTGCATGCGGTCAGTTCGCGGTCAGATCGATCGCCCGCAGCTGCGCGGCGGTGTTCGCGCGTGCGATGAGGCGGTCACCGTTCCAGCGGACCTCGAACGCCCCGGGATCGTCGCTGTCCACCCGCCAGCCGGCCGGTCTGCGTTCGAGTGGGAAGTGCAGTTCGTCGCCGGCCTGCACGCTCATCGGCATGATTTCTTCGGCACGGTACGGCTGGCCAGCGTCGTGATGCCAGACGTGCTCGGTGTCGAACCCGGCGAACCGGTCCCGGAACCGCGCCCGCTGGTCGATGAATCCCCACCCGGGCAGGCGCAGCGGTGCGCGGCCGAACATGGCGTTGATGACGTCCGGGCGTCGCTCGCAGGCGTGCAGCGCGATCGCGTCGAGGAAGCGCAGCAGGATACGCCAGGCGGTGTCGGCGTCGACGCCGGACGACGGGTCGGCGATCAGCGCCCAGTCGTCGGGCACTCGCGCGGAGACCGGCGAGGTGTGAGTGTCGAGCTTCTTCCACGGCCAGAAGTTCCAGCTGATGCCGTGCTGCTCGTAGAGCCGGTGCGCAGTGTAGATCCACTCGGAGGTGTTCTCGCCGCCCTCTCCCATGTAGATCGGCAGCCCGAGCCGATACCGGACGTCGAGGTACTGCTGGATGCTGGAGCGGTCCGGCGGGCACCAGTAGCGGTGGAACTGCAGCGCCGAGTTCGGATCGATGACGTCGGTGAAGATCGACCAGTTCGTAGCCCAGTGTGAGCCCTCGTAGACCAGCAGATGATCGGGGTCGACCGCCCGGATCGCGGCGGTGAGCTCCCGGTACAACTCGACCAGCTCGGCGGGGTACACGTGCTGCCACTCGTTGGGCAAGGGCTCATTGAGCAGGTCGTAGCCGAGCACGACGGTGCTGTGCCGGTAGCGGCGGGCGATCTCCTGCCACAGCGCGACGGTCATCCAGCGGTACCGCTCGTCCATGAACAGCTCCGGCTGCCCATTGGGTGAGTCGTCGATGTTGGTGCCGGTCTGCCCGCCGGGCGCGCCGTGCAGGTCGAGCAGCACCCACAGGTCGTGCCGCTCGCACCAGTGCAGAAGGTTGTCGATGTGCGCGAAGCCGTCGGGCAGGAATTGTCCGGCGTCGTCGATCAGGCCGCGGGAGTTGAGCGGCAGCCGGACGTGGTCGAAGCCGAGCGCGGCGATCTCGGCGATGTCGGCCTCGGTGATGAACGCGGCCCGGAAGCGGGTCCAGAACTCGGCGGCGCGGTCCGGCCCGACGAGCTTCTCGATGCGGTGCTCGATCTGCCGCGGTGAGCTCATCTCGTCGCCGAATTTCCACATGTACCCTTCGGCGAGCAGCCAGTTGCCGAGGCCGATGCCCCGCAGCAGCAGCGGATTGCCCGCGCCGTCGAGCAGCCGGGCGCCGTCGGCGCGGACGAAGCCGGTGAGTCGCTTGCGCATAGAGAGACTGCCCTTACTTGAGGCCGGACATGGTGAAGCCCTGCACGATGAAGCGCTGGAAGACGACGAACACGGCGAGGATCGGCACGACCATGAGGGTCGCGGCGGCCATCTGCAGGGACGGGTTGGTGGCGATCTGCCGGTTCAGTAGCGACACCCCGACCGAGAGGGTGTAGAGGTTCTCGTCGTTGGCGATGATCAGCGGCCACAGGAAGCTGTTCCACCCGGCGATGAACGTCAGCACGACCTGCACCGCCAGGATCGGCTTGGACAGCGGCAGGATGATGCGGAAGAAGATCCGCGCCTCGCCGGCGCCGTCGATGCGGGCCGCCTCGAGCATCTCGGTGGGAATGGCGGACATGAACTGCCGGAACAGGAACACGCTGAACCCGGAGACCAGGCCGGGCAGCGCGATGCCGACCAGCGTGTTGGTCAGCCGCAGCCCGTTGAGGATCAGGTAGGTGGGGATCATCGTCACCTGGACCGGGATCATCATCGTGACGAGCACCAGGAAGAACAGTGGCTCACGGCCCCGGAACCGGAACTTCGAGAAGCCGTACCCGGCCATTGCCATCAGGATGACGCCGGCCATGCCGATGAGTACGACGGCGATGGTGTTGGCGAGGTATCGGCCGAAATCGAGCTCGTCGAAGAGCTGCCGGAAGAAGTCCAGCGTGGGCTGCTCCGGCAGGACCCGCGGCGGGTAGGCGACCGACTCGCGGCGCGGCTTCACCGAGCCGAAGACCATCCACGCGAACGGGAACGCGGTCGCCAGCGCGCCGACGCCGAGCACGGCACCGATCGCGAAGGTCAGGCCCCTACGCCTCGGCATCGGCCCTCCCGACCCGCAGCTGGAACAGCGTCACTGCGGCGATGACCGCAAAGAGCACCACCGAGCCGGCGCTGGCGTAGCCGAACTGGCTGGTGGAGAAGCCCTTCTGGTACAGGAACAACGAGATGCTCGTCGACTCGCCCAGGGGCCCGCCCTTGGTGAGCACGAACGGTTCGTCGAAGAACTGCAGCCAGGCGATGACGGTGGTGATCATGACGAAGAAGATCGCGAAGCGCAGGAGCGGGATGACGATCGAGATTGTTCTGCGCAGCTCGCCCGCGCCGTCGAGCGCCGCGGCCTCGAGGTACTCCTTCGGCACGCTCTGCAGGGCGGCCAGGAAGATGATGATGTTCAGCCCGGTACCGCGCCAGATGGCGACCAGCGCGACCGAGAACTTCACCCACACCGGGTCGCTGAGCCACCGCACCTCGGGCAGTCCCACCGCCGACAGCAGGTAGTTGAACAGGCCGAACTGAGTGTTGTAGAGGTACCCCCAGACGAGCGAGATCGCCACGATGGCGGTGATGGCGGGCATGAAGTAGAACGCGCGCAGTGCGCGGAAGTACCGGTTGTCGGCCCGGTTCAGCAGCAGCGCGACGATCAGGGACAGGACGATGACCGAGGGCACGCCGACGGCGGCGAAGAGGCCGGTGTTGGTCAGCGACTGCCAGAACTCGTGGTCGGTGAACAGCCGGCGGTAGTTGTCGGCGCCGACGAAGCTGATCCGGGACCGGTCGCCGAGGCCGGCGAGGTTCATGTCGGTGAGGCTGACCAGCAGCGCGACCAGGATCGGCAGCACGCCGAAGGCCAGCAGCAGCACCATCGCCGGTGCGATGAACGCGTACGGTGCAAGACGAGGTTTCAATGCGGGCTCCTGTTGTGGGCGGGACGGCGGGCATCCCGCCCACGGTGGCGGGGTCAGTTGACCGAGGTGCCGTCGGTGGCGCTGTACAGGCCCTTGAGGGCGGTGTCGCGGTTCGCGCCGGTCAGGACGATGGAGTTCAGGGCGTCCAGCAGCGCCTTGCCGGTCTCTCCGTCCCAGTTCGGGACCAGCGGCAGCAGCTTGGCGGTGGACAGCTGTTTGGCGTAGACCGTCACCAGCGGGTCGGCGGTCAGCGCCGGGTCGCTGAGCGCGGCCTTGACCGTCGGCAGATCACCGTTGAGCTTGTACCAGGTGACCTGGGTCTGCGGCTCCGAAAGGTAGTCGAGCAGCCGCAGAGCGCCGTCCCGGTTGCCCGTGTTGCCCCACACGCCGAGGTTCGAACCGGCCAGGAGCGAGGTGTTCGCGGTACCGCTGGGAATCGGGGCGACAGCCCACTTGCCCTTGAGGTCGGGCGCGGCGGCGGTGACCGCGCTGGCGAGGTATGGTCCGGACACGAGCATTGGCGCGGTGCCCGAGGTGAAGCCCTGGACCTGGTCGAAGTCCGCGTTCGTGGGCACGCTCTTGTCCGCGTACAGGCCGGTGTAGATGTCGACGGCCTTGCCGAACTCCGGGGTGTTGAAGCCGATCTTGCCCGCACCGTCGACGATCCGGCCGCCCTGGCCCCAGGTCATGATGACCGGCAGGGCACTGTCCCACTGCGGGATGTAGTAGCCGTACTGCCCCTTGCCGCGGCCGGCGAGGGTCTTGGCGTCCGCGCGTAGTTCGTCCCAGGTCGCCGGCGGCGCGGTGATGCCCTGCGCGGCAAGGATGTCGGTGCGGTAGAACAGCACCCGCGTGTCGCTGATCCACGGGACGCTGACCACGTCGCCGCCGACCGCGGTCGCCTTCCCGGCGACGCCGTCGAGGAACTTGTCCGAGGCCAGGTTCGGGTGGTCCGCCAGGGCCTTGTCGTCGAACTTGAGCAGCGCGCCGGAGCTCGCGAACGTGCGCAGCTTCGAGACGCCGATCTGCACGACGTCCGGCCCCTTGCCGGACGCGACGGCGGTGGTCATCTTCTGGTCGATCGAGTCCCACGGGATCGCGACCGTGTCCACGGCGATGCCGGACCTATCGGTGAACGGCTTGACCAGTTCGTCGAAGTGGGTGGAGCTGTCGCCCATGATCCAGACGGTGAGCTTCTTGGGGTCGGTGGAGGTGTCGCCGCCGGAGCCGGAGCAGCCGGCGAGGGCCAGCAGCCCGATCGCCAGGACGGATGCGAGCCAGGGTCGTCTCATCGCGGGGTGTTCCTTTCGGGCGGGAGGAAGCGGGGCGGGCCGGTGTTCGTGCCACGGGCAGCCGCCCGGCGCTCGAGTGAGGGTGATGACCTTCGTCCGTTAATCCGGGGCTTAGGCTAAGCCATAGAAAAAGTGTCCGCAAGAGGCGCGGAGGCGCCGATGCCCCAGGTTGTCAAGCGGTTCGTGGGGTTTGGCTTGCCGGGTTGAGTTGTTGGATGAGGTGGTAGATCTCGCGGGCGATGTAGCGCTAGAGGCGGCGGATGGCTTCGCGGCGGGTGCGGCCTTGGGCGGTGCGTCGGTCGAGGTAGTCGCGGGTGCGTTGGTCGGTGCGGGCTCTGGCGAGCGCGATGTGGTGGGGCTGCTGTCTGGCAGGTCGGCGCAGCGGCGGATCAGGGCGGCGTTGGTGCAGCCGGTCAGCTGGTCGTAGGGCCGGGTCGGCGCTGACGATGACGGCCTTGAGTTGGTTGATGGTCTGCGTTCGGGACTTCACCGCGGAAGCTCGGGCGAGGCGGAGCAGGCGCAGGATCTCCACCGGTCCGTCGACGGTCTTGGCGGTGGTTGTGGCCCGTTGGGGCACCACGGCGTGTGCGGCGGCGACAGCGTCGACGGTGTCGGTCTTGCCATGGCGGCGGCGGGCCGCGCGGTCGGGTCGGTTGACCTCGATCACGGCGATCTGGTGGCGGCGTAGGAACTGGGTCAGTGCGGCGCCGTAGGAGCCGGTGCCTTCCACGCCGGCGCGGTCCAGGATGCCGAAGCCGCGGGTCCAGGCCAGCAGCCGGCGGTAGCCGGTGGCGGTGGTCGGGAAGGTCGCGTCGCCGACCTTCAGCCATGATCCCGATCGGCGGCTGCCGTACTAGGACCTTTCGTCCTTTGTGGAGGGTGATCTGTTCTCTCTTGGGCCGTGAGGCGTGGTGAGCAGCTTCCGGGGGTGACGAGTCCGGTTTCGTAGGCGATGACGACGAGCTGGGCGCGGTCGCGGGCGTCCAGCTTGGTCAGCAGGCGGCTCACGTAGGTGCGGGCGGTGTCCGGGCTGAGGTGCAGCGCGGCGCCGATCTCCGCGTTGGACCGTCCGGTACCGACCTGTGCGAGGACGTCGCGTTCGCGGTCGGTGAGCCCGGCGAGCCGCCGGAGGTCCGGCACGGGGGAGCGGGCCGCGGCGGCCAGGACGCGCCGGGTGACGGCGGGGGAGAGCAGCGCGTCGCCGCCGGCCACGGTGCGCACGGCGGCCCGCAGGGCGTCGGGCGGGGTGTCCTTGAGCAGGAAGCCGGCCGCGCCGGCCCGGATGGCCTCGAAGAGGTACTCGTCGTCGTCGAAGGTGGTCAGCATGACGACCTGGACGTCGGTGAGGCACGGGTCGGCCAGTATGCGGCGGGTGGCCTCGATGCCGTCCGTGCCGGGCATGCGGACGTCCATGAGCACCACGTCCGGTCGCGCGGCGCGCACGATGTGCAGACCCGCGGCGCCGTCACCGGCCTCGCCGACGACGGTGATGTCCGGTGCGCGGTCGAGCAGCGCGCGCAGCCCGGCGCGGACGAGGTGCTGGTCGTCGACGATGACGACCTGGATGTCCGTCATGCGCCGCTCCCGGCCAGCGGCAGGCGTGCGTGGACCCGGAACCCGCCGCGCTCGCCGTTGCCGGCCTCGACGGTGCCGCCGAGCAGGCAGACCCGCTCGGTCATGCCCCGCAGTCCATGGCCGTTGCCGTCCAGCGGTGCGCCGGGCGGTGCGCCGTGGCCGTCGTCGACGACCTCGAGCGACAGCCCGGGTCCTGTCGCCCGCACCGTGACGTGCACCTGGCTGGCGTGTGCGTGGCGCAGGGTGTTGGTGAGCGCCTCCTGGACGATTCGGTAGGCGGTCGTGCCCACGACGGCGGGCAGCGCATCGACCCGGCCGGTGACGGTCAGCTCGACGGGCAGGCCGCTGCGGCGCACCCCGTCGACGAGGGTGTGCAGTTGGTCGAAGCCTGGTGCGGGTTCGCGGGTACCGGAGTCGCGGCGCAGGGTGTGCAGGGTGGCGCGCAGCTCACCCATCGCGCTGCCACCGGCCGAGCTGATCGCGGCGAGCGCGGTCCTGGCCTGGTCCTGTGCGTTGTCGGCGAGAGCCTCCTGCGCCACCGCCGACTGCAGCGTGATGACCGACATCGTGTGGCCGAGGGTGTCGTGCACCTCCCTGGCGATCCGCAGCCGCTCCGCCTCGACCTGCCGGGCGGTCTCCCGGCGGCGGTCCTCGACGGCGGCGACCGCCTGCCGGGCCATCTCGGCGCGCAGCGACCTCCTGCTGCGCACGGCGTCGCCGAGGGCGATGACGGCGAGCATCAGCGCGGCCTCGGAGCCGAGGTCGAAGCCCACGACGATCGAGACGGCGTCGCCCTCCGCCAGCCGCATGGCCACCGACAGCGCCAGCAGCCCGCCGCCGACGAGGGTCGCCGGCACCGCCCGGCCGCGCTCCGCCGCCGTGTACAGCACGGCGGCGGTCGGCGCCGCCAGGCCGATCGCCGGGAGGTCCAGCCAGTAGTACCCGACGATGCCGGCCGCGGTCGCCAGCAGCGCCGGGACCGGCCACTGCCGGCTGCACAGCAGCAGCCCGCCGAAGCCGACCGCGAAGCCGTAGGCGAGCACCGCCCGGCCGGGTGGCCCGCCGTCGGTGATCACGGCCGCCGCGACCAGGCAGAAGGTGGCGACACCGAGCAGCGCGTCGGTGCGGGTGGGTCGGCAACGCACACCAGCAGCGTAAACGGCATGCCGGGCGGCCGCTGTCGCCGTGGAGCGTCAGGCCCGCGCCGCCGCGTACGTCAGGAAGCGACGCCGGTCCGCTCCCGCAGGCGGCAGACGGCGACGCCGGCGCACCACAGCATGGTGGACGACCACCGGGGACCGCCCGGCAACGGCGCGACGACACAGGAGGACCCGAACGTGTCCCGTACCAAACTGACCTGGATCACACTCGTGGTGCTGGTGTGGACCGCGATGCTGTCGTTCGGTGGCGTGGCTGCCGAGACGGTGATGCTCTACCCGAACATCTTCGGCGACGCCCCGGCGTCGCTGGAACGGGCCCGCGAGTTCATGGTCGCGGGCGGCCCGAGCGACTACTTCCCGCCGCTGGGCGCCACAGTGGTGCTCAGCAGCCTCGCCGCGGTGCTGCTCACCTGGCGCGACCCGCGGTTGCGGTGGTGGATCGCCGGCGCGGCCGGGGCCTTCATCACCTGCGAGTTCCTGTTCTCCGCGGTGTTTTTCTGGCCCCGCAACGAGATCATGTTCGTCGACCCGGTCGGTACCCACTCCCCGCAGTACCTGCGGCAGGTGGCCGACGAGTTCGTCGCCGGGCACCGGGTCCGTCTCGCCGGCGGCGCGGTCACCGCCGTGCTCGCCTTCACCGCGCTGCTGCGCTTCGCCCGCGACACGGCTCGCGCGAGCGTCGCCGCGGAGGCCGCGCGATGAGCCGGCCGCGCCGGATGCTCGGGTTTTCCTGGCCGGTGCTGGTCGGCCTGGCCGCACTGGCCGCGCCCCGGCTCGTGCTGCACGACCTCGGCGTCGTCGAGGAGGGCAGCCTCGTCAACGGACTGCTGGTCTTCCTCCCCCCGCTGTGCTGGATCGCAGCGGTGCTGTGGCAGCGGCCGCCGCGCCCGTTCGTGACCGTCCTGGTCATCGGCGCGCTCTACGGCGTGTTCCTCGCCGCCGGCCATCAACTGCTGTGGGACACCGCCTTCGACGGGGTCACCCCGACCCTCGGCGGGAACCTCGCCGACGTGGACCCCACGGTGCAGCGCGGCGTCGTGCGCGGCGCCGCGGCGGTGTCCAGCCTCGTCACCGGGACGATCGTCGGCGCGGTCACCGGCGCCGTCGCGGCGCTGCTGTGCCGGGTCGTGGCGGCCCGCCCGGAACGACCCGACGAAGCCGACAGATAGGAAGCCGGCTCCGGCGACGCAGGCCCTGCTTCGCCACCGAAGCTCGGTCGTCGCTCACCGCGGGCTCTGCACGGCTTCCTCGGCTGAGCCCGACCGCGGTGTCCGGACCGGCGCCGGACGAGGGTGGGCCCGGCCGGGGCCGGACCCACCCGAGGGGGAACGGGTTTACACGCGGGCGGCGCGCTCCGCGATGCGCAGTGCGGTCACCACGGCCTCGACGTCGGGGATGCCCTCGGTGTAGGCGCCGGCGGCGAGCCGCTGCGAGTGCAGCGTGTACTGGGCGGCGAGCTGGGCGGCGCGCTGCTTGGCCAGGTAGTGCAGGCAGTTGCCCATCATGTCGCCGGGCGCGCCCGGGGTGCTCGACGTGATGCAGTCCGCGACGTAGGAGCTGCTCTGGTTGTACGACTGCGGGTTGATTGCGCAGCTCGTCGGAGACGGTCTGCATGCGGGTGGTGTACTCGTTGACCAGGCCGACGAAGAGTGGGTTGGTCTGCCCGCCGACCGGCTGGCTGAACTGCCGGGCCGGCACATTGATGTTCGTCCCGGTGTTCTGGATGCTGATCGACTCCTGCGGGTCGACCCGTTTGGCGTGCGCGGGGTTCTGCAGGACCGGCGCGTTGAACGACCGGGCGCCGAGGCTCCACACGCCCACGTTGGGGGTGTCGCCGACCGGCTGGAACGTGGGGTAGTAGCGCCTCGCCAGCCAGCCCAGGTAGCCGCCACGTCATCCTCGCCACCGCCGGCGACGTCCGCGCCGACACCGTCGTCGCCGATCTCCTGCCGACCCGAGCACGGCAGCGGCTGTCCGCCGGCGCCGGCGCGAGAGGCGAACGCGACTACGACTGGGCCTGGATCGCCATCCAGGCACCGGCCCGCGAACAGCCGGCGACGCCGCCACCAAGCCCGAGCCAAACTCAGCCACTACCGACGCCACCAAGTCATCGATGCCCGTACCTAGATGACGAACCCGGGCTGGAGTATTAGCCGTCGACCATCGGGACAAAGGTGAGGCTGCGCTTGTTCCGCCGCACTACCCGGCGACCGCGGGCGATTCCGCCGGTGCCCGAACGTCACAGGTAGTCACCGGGCCAGTGGAACGCCCCCGGCGCGGCGGTCATCGCGGCGAGCAGCTCCGGGGCGGCGTGGAGGGGCCGGAGCATCCCAGTGGTGTCGGTCTCGGTCACCGGGTCGCGCAGCAGCCGGGGCAGCGCCGCGTCGACCGCAGGGTCGGCGGGCAGCCGGGCCGTGCAGCGCTGCACGCCCGCCGCGCGGGCGTCCTCGGCGACGGCGGCGAACAGGGCGCCGAGGGCGTCCTCCCGGCCCGGCCGGCACGCAGCCTCCAGGACTTGTACCTCGCCGGCCGTGCGGCGCAGGACCACGTACCCGCCGAGGCGGCCGCGCCGGTGGGCGACGAGCACCTCGGCCGGCGGCGCGTACCAGACGGGCACCCGGCGGTTCCAGTCGTCGGCGGTCCGGACGGTGGTGAGTGAGCGGTGGGCGTTGAACGCCCGGTGGGCTGCGGCAAGCCTGCTCCATTCGGCCAGCGAGCCGGGACCGATCGTCCAGCCGGAGGACGGTGAGGCCGCTTCGGCGGTGCGACCGGCCGGGGCCGGTGTGCCGGTCGGGTAGCGCAGCGTGAACGGTTCGAAGCCGCTGCCGCGGTAGACGTCCGGGGTACCGGTGAACAGCAGCGACCAGGAACAGCCGTCCGCCGTCATCGCGGCCAAAGCCAGGTCGAGCAGGCGGCGGGCGTGGCCGCGGCCGCGGGCCGCGGGGAGGGTCGCCACGTTCGCGATCCCGCCGACCAGGTGCACAGCGCCGTCGGCGGCGCGCAGCCGACGAGGAAGGTAGTAGACGGCGGCCAGAACCGTCGCCGCGTCCACCGCGACGAACGTGCGGGGGAAGCGCCCCGGGTCGCCGGCCCACAGCGGGAAGACGTCCGTGTCGGGAAAGGCCGTCGACCACAGGGCGCGCAGCGACGGCTCGTCGGCGGGGATGGCCGGGCGGTGCACGGTCAGCCCATGCGGGTGAGCAGCTGCCGGGTCACCGCGTGGGCGAGCGGCCGCCCCGCGGCGTACCGGGCGATCTCCTCCACCACGATCGCGCCCTGACGGCGCCGCCCCTGCACCGTGCCGGCGGCCTGGTGCGGGGTGAGCAGCACGTTCGGCAGCGCCCGCAGCGGGTGCCCGGAGGGCAGTGGCTCGTCGTCGAAGACGTCCAGGGCCGCGTCGATGCGGCCGGTGGACAGCTCGGCGACCAGCGCCGCCTCGTCGACCAACCAGGAGCGGGCCGTGTTCACCAGGCCGGCGCCGTCGGGCAGGAGCGCCAGCTCGCGGGCGCCGAGCAGGTGCCGGGTCTCCGGCAGGACCGGCGCGTGCAGCGCGACGATCCGGCTGCCGGCGAGCACCTCGTCGAGCCCGGCCAGCCGCACACCGAGCGCGGCCGCTTCAGACGCGGAGAGGGTCGGGTCGGCCAGCGTCACCTCGGCGCCCAGGGCGCGCACCAGCGAGACGTAGGCGCGGCCGGTCCGCGACGCGGCGACGACACCGACCGGGCAGCCGAGGATCTCGTCACGCGGCGGCGCCTGCTCGGCGGCGTCCCACGCGGCGCCCGCGTGCAGGGCGTGGTCGAAGCGGGGCAGCCGGTGCAGCAGCGCCAGCGTGAAGGCCAGCGCGACCTCCGCGACCGACCGGGCCATGCCCTGTCCCGCCTGCGTGACGGCGATGCCCCGGTCGAACACCCCGTCGGTGACGAACGGCTTGACCGACGCGCCGGTGTGGGCGACGAGCCGCAGCCGCGGGGCCAGGTCGAGCAGGCCGGCGTCCAGCCGCGGGAAGCCCCACGCGGTGACGAGCACCTCGGCGCGGGGTAGCCACTGCGCCGCCGCGGCGTGGTCGTCCACCAGGACGCAGTCGGCGACCTCGGCCAGCCGGGCGCCGACCTCGGCCGGGAAGAACTGGTCGCGCAGGGCGGGCGGCACCGACACGACGGTCACCGGCAGCCGTGGCGCGTCACCGGAGCCAGGCATCGCGGTGCTCCTCGACGAAGTCGTCGTCCGTCAGCCACGGGTAGGCGGCCGCGACCCGGGTCAGCTCCTCGGCCTGGCCGGCGGAGAGCCCCTCGTCCGGGTCGAGGCACCACACGCCGGCGAGCAGCCCCTGCCGGCGCAGCACCTCGTGGACGCCGGCGATGCAGCCGCGGAAGGCGTTGGCGGCGTCGAACACGGCGGCGTTGGCGTCCGTGACCGCCGCCGCGCGATCCGTCAGCTCGGCGAGCGTGACGGCGTCGCCGTCGCGGGCCGCGCGGACCCGGTCGAACATGGCCACCGCGGCGCGGGTCCAGACAGCCCACTGGCCGAGCAGGCCGCCGGCGAAGCGCCGCCCGGCGAACCGGCCGAGCAGGTCGCCGACGATGTGGTCGTCGTTGCCGGTGTAGAGGGCGACCTCTTCGCCCCGGTCGGCGGACACGATGCCGCGGACGGCTTCCAGGGTGCGGTACCGGTCGAACGGCGCGAGCTTGACCGCCACGACCGACGGCAGGTCGGCGAACGCCCGCCAGAACGCCGTGGACAGGCGCGGGCCGCCGATGGCGGGCTGGAGGTAGAAGCCGACCACCGGCAGTACCGTGCCCACCGCCCGGGCGCGCTCCAGCAGGGCGGCCTCGTCGGCGCCCGGCACGACCGGCGACAGCAGCACGGCGTCGTAGCCGAGGCCGGCGGCGAGCTCGGCCTCGGCGACCGCCTGTGCCGTGTCGCCGCACGCCCCGGCGATCTTCACCACCGGACGGCCTGCCTCGGCGTCGACCACCTCGGCGGCGAGCGCCAGCACCGGTGCGAGCAGCCCGGCCTGGCGGATCTCGAACTGGGTGGTGTGCACGCCGACGGCGACGCCGCCCGCGCCCGCGGCCAGGTAGTAGCGGGTGAGCGCGCGCTGCCGCCGCTCGTCGAGGGCCCGGCCAGCGGTGAGGGCGAGGGGGTGCGCCGGGATGACGGTGCCCGACCGGAGCAGATCAAGGCCCACGGTCAGAACCTCCCGTCGCGGACGGCGAACTTGGTCGGCTTGCCCGAGGTGGGCAGGCCGGCGGCGAGCCAGTCCGCCTGCCAGTCGACGAGGGTGCCGAGCGGCACGTCCGGATAGCCGAACAGTGCGTGGCAGCGGGTGGCGTCGTTGAGCAGCGCGGCGGGGGCCTCGGTGCCGGTGATGGTCACCGGCCGGCCGAGCCGTTCGCCGAACCTGGCGGCGAGGCGGCGCACCGGGGCGGTCTCCGGGCCGGTCAGGTTGAGGGTGAACACGCCGGTGCTGGCGTGGTGCAAGGAGCGCAGGGCGACCTCGTTGGCGTAGCCCTGCCACACCACGTTGACGTGGCCGGTGGTGACGTCGATCGGCGTGCCGGCGAGGACGGCCTGGCCGACGTCGGCGAGCACCCCGTAGCGCAGGTCGACCGCGTAGTTGAGCCGCAGGACCGTCACCGGGGTGCCCCTCGTGGCGGCGGCGTGGGCGAACACCTGCTCCCGGCCGAGGCAGCTCATCGCGTAGTCGCCGACCGGGCCGGTCGGGTCGTCCTCGACGCAGCCGCCGGAGGCGACCGGCACGAGCGGGTAGACGTTGCCGGTGGAGAACGCCGCGATCCGGGCGCCGGCGTAGCGGCGGGCGACGGCGGCAGGCAGCACCGCGTTGACGACCCAGGCCAGGTAGGGGGCGGCCGAGGTGCCGAACTTCGCGCCGACCATGAACACCACGTCACTGGCGTCGGGCAGCTCCCGCAGGTCGCGGTCGCCGAGCAGGTCGAACGGCACCGGCTCGACGCCGTCGGCGGCCAGCGCCGCGGCGGCCTTCTCGTCGGACCAGCGCGACACGGCGTACACCCGGTCGCCGGTGCGCCCGGCCGCGTCGAGGCCGCGGCGGGCCAGGCGGCACAGCGACGGGCCCATCTTGCCGCCGGCGCCGAGGACGACGAGGTCGCCGGCGCCCTCGGCGAGGTCGGCGACGAGCGCCGGCGACGGCCGGGCGAGCCGGTCCTCCAGTTCGGTTTCGCTGCTGAACACGGGTCTCATCCTTTGATTCCGGACATCGTGACGCCCTCGGTGAAGTACCGCTGGCCGACGAGGTAGGCGGCGAAGATGGGCACGAACGCGATCACCGAGCCGGCGAGCATGACGTTGAGCGGCACCTGTTCCTGCTGGAGCGAGGCGATGCCGACGGTGAGCGTGCGCATGTCCCCGCTCTGCCCGATGATCAGCGGCCAGAGCAGGTCGTTCCAGTGCCACAGGAAGACGAACACGCCCAGCGTGGCGAGGATCGGCTTGCACAACGGCAGCACGATCCGGGTGAACATCCGCCACTCCGACGCACCGTCGATGCGGGCCGCCTCGAACAGCTCATCCGGCAGGCCCTGGATGAACTGGCGCATCAGGAACACGGCCTGGGCGTTGGCGAGGGTGGGCAGGATCAGGCCCCAATAGGTGTCGACGCCGCCGGCCTTCGCGATGAGGATGAACGTCGGGATGAGCGTCACGTGGTACGGCACCATCACCATCGCCAGGAAGGACCAGAACATCGTCTCCCGGCCGGGGAAGCGTTTCTTCGCGAACGCGTAGCCGGCCATCGCGGCGAGCAGCAGCACCAGCACGACGCTGACGACCGAGTAGATCGCGGTGTTCAGCAGCCAGCGCAGGATGCTCTGGGCCTCCAGGACCTTGCCGTAGGCGCCGGTGTCGATCGGCCACGGCAGCAGGCTGCCCGGGAACTCGACGGCCGCCGCCGGTTTGAGGCTCAGGACCACCATCGCGTAGAAGGGGAACAGCGTGACGACGCTGGCCACGGCCAGCAGCACGGTGCGCAGCACCTTGCCGGCCGGGCCGGGCTGCAGGGCGCGGTAGGCGCGGGGCCGACGGGGTCGACGGGGCGCGGTCGTGACGGTCACTTGTCCCTCCCGAGGGCCAGCCGCTGGATCAGCGCGACGAAGAGCGTGAGCACGAACAACGCGACGCCGATGGCACTCGCGTAGCCGAGGTCGAAGTACTTGAAGCCCTGGTCGTACAGGGCCATGACGAGTGTGTAGCTGGCCCGGGCCGGGCCGCCGCCGGTCATCGCGTAGACGAGGTCGAAGACCTGGAACGAGGCGGTCGTCTCGATCACCAGCAGGAAGAACAGCACCGGCCGCAGCTGCGGCAGGACGATCCAGCGGAACCGCTGCCACGGCCCGGCCCCGTCGGTGAGCGCCGCCTCCTCCTGCTCGCGCGGCAGGTCCTGCAGGCGGGCCAGGACGATGAGCATGCCGTAGCCGAAGTGCGACCAGACGCCGACGAGGGCGAGCGCCGGCAGGACCAGGGTGGTGGAGGCGAGCCACGAGTCGTCGGGCAGCCCGAACCAGCCGAGGATCCGCGACCACGGACCGTCGCTGGAGAAGACCCACGCGAAGATCGTGGCCACGAGCACGAGGCTGGTGACGACCGGCAGGAAGAACACCGAGCGGAAGAAGCCGACGCCGCGGAAGCCGCGCCGGACCAGCAGGGCCAGCCCGACCGAGACGGCGACGGTCACCGGCACGTACAGCAGGGTGTAGACGACGGTGACCCGCAGCGCCTGCCAGAAGACCGGGTCCTCGGCGAGGCGGCGGGCGTTGTCCAGCCCGGTCCATTCGGCGTCGGCGCCGATGGAGTACTCCATGAAGCCGAGCACCAGCCCCGCGATCGCCGGGCCGAACCGGAACACGAGGAACAGCAGGAACGCGGGAAGGACGAAGAGCAGGCCCCACCGGGCCTCGCGCCGGGCCACCACCCGCCGGGTCCGCCGCGCCGGCACCTGTGCTATTTCGGCCACCTGTGCTGTTTCGGCCATCCGCCGTCCTTTCCGTGAACAAGGGAGCCGGCCCGCCGCGAGGGTGCCGCGGCAGGCCGGACCGGAGGGTCAGAGCAGCGCGTTCGCGGCCTTGGCCGCGTCGGCGAGCGCCTGCTCGGGGGTCTTCTTGCCGATCAGCGCCGCCTGGATTTCGGGCGCGAGCACGCCCATCACCTCGCGGCTCTTCTCGTTCAGCGCGCCGACCGTGGTGCTGGCGAGGGTCTTCTCCATCGCGCTGTTGATCGGGTCCGACGCGTAGAGCGTGCCGGCCGACTTCTTCGCCGGGAAGTAGCCGCTCTTCGTCTCGTAGGCCGAGGTGACCGACGGCTGGCTGGCGAACGTGATCCACTCGCCGGCGGCCTTCTTCGTCGAGCTGCCCTTGAGCATGGCGAGGCTGCCGACGGTGCCGTAGCCGACGCTCTTGGCGTCCTTCAGCGGCGGGAAGATCTTGATGTTGTCCGCGCCCCAGAACGTCTTGACGTCGGCCGGCACGTGCTGCCAGGTGCAGGCGACCTTGTTCTTGGCGACGTTGGTCTGCTCGAAGGCCGGGATGCTGGTGAGCAGGTCCTTCTGCACGTAGCCGCCGTCGGCGAGCTGCTTGAGGAAGGTCAGGGCCTTGACGCCCTCCGGGCCGTCGAACGCGACCTTCTTGCCGTCCTTGCTGAACACGTCGCCGCCGGCCTGCCACAGCAGCGGGTAGAACGACTGGTTCAGGGTGGCGGCCGGGTCGGCGTAGTAGTTGGTGACGTCGAAGCCCTTGGCCTTGAACTGCGGGGCCAGGGCGAGCAGGTCGTCCCAGGTCTGCGGGTAGGCGGTGATGCCGGCCTCGGCGAACACCTTGGCGTTGCACATCAGCGGGTTGCTGCTGGTCAGGATCGGCGCGCCGAGCATCTTGCCGTCGAGGGTGACGGCGGCCTTGACGTTGTCGAGGTAGTCGGCCTTGGCGTCGGCCGGCAGGTAGCTGTCCAGTGGCTCGATCATCTTGTTGAACTTGCCGAGCTGGTCGGGGATCAGGTAGACGACGTCGGGACCCTTGCCGCCGGCGATCGCGGTGGTCAGGGACTCCTCCCGCTTCGCCCACGGGAAGATCTCGACCTTCACGTCGATGTTCGGGTGGCTGGTCTTGAACGCGGTGACCTGCTCGTTCCAGAAGGCGGTGTGGGCCGCCTGGTCGGGGATGACCGGGTAGATCCACATCGTGACCGACGCCTTCTCGTCGGACCCGCCGCCGCTGTCGCCGGACCCGCCGCCGCACGCGGCGAGCAGCCCGGCCACCAGCGCGGCGACCGCGACCGGCGCGAACCTGCGAACTCGCATCAGTAGTTCCTCTCGTGTGTATTGGTTCACTGCGCGGGCACGGTCACGACCGTGCCGGTGTGCCGGGCCGCCTCGGCGGCGAAGACCGCGAGGTGACTGGCGAGCGACTGGTCCAGTCCGGACCGGATGTGGCCGCCGTCGCCGGTGGCGACGGCGCGGATGAAGGCGTCCATCAGCCCGCTGTCGCCGCCGCCGTGGTCGTCGGCGGCGGTGGACCCGCCGACCGGGCCGGTCTCCAGGACCTCGATCCGGTCGGTGCGGAAGTCGTGCACCCGCACCCGCTCGCCGTCGCCGGAGAGCATGCCGTGGGTGCCGAACAGCTGGGTCTGGCGGTGGGTCTGCTCGGTGAACGCGGTCATGGTGAACGTGGCGGTGACGCCGCCGGTCAGCTCCATGGCCACGACCTGGTGGTCGACGACGTCGTTGTCGCCGCTGTACACGCAGCGCCCGTACGGCCCGGTCCGCAGCGCGTCGAGGAGCGCGGCCTCGTCGGTGCCGTCGGTGACGACGCTGACCGGCCACACCGCACCCCGTTCGCGCAGCCGCGGCAGGTACAGCTTCGGCGCCGAGTAGGGGCAGTCGGCCTCGACCGGGCAGTCGAGGCACCGCTCAGTGGCCCCGGCCGGGCGCTGGTCGGGCCGGAAGTGGCGCAGGCCGCCGAAGCTGGCGACCTGCGCGATGCGCCGGCCGGTGACGTAGCTGATCCAGTCGAGGTCGTGGCTGGACTTCGCCAGCAGCATCGGCGCCGCGAGGTCCTCCCGCCGCCACGGTCCCCGCACGTACGAGTGGGCGTAGTGCCACCAGCCGACCGGCTCCAGGTGCTGGACGCTGACGATCTCGCCGAGCACACCGCCGTCGACGACCCGCTTCACCAGGTCGGTGTAGGGGGTGTACCGCAGCACGTGGCAGACCGCGAACAGCACGCCGGTGGCGCGGACCGCGTCGACGATCTCGCGGCACTCCGCTTCGGTCGGCGCGAGCGGCTTCTCCACCAGCAGGTGGTGACCGGCCCGCGCGAACGCCACGGCCGGCGCCACGTGCATCCGGTCCTGGGTCGCGATCATCACCGCGTCGGCCTCGACCCCGGCGCCGAGCAGCTCCTCCCAGTCGGTGAACTGGGCGGCGCCGGGGTTGTCGGCCACGACGAGGCCGCGCTGGTGCGGGCGCGGGTCGGCGACCGCGACCAGCCGCGCCCGCTGCGGGTGGTCGGCCACCCAGCGCGCGTACGTCTGGCCCCGGTTCCCGGCGCCCACCAGCGCCACCGTCACCTGCTGCTCCACGTCGTCTTCTCCTTGCCGGTCAGTGGTCAGACGCTGAGGTTGCCCGTGTCGCGGACCCGCGGCCCGGCCGGCGGCAGCGACCGGGCGACGCCCTCCTCGACGCACGCGGTGTGCAGCAGGGAGGAGCCGTCGCCGAAGCCCGCGTCGGCCAGCCGCAGCCGGCCACGGGTGAACAGGGCGCCGACGGCCGAGTACCGGTTGCGGCCGGACTCGACGGTGACGTGGGCGGTGTCGCCGTCGGCGGCGGTGCTCACGTAGGCGCCGAGGTCCCAGGTGACGGCGCCGGTCGCCGCGGCGCGGGACAGGAAGGCCTTGGCCGCGTTGGTACCGCTGAGCACCGCGCCGCCGCCGACGGTGATGCGCTGGTCGGCGGCGCCGGCGAGCCGGATCCCGGTGTCGGTGAGCGTGCCGCCCTCGACGCGGACGTCGGCCGCCTTGACGGCGATCGGGGCGGCGGTGGCGGCACCGGTCAGCGTCGTGCCGGTCAGGTACAGCGGTCCCGGCCCGTTGAACGCGTGCCCGTCGAGGCCGGTGATGCTCGTGCGCACCAGGTGCACCGGAGCGGTGACGCCGGCCTGCACCACCTCCGTGCCGGGGGTGGCGAGCCGGAACGCGCAGCCCTCGATGACGTTCGGCCGCCCGGAGCGGCTCGACTGCTGCGAGATGATCAGCGTGTCGTCGGCCGAGCAGCCGCGCAGCTGGACGCCGTCGGCGTTGACCCACAGCATGCCGGAGCCGGCGAGGCCGGCCTTGCGGATCACCTGGACGTCCTCGAGGGTCAGGTCGGTGATCTTCACCCGGGCCACGAACCACGAGCAGACGTGCTTGCGCACGGTGATCCGCTTGGCCGCCGAGCCCCACGCGGCGCCGGAGTTGGCGAACGTCATCAGCCCGGAGTTGCCGGTGTAGACGAGGTCGTGTTCGTACTGGCCGTGGGTGACGAACGGGCCCTGGTCGTCGCCGTCGCCGTGGCAGTTGGTGACGTAGCCGTAGGCGGAGGCGGTCCAGTCGTTGAGGTGCCGGGCGTTGGACGTGCGGCAGTCCTCGACGTGCCCGTACAGGCAGTAGATCTGCTGGGTGAGGTAGCCGGCGCCGCCCCAGGTGACCGAGGTCGGGTTCTTCAGCGTGCACCGGGCGGTGTGGAAGTGGGTGCACCAGCGGCGCATGATGACCGGCCAGAACGAGCCGGTGGCGTCGACGTCGGCGACGTCGCAGTGCACGGCGTACTCGTAGGCGATCGGGTGCGAGCCGGTGTACTGGTCGCCGCCGTTGCCGGTGAAGACCAGGTTGCGCACGTGGACCCGGCTGACCGGCTCGACCCGCGTCCAGGTCAGCGTCCGGCCGGCGGCGAGCTCCCAGCCGTTCTTGTAGCCGATGCGGATGTGTGTGCCGTCGATGATCTGGGTGACCTGCACGAGCTTCTGCAGCTCGCGTTCCCAGGCGCCGGCGAGCTTGTTGACCTCGACCGCGTACCACTGACCGACCGCGAACGCGGCGGAGTCGCCGACCTGGAACGAGTCCCAGCCCTCCAGCACGGCCTCGGTGAGGGTGTGGGTGTGGACCTGGTCGGTGACCGTGCCGCGGAAGAACAGTACGGCGGCGAACGGGTCGTCGCGGCCGGCGTCCTCGATCCCGTCGGTCGACATGGTGTGCCCGCCGAAGTCGAGCACCAGGTCGCTGCGGGTGAACCGGTGGCGCTTCACGAAGTGCAGGTCCGTGTGCGCCTCGATGCGGTGGATCGACGGGTCGCCGACCATCGCGTCGAGCGCGGCGTCGGCCGGTCTCTTCGCGTCGAAGACGCCGAAGTGCCGGAACTCGACGACGCCGTCGTGGACCTGCAGCCAGCGGCCCGGGCCGGGCCGGTCGCGCTGCGGGTCGAGCACGGTGCCGCCGTTGGCCGGCGCGCTGCTCGCCGGGTCCCAGCGCATCAGACGGGCGCCGCCGTCACCGGCCGCGAGGTGGCCGTCGACGTGCACGAGCTGGCCGGGGACGAGGGCGCGGTACTGCAGAGCGAGCAGCGCCGCGACGGAGCCGACGTGGAAGACGGCGTCGCGCATCGGGCTGAGCCGGTCGGCGTCGTCGCCCGGCGAGTAGGGGGTGGCGTGGGCCGCCGAGGCTGGGGAGAGCGCGAGGGCGGTGCCGGCGAGGGCCAGGCCGCCGAGCCCGGAGGCGCGCAGCAGCGCGCGGCGGGTCGTCGATTCGGAGCGATCCATCGGAAGGGTCTCCTGCCGGTCAGACGGTGAGGTTGTCGGTGGTGACGATCCGGGCGGAGTCGGCGGGCAGCTCGCGGCCGACCCCGTCCTCGACGCATCCGGTGTGCAGCAGCGTGGAGGTACCGCCGAAGCCCGCCGCGGCGAGCACGAGGCGGCCGCCGGAGAAGCGGGCGCCGACGGCCCGGTACCGGTTGACGCCGGTGTCGACGCGGACGTGCGCGGTGGCCGCGCCCGTGGCGGTGCTGCGGTAGTCGCCGAGCTCGATGCGAACCTGCCCGGTGCCGGCGGCCCGCGTCAGCAGCGCGCCGCGGGCGTTGGTGCCGGTGACGGTCGCGCCGCCGCCGACGACCAGGCGCTGGTCCCGCACGGCCGACAGCTCGATGCCGGTGTCGGTCAGGGTCCCGCCGTGCACGACGACCTCGGCGGCGCCGATCAGCAGCGGCGCCGCGCCGGGCGAGCCGGTCAGCACGCAGTCGGTGAAGTGCACCGGGCCGGCGCCGCGCAGGATCGCGCCGTCCAGGCCGCGGAACGTGGTCCGGACGAAGTGCACCGGGTTGCTGACCGGCGTCTGGTGGACGACGGTGCCGGCGGGCTGGTCGAACTCGCAGTCGGCGATGATGTTGGGCCGGCGGGATCGGGCCGAGCGCTGCGCGATGCTCAGCGTCCGGGCCGAGCAGCCGCGCATCTGGATGCCGTCGGCGTTGACCTGGAGCGTCCCGGCCGGATCGAACGTGGAGCGGGCGATGACCCGCACGTCCTCCAGGGTCAGGTCGGTGATCTTGGTGCCGGCGACGAACCAGGAGCAGACGTGCCGGCGGATCGTGATCCGCTTGGCGCTGATGCCCCACTGCCCGCCGCTGTTGGCGATGTCCATGAGGCCGGAGTTGCCGGTGAAGACGAGGTCGTGCTCGTACTGGCCATGGGTGGTGAACGGGTTGCCGCCGGCGTCGTCGCCGTCGCCGTGGCAGTTCTCCACGGTGCAGTACGCCGAGGCGGTGAGGTCGTTGAGGTGCCGGGCGTTGGAGCTGCGGCAGTCGACGACATGGCCGTACAGGCAGTAGATCTGCTGCGTGAGGTAGCCGGCCCCGCCATACATGACCGTCGGCGGGTTCTTCAGGGTGCAGCCCGCGGTGGTGAAGTGGGTGCACCAGCGGCGCATGATGACCGGCCACCACGTGCCGGTGGCGTGGATGCCGGACACGTCGCAGCGCACCGCGTACTCGTAGGCGACCGGGTGGGAGCCGCTGTACTCCCGGTCGTCCGGGCCGGATCCCGGGTACTCGCCGGTGAACGCGACGAACCCGAGGAAGACCATGTTGCGCACGTGCGCCCGGCGGACCGGCTCGACCCGCTGCCAGGTGACCGTGCGCCCGGGGTCGAGCTGCCAGCCGTTGAGGTAGCCGACCCGGATGTGGGTGGCGTCGACGATCTGGGTGACCTGCACCATCTTCTGCAGCTCGCGCTCGTCGGCGCCGGTGAGCGGGTTGCTGGTCGCGGTCCACCACTGGCCGACCGCGAACTGCTTCGCGTCGGGCACCTGGAACACGTCGGACAGCTCCGGCACGGTCTCGGTGAGCGTGTGGACGACGGGGTCACCGGTCGGCGTGCCGCGGAAGTACAGCACCGCGCCGAACGGGTTGTCGTGGGTGTTGCGCTCGATGCCGTCCGTGTGCACGGTGTGGCCGCCGAAGTCGAGCTCGATGTCGCTGCGGCCGAACGTGTGCCGCTTGACGAATCGCAGGTCAGTGTGGGCCTCGACGCGCTGGATCGAAGGATCGCCGACCATGGCGTCGAGGGCGTCGTCGGCCGGCGTGTCGCGGCCGAAGACGCCGAACATCCGGAAGTCGCCGACGCCCGCGTGCACGGCCAGCCAGCGGCCGGCCGGGCGGCGGTAGGGATTGTGGACGGTGCCGCCGTTGCCGGCGGCCGTGCTGGCCGGGTCCCAGCGCAGCAGCGTGCCGCCGCCGTCGCCGGGAGTGCGGTAGCCGGCGACACGGACCATGGTGCGGGCGGTCAGCAGGGCCGGGTGGATGGCGTTGAGGGCGGCGACCGTGTCCACCGCGAGGATCCGGTCCTCGGGCGTGACGTGGTCGGGTGGGGGCGAGCCGGGTTGACCCATGGAAAGCCTCAACCTTCGCGGTCCAGCTGTGCGGCGACGCCGCCGCACAGCGGTGCGGTTCTTTGGGGGTGAAGGTCGGGCAAACGCGCGAGGCGCGCAGGCGGCGGAGCTGCTGACCGGAACGTCCCGGCACCGGGGCTGCGGCGCGTCGGGAGTCAGCTAGTTCGCCCGAGAGGGTCACGACCTTGGTCGTGACGTTGGCGGGACTTTAAACAGCCCGTGAACTCGGTGTCAAGCGTTGTCGCGGTGATCGGCGTGGCCGAGGCGGGCCGAGATCTCGTCGGCGGCCTGCCGCACCTGCCGGCCCACCTCCTGGTAGCGCCAGGTGGGCAGGCCGAGCTTGAGGCCGGTCACGCTGATCGCGCCGCAGCAGCCGCCGGTGTGGTCGCGCAGCGCGCTGCCGATGCAGAACACGCCGTCGGCGTCCTCCTCGTCGTCCAGGGCGTAGCCGGCGGTGCGGACCTCGTCCAGGTGCGCCTGGAGCGAGTCGAGGTCGGTGATCGTGTGGTCGGTGCGTTTCGGCAGCCCGACCCGGCCGATGAGCTCGGCGACCTGCGCGGGGCTCATCTCGGCCAGCAGCGCCTTGCCCAGGCCGGTGCAGTGCGGCAGCTCGCGGGTGCCCATCCGCAGGTCGAGCTGGATCCGCTCGCCGTTGCTGACCTGGTCGATGACGACCGCGTGGGCGCCCTCGGGCACGGCGAGCCGGGAGCTGAGCCCGGTCTGCACGGTCAGGGTGCTCAACACCGGGCGGGCGATGTCGCGCAGCGAGAGCTGCTCCTGGGCCCGCACGCCGAGCCGGGCAAGGGCCATGCCGAGCCGGTAGCGCCGGTTCAGCCCCTCTCCGTCGGCCGCCGCCAGCCCGTGCTGGCCCAGCGTGTAGAGGGTGGCGAAGACGGTGCTCTTGGACAGGCCGCAGGCCTGGGCCACCTCGGTCACGCTCAGCCCGCGACCGGGGGCGGCGGCGGAGAGCGCCTCCAGCACCTCGGCCGCGCGGCTGACGCTGCGGACCAGGTATCTGGCGTTGTCGGATTCGTCGGTGCTCATGGTCCTCATTTCGCGCGCTGCTGTTCGCCCAGGCCGAACAGCGTAACAAAGCTGTTCGAAAACCGCGCCCCCCGTCGTGTTGACCCCGTCGATCAGGCGTGCTTAGGATGCTGAACACTGTTTGGCAGTACCGAACAGCGTTCAGAAATTCTCGTGCGGCGGAAGACATCGCGGCGCCATGACCGGGCTGGGCCATGGCACCGCACCGATGAGGAGTTAGGTGTGAAGCCACGATCGGTCCCATCCGGCACCACGCTCGCCGAGCGCGCCCGCCGGGTCATCCCCGGCGGCGTCAACAGCGGGCAGCGCAGCATCCCCGGGCTCACCGAGCTGGTGATCGCCCGGGCCGCGGGTGCACGTTTCTGGGACACCGACGGTCGCGAGTACACCGACTATCACGCGGCCTTCGGGCCGCCCCTGCTCGGCCACAACGACCCTGACGTCAACGCCGCCGTCACCGAGGCCGGCCGGCGCCTCGACCTGTGCGGCGTGGCCGTCACCGACGGCGAGGTCCAGCTCGCCGAGACCCTCGCCGAGCTGGTGCCCAGCATCGAGCAGGTGCTGCTGACCAGCACCGGCAGCGAGGCGACGTTCCACGCGCTGCGGGTCGCCCGCGCCGCCACCGGCCGGCGCCTCGTGGTGAAGTTCCAGGGCTGCTACCACGGCTGGCACGACGCGGTCAGCCTCAACGTCATCTCCGCTCCCGACCGGGTCGGCGTGCAGGACCCGATCTCGACCGGCATCCTGCCCGAGGTCCTCGACGCCACCCTCGTGCTGCGCTTCAACGACGCGCCGGCCGTGCGCGCGGCCTTCGCCGAGCACGGCGAGCAGATCGCCGCGGTCATCGTCGAGCCGGTGCCGCACAACGTCGGCTGCCTGCTGCCCGATCCGGAGTTCCTGCAGGCGCTGCGCGACGAGTGCACACGCGCCGGCAGCGTCCTCGTCTTCGACGAGGTGATCACCGGCTTCCGGCACGACCTCGGCGGCTGGCAGCGCATCAGCGGCGTCACCCCAGACCTGACCACGCTCGGCAAGGCCCTCGGCAACGGCTACCCGATCGGCGCGCTGGGCGGCCGGGCCGACCTGATGGACCTGTTCAGCACCCGCCCCGGCGCGCCGGCGTTCTTTGCCGGCACCTACAACGGCCACCCGGCCGTGGTCGCCGCCGCGCTCGCCACCCTCGGCAAGCTCCGCACCGAGCCGGTCCACGACCACGTGTACCGGCTCGGCGAGCGGATCCGCGCCGGCCTCGCCGAGGTCTTCGCCGACCTCGGGGTGCCCGCCGTCGTCACCGGCCACGGGTCGGTCTTTGTCAGCTACTTCATGGATGGGCCGGTTCCCCGCACATACGACGACCTGTTGCGCAACGATGCGGGCATGTTCATCGGCTACCGGCGCCGGATGCCCGAGCACGGCGTCTTCGAGCTGCCGCTCAACCTCAAGCGCAACCACGTCTCCTACGCGCACACCGACGCCGACGTCGACCACCTCCTGGAGGCCACCCGGTCGGCGGTCCGCGACACGCTCGCCGCGGGCGGCGTCACCGAGCTGGCCGGCACCGCCACCATGGGTGGCGCCGTGGGGAACGGGTGAGCCGATGCTGACCGTCGACACCACCCGCCCGGTCGGGCCGGCCGGCCGGATCACCCGCGTCGAGACGCTCAGCCTCGGCACCGCCTGGCGCGACTTCTCCTACGTGCGCGTGCACACCGACGCCGGGCTCAGCGGCGTCGGCGAGATCACCCATCCGTACCGGGGACGCGAGACCTGCCAGCTCGCCGAGGCGATGGCCGCCCGCCATCTCATCGGCGCCGACCCGTTCGACGTCGAGGAGATCTGGCTGCGGCTGTACCAGGGCGACTTCCTGCGCGGCGGTGACGTCGGCGGGATCGTGCTCTCCGGCGTCGACCAGGCGCTGTACGACCTGATGGGCAAAGCACTCGGCGTCCCGGCCTACCGGCTGACCGGCGGGGCCTGCCGCAACCGGGTCCGGGTCTACGCCAACGGCTGGTACACCGGCGACCGCGAGCCCGCCGCCTTCGCCGAACGGGCCGTCGCCACCGTGGCCCGCGGCTACACCGCCCTCAAGTTCGACCCGTTCGGCGCCGGGCTCGGCGAGCTGTCCCGCACGGAGCTGCACAGGTCGGTGGCGATCGTCGCCGCGGTCCGCGAGGCGGTCGGCCCCGACGTGGAGCTGTTCGTCGAGGGACACGCCCGCTTCGCCATGCACACCGCCGTGCGGCTCGTTCACGAGCTGGCGCCGTTCGACCTCGGCTGGTTCGAGGAGCCGCTGCCGTGGACCCACATCGAGCGCTACGCCGAGCTGCGGGCCCGGGCGACGATGCCGATCTCCGGCGGCGAGCACTTCCACAACCGCTACGAGTACGCGCGGCTGTTCGCCACCGAGGCGGTCGACATCATCCAGCCGGACCTGTCGATGGCCGGCGGCTTCACCGAGGTCCGCAAGCTCGCCGCGATCGCCGACCAGCACGCGATGGTCGTCGCGCCGCACAACTCCAACTCGCCGCTGTGCACCACCGCGTCCGTGCACGCCGTCCTCGGGATGCCAAACTTCAAGATCCTGGAGACGTTCGACGGCATGCTGGAGGACTACGTGTTCGACGCGGTGCGCGGCGCGCTGCCGATGACCGGCGGGCACATCGAGCTGCCGACCGCGCCCGGACTCGGCATCGAGCTCGACGACGAGGTCTTCGCCGAGCACCCGCCGAGCCACGGCTTCTGGAACATGTTCGCCGAGGGCTGGGAGAAGCGGGACCGCCGATGATCGTCGACGTGCACTCGCACCTGTTCGACTGCCCGGAGCACGTCGGCGACCCGTTCGCCGCCGAGGCCTCCCGGGCCCACGGCGGTCACGTGGACCTGACCGTGCGCTGGGCGGAGTACGCCGCCACCGCGCCGCCCGACACCCGCACGATCGTCGTCGGCGGCAAGGCCCGCCGATCCGGGCTGTGGGTCGACGACGCGGCCGTCGCCGCCTACGTCGCCGCCCGGCCCGACCGGCTCATCGGCTACCTCGCCCTCGACCCGACCCAGCCCGGCTGGCGCGACGAGCTGGAGCACGGCCACGCCGACCTCGGGCTGCGCGGGATCAAGCTCATGCCGATGTACGCCGGGTTCGACCCCGCCGACCCCGCCTACGACGACCTGTACGCCTATGCGGCCCGGCACGGGCTGCCGCTGCTCGTGCACACCGGGACCACCTTCGTGTCCGCGGCGCCGCTGCGGTACGCGCTGCCGGTACACCTCGACGAGGTCGCGATCCGCCATCCCGAGCTGCGCATGGTCCTCGCCCACCTCGGCCACCCCTACGAAGGGGAGTGCATCGCGGTCATCCGCAAGCACCCGCACGTCTACGCCGACGTGTCCGCGCTGCACTACCGGCCGTTCCAGCTCTGGCACAGCCTCCGGCTGGTCCAGGACTACGGCGTGTGGGACAAGCTGCTGTTCGGCAGCGACTACCCGTTCACCACCGTCGACGCCTCAGTCGAGGGGCTGCGCGCGGTCGGCCGAGTCCCCGGCATCCCGGGGCTCGACCCGCTCGACCCCGAGCAGATCGAACGGCTGATCCACCGCCCGTCGCTGGACCTGCTGGGGCTGTCGTGACCGCGTTTGACCTGACCGGCCGGACCGCCCTGGTGACCGGCGCCGCCCGGGGCCTCGGCGCCGCGTTCGCCGCCGGTCTGGCCGGCGCCGGGGCCGACGTCATCGCGGTCGACCGCCCCGGCGCGGATCTCGGACCGACCGTCGCTGCCGTCACCGCCGCTGGCCGGGCCTGCCACCCGCACGCATTCGACCTGGCCGACACCGAGGCGATCGCGCCCTGGGCCGACGAGCTGCGCCGCGCCCACGGCCCGCTGCACATCCTGGTCAACAACGCCGGGGTGGCCGCGCTGGAGCACTTCAACGAGATCACCGTCGCCGGCTGGCGGGCGGTCATGCGGGTCAACGTCGAGGCCGTGTTCTTCCTCGCGCAGCGCGTCGCCGAGCACATGATCGCCGACGGGGTCTCCGGCCGGATCGTGAACATCTCCTCGAAGAACGGCCTTGTCGCCGAGGCCGGGCTGGCCCACTACAACGCCTCGAAGGGCGCCGTCGAGCTACTCACCCGCTCGCTCGCCGCCGAGCTGGGCCCGCATGGGATCACCGTGAACACGATCGCGCCCGGCATGATCGCCACCCCGATCGACGGCGAGTTCCCGTTCGACCGCGCGGCCTTCGAGGCGGCGTGGGCCGAGCGGATCCCGCTCCGCGGCGGCTACGGGCGCCCGGAGGACTGCGTCGGCGCGCTGCTCCTGCTGGCCTCCGACGCCGGCCGGTACATCACCGGCACCCATCTCGTCGTCGACGGCGGCGTGCTCGCCGACCAGATGCCCCGCCTGCGGTTCATGCCGCCGTACCGCAACACGCTCTGACCCCGGCCGCGCCAACCACCCCCACGGCTCATCCTCACCCCGCACAGCAGCCACGTCACTCCACTGTCGATGCGACGCGCGATCGGAAGCCCTATGGGAACGTACTGCGGCTGCTTGACGATCGTGTTGTGGCGCAGGCCGAAGCGGCCTCGCCGGCGCAGATCTTCGCACGGAACGGAGAGCGCAACGGGCTGCTGTGGTTCCAGACCGGGGGTGTACTGATCAACGAAGGCGCGACCACCGCACGGGTGCGGCTCGATGACGAGGCCCAGTTCGTGGAGAGCTCCGCGAGGAGAGAGCGCCTCCTGCGACCGGGAGAGGTAGCCCGGTTCGAGTGGGGCGCCGGGCACACGATCGCCGAGTGGGCGGACGCCCGCGAGAAACCCGACCCACCCAACCCGCTCGGCGCCTGCTTCTTGGCGATCACCGTGTTCGACTCGTTCGAACACGGCATCTTCGACCACCTGCTCGCCGGGTCGTCACGCCGGTTCGATGGGCAGCCAGAGCTCACAGGTCGAGGTGCTGAAGTCGTTCGTAGGCTTGAGTGCTGCGACGATCTCCGGGCCTGGCCGTAGACGCCATGGGTTGGAAGGGAACCACTCGGCTGCGGCCGCGGCCCAGGTCTTCTGCAGGGTCTGTGGATACGGCCCGGCGGTGCGGATGACCACCCATATGCCGGCCGGGACCTCAATGAAGTCGAGGCCGCCGGGGATCGGCGTATCCGGGGACACGGCGACCCCGTGCAGGTAGGTCAGCTCGCTGCCGTCGTCGAGGTCGGGGTGGAGGTCGTCGCTGACCGCGAGCAGGCCGCTCGGGTCAGTGTTGCCGAGTACCTTCAAGCGCAGGTGCTCCTCCGCTGGCAGTGCGGCGACATGCCGCTGGATGTGCGGGTTGACGCCATGGTGGATCAGCGGGACGCGGGCGGCGTGCCCCACGAGCCGGAACGCGGGATGGTCGACGATGCGGGTGTCCATGTGTCGCTCCCTTCGACAGTCAGGCGGAACCTGAGCTGATGGTGCGACGGTGCCTCCGTCGCGTCGCACCATCGGGGCCGACGCCGTGGACCGCCCGGAATGCTCGCCCGAGTGCCTCGTCGAGCTGCATTCGTGCCGAATAGCGGTATTTAGCATGTTCTGTCGGACCTCGAAGGACGTCGGTGGAGTCGGTTGGGTCGAGACCATCAGACGTTCTTCCGACGTCGACCTTGGTCGAAGGCGCACCGGTCGCGGCCGATCGCTGCGGTTCGATCCGATCGTGCGCCGCCGCTGTTGCCTCACACCCGATAGAAGCGGCGCAGAAGATGTCGGGTGATCGGGACCGATGTCGCCGCACGATGGGGGCATGGATGACACGACCTTGGTATCCCGCTTTCTTCGCGACGGTTTCGTGAAGTTGGAGGGCGCCGTCGCGCCGCGCGTGGCTGCGGACTGCGCAGGGCTGCTGTGGCGGGAGACGGGCTGCGACCCGGACGATCCAGCGACGTGGACACAGCCCGTGCACTGGGTGGCCGGTATGGCGCAGGGGCCGTTCGCCGCCGCTCCCAACTCCCCGTTCCTCCATCACGCGTACGACCTGCTCGTCGGCGCGGGACGCTGGGAGCCGCGCTACTCGCTGGGCACGTTCCCGCTGCGTTTCCCGCACCAAGAGGAGCCGGACGACGCGGGCTGGCACATCGAGGGCAGCTATCTGCCGGAGGGCGAGAGCTGGTACTTCACGAATGTGCGCTCCCGCGGCAGGGCGCTGCTGATGCTGTTCCTGTTCAGCGAGGTCGGCGAGGAGGACGCCCCGACCCGGATCCGGGTCGGCTCACACCTCGACGTGCCGAAGGTGCTGGAGAAGCACGGGGAGGACGGGGCGAGCGGGCTGGATCTTGCGCCCGACCTGGTGGCGGCGTCCGATCACCGGCCACTCGCCCTCGCCACCGGGTCGCCGGGCGACGTCTTCCTGTGCCATCCGTTCCTGGTGCACGCGGCGCAACCGCACCATGGGACGCGGCCGCGCTTCATGGCCCAGCCGCCGCTGATGCCGGCCGCGCCGTACGAATTGGAGCGGAGCGACGGTGCGTACTCGCCCGTAGAGATCGCGATCCGCCGAGGCCTTGGACAGAACTCTGCGGGTCCGGACGGAGACGGCACCAACGACAGCGCCGGGTAGACGCGCGCGGCGCGGTAGGCGGGGCGTGGGTGGGTCATGTGCGACGGAGGTGGGATAGCGGTGGGTCTGCGGGTGAACGGCCGCAATGCACGATTCCAGCAGTGGGAGGCTCTGCTTCGGAATCGGACCAAGCGGCAGCGTCGCGGTGAGTTCCTCGTGCAGGGCGTGCGCCCGATCGCCATGGCCGTCGAACACGGCTGGCAGATCCGAGAGCTGCTCTACGACGCCAGCGCTCAGCTGTCCGGGTGGGCACGCGAGGCCCTGGACACAATCAGGGCCGAGAAGATCGCCGTATCCCGTGAACTGATGCACGAGCTGGGAGGTAAGGCGGACACGGTTCCAGAGCTGCTGGCCGTGGTCGCGCTGCCGGAGGACGACCTGTGTCGAATCCCGGCCGCGCCGGCCATGCTCACCGTCGTTTTCGATCGGCCCACCAGCCCCGGCAACATCGGGACCCTCGTCCGGTCCGCAGACGCCTTCGGCGCCTCCGGGGTCATCATCACCGGCCATGCCGCCGACGTATACGACCCGAAGGCGGTCCGGGCGAGCACCGGCTCGCTGTTCGCCCTACCCGTGGTCCGGGTGCCCTCACACCAGGCCGTGATGTCCTGGGTCGCTGACGTCCGCGCCAACGGCATCGGCATAACTATCGTGGGAACCGATGAGCACGGCCCACTGGATGCCGCCGAGTACGACTTCACGCACCCCACGCTGACCTTGATCGGCAATGAGACCACCGGTCTCAGCGCCGGCTGGCGTGACGCCTGCGACCAGGTCGTCCGGATCCCGATGTCCGGGTCCGCCAGCTCTCTGAACGCGGCGACCGCCGCGACTGTCGTGCTATACGAATCGGCACGCCAGCGGACCGCTGCCGCGCGGCGGTAGCGCACTGATCACGGGGCGACAGCCCGGCGCCGAACCGAACACCATCGCGCTGCCTGGCCTCGCGATGATGCTTGCGCAATCGGCCCACGGCGCCCTGCCAGGCCCGGTAGGTGACGTTCACGGCGGTACGCTCGCGCCGCTGAAGACTTTCCGGCCGCCGCGCAACGCCCCTGCCGACTCCCAGAGCACGTTGTGGCGGTCGACGAGGTCCTGCGGGAACGCGAACGCGTCCTCGTTCTGCAGCACCTCGTACTTGCTGCCGACGACGCCGAGCCCGGCGCCGGTGTCACAGCGTGCGGTGACGAAGTGTTCCGGCAGCATCCGGTTCGGGCCGTCGACGCTGTTACGGAACTCGACCGGCCGTCGTGCCACGGTGAAGCCGTTGCCACCAAGCTCGAGGACGGCACCGACGTCGGTGGTGCCGCTGAGCAGGGGCGACGTTTGCCGGTGCCCGGCAACCGCGCCGGCCCGAGGTTTGCCGACCGCTGGTGGTGTATGCCGCTGGTCGCTGGCCGATGCTGGGGATTCTTCGGTACGGCACCGGCGCCGGATCGTGGAGAGGAGCGGCATGTCGTCCCAGTCGACCGGACACGACGGTCCCGGGCTCGTGGGTCACGCCCCGGACACGGTGGCGGTGATCGGAGCGGGCATCGTCGGCCTGTCCACCGCGTGGTTCCTGCAGGAGGCCGGCGTCCAGGTCACGGTGTACGAGCGTCGCCACGCCGGCGCCGGTGCGTCGTGGGGCAATGCGGGCTGGCTGACGCCCGGGCTGGCGGCGCCGCTGCCCGAGCCGGCGGTGCTGCGCTACGGGCTGCGGGCGGTGCTCAGCGCCCGGTCGCCGGTGTATGTGCCGCTGCGCGCCGACCGGCATCTGCTGCGGTTCCTGACATCGTTCGCCGCACACAGCACCGCGCGGCGATGGCGGCGTGGCATGGCCGCCTATGTACCGCTCAACGAGCGGTCACTGGAGGCGTTCGACGTGCTGACGGCCGGAGGCGTGGCCGCGACGACAACCCAGGCGGCCAACTTCCTGGCCTGCTATGCCCGTGAACGCGACCGGCGAGGGCTGCTGGCCGAGCTGGAGCAGATCCGCGCCGCCGGTCAGGACGTGCGGTTCCATCCGGTGCCGGGCCTGCGGGCGCGGGTCGTCGAGCCGGTGCTGACGGACCGCGTCGAGGCCGCCGTCCAGATCTACGGACAGCGGTATCTGGACCCGCCACGGTTCGTCGATGCGCTGGCGACGGCGGTACGTGCGCGTGGCGGGCGGATCGTGGAGGGCTGCGATGTCCTCGATCTGCGGGTGGAACCCGGCAGTGTCGGCGTGGTGTGCCGGTCCGGACATCAGGACCGGCACGACGCCGTCGTGGTCGCCACCGGGGCGGCGTTGGGGGAGTTGGTCGCGCGCTTCGGGGTGCGGCGGCCGGTGCAGGCAGGGCGGGGCTACAGCTTCAGCGTGCCGGCGGAGCGGCTGCCGAGTGGACCGTTGTACTTTCCCGCGCAGCGGGTGGCGTGCACGCCGCTGGACGGCCGTCTGCGGGTGGCCGGGATGATGGAGTTCCGGCGCCCCGGCGATCCCCTGGACCCGCGCCGGATCGCGGCCATCGTGGATGCCGTGCGGCCGTTTCTGCACGGGGTGCACCTCGACGACCGGCGCGACGAATGGGTCGGTTCGCGCCCGTGCACCCCCGACGGCCTGCCGCTGGTCGGGGCGACCGCCGCTCCCCGGGTGTTCGTGGCGGGCGGCCACGGGATGTGGGGCGTCGCACTGGGCCCGGTCACCGGGCAGCTGATGGCCCAGACGATCCTCAAGGGTGAGGCCCCGCCGCAGCTGGCCCCGTTCGACCCGCTGCGGTAGCCGGTACGACAGGCGGCTCGGGGTGCTCCCGCGCGCCCGGCCGGGAAGCAGCGCCAGGGCTGACCACCGCCCGGCGGCCACACCGGATCCGGGATCCGGTCGGTGTGGCCGCCGGGCGGAACACGGCCGGTCGCGCTCAGTGTGCCGGCGTGCCGCCCGCCGGTTTCTGATCGCCGGTGCCGTCGGCGTTGACGATGTCGAAGATGCCGAGCAGGCCGGCCAGGGCGATCGCCTCGTCACGGTTCAGGGTGAGGCTGCAACTGGCGTCGGGATCGTCGCTGCTGCTGTGGATGAGGTCCCGGCGGCTACCGGCGTGGTGGGTGATGACTCCCACCCGGCGACCGGTAGCGCTGGTGAAGGTCCGGCATGTTCCGATGCCGGGTAGCGAGACGCGTTCGATGTCCATGAACAACTCCGAGGGGTGTTGGGAAGAGTTCGCGTCGCCGTCTGCGACGTGAGGACGGCTGTCCGGGTCCCGTCAGCCGGTGAGCAGCAGCCGCAGGCCGGTGAGCGTGGCCAGCGACGGATCGGCGGGCATGGTGACCGACCGGCCGGTCAGGGCGGCCAGCTGGGCGGCGATTCCGGGCGTCATGGCCCCACCACCGGTGAGCAACAACCGGTGCCGTCTGCCGCGTGGACGGTGCAGGCGTCGCACGCAGTCGGCGATCGCCGGGATGCGGTCGACCAGGCCGGTCTCGTTGACGTGGTGCGCGGCCACGACAATGCCGTCGGCGATCCGTGCGACCTCGGTCCGTCCCGACCCGATGTCCACCACGACCAGATCGGCGTTGGTGTCCGCGGCGTCTGGCCGGCAGGCCAACGCTGCCGCCAGGGGTTCCTCCACGGCGGTCACGCGCCCCCCGACGCCTTGGCGCGCCGCGGCGACGAGCATGGTCCGCTGGCGCGGGGTGGCGGTGGCCGGTACCCCGGCGAGCACCCGCAAGGTGGGATCCGAGGGCAGCCCGAGATCGGCGACCAGCAGCCGCAGCATCTGCACGCAGGCGAAGAAGTCGCGCACCACTCCGCCGCGGACGGGCCACGTCACGCTGCCCTCATGGGCGGGCAAGGCGAGCGCGGCCTGCCCGGCGACGAACCGGTCGCCCTCGAGCCGGGCAAGGACCGTGGGTGCGGTGATCGCCGTGCCGATCGCCGGTGTCCACAGCCGGACGGTCGAGGTTCCCAGGTCGAGAGCGAGACAGCGTTCGGCGTACTTGCCCGGGATGGGCATGACCATCACCCCAGCGCCGGTAGCGCGATCGGCGACCGTGACCGGCGACCGGACGTGGGGGGACAGGATCTATGACGGAACTTGGGCATGGTGGTTCCAGATCACACGGGGCAGCGTCACGCTCGGACGCTGCGCGGCGGGCGGCTTCAGACGGTGACCGCGCGCCGCGGCGGTGCCCGGTCCGCCGACCATGCCGGAACACATCCCGGGACCGCACGCCGGGCCAAGCGGAACACGATGCACAGTCCGATGTCCCGGGCGGCCTCGATCGCGACCAGCAGCACGGCCACCAACGCCAGCATCGGCAGGGCGGAACGCCTGCCGATGCCGCCGAAGCCGCACCCGTCGCGCATGCCGGTCACCATAGCCGTTCGCCGTGGCCCCGGCCATCGCCCTGCACGGTCGCGTCCGGTGCCGTGCTCCGTCGGGCGGGATCAGGCTCCGGATCGGGCGGGCAGCTGGTGCAGGGCGTCGACCAGCGGCCCGAGCTCGGGCAGTTGACCGGCGTCGGCCAGGGTGGTGGCGAGGACTTCGTCGTGGGCGGGGCGGGCCTGTTCGTACAGGGCCCGGCCCGCGGCGGTGAGCTCGGTGTAGATGCCGCGGCGGTCGTCCTGGCACAGCACGCGGGTGAGCAGGCCGCGGTCCTCCAGCCGGTTGACCAGGCGGGTGGTGGCGCTGCTGGACAGCGCGGCCGCCCGGGCCAGCTGCTGCATGCGCATGTGCCAGCCGTCCTGGCGGGAGAGGGCGTCGAGCACCGTGTACTCCACGACGGACAGGTGGTGCTCCGTCTGCAGCGCCTTCTCCAGCGCCGCGTCGATGAGGCCGTGCAGCGCGGCGAGGGTCCGCCAGCCCTGGGCGCGGATCTCGACCGCGTCGTCGCCGATGCCCATGTCGCCTCCCGAATCCTACGGCGATTCTAGACGCGTACGCCGATAGTTGCAGACGCCTGGTTTGTGGGCCACGGCACGCTTGCGCCGATATACGGCGCGTGCAAGTGTTGAGTTGCACGCGCTGGTAGTTGCAAGCGCGCTGTATTACCGCTACCTGGAGAGGCAACATGTCTGCTATGACGCAGCGCCTGCCCCTGGGGCTTCTCGCCCTGGCCATCGGAGGCTTCGGCATCGGCCTCACCGAGTTCGTGATCATGGGCCTGCTCCCCGAGGTCGCCACCGACTTCGGGGTCACCGAGTCCGCCGCCGGCTGGCTGATCTCCGGCTACGCCCTGGCGGTCTCCGCCGGCGCGGTCGGCCTGACCGCCGCGGTCACGCGGTTCAACCGCAAACACGTGCTCACCGGGCTCATGGTGCTGTTCATCGCCGGGAACCTGACCTCCGCGCTGGCCGGCACCTACTCGGTGATGATGGCCGGGCGCGTCGTCGCCGCCCTGTCCCACGGGGCGTTCTTCGGCATCGGCGCCGTCGTCGCGGCCGGCCTCGTCGCGCCGGCTCGGCGGGCCGCCGCCATCGCCATGATGTTCACCGGCCTGACCGCCGCCAACGTCCTCGGTGTCCCGTTCGGCACGTTCCTGGGCCAGCAGCTCGGCTGGCGCTCCACCTTCTGGGCCATCACCGGCATCGGCGTCGTCGCGCTGATCGGCATGGCCACCCTCGTCCCGGCCGGCACGAGCACCGCCGCCGCACCGGTGAGCCTGCGCCACGAGATTCGGGCCTTCGCACACCCGCAGGTCTGGTTCTCGCTGCTGATCACCGTCCTCGGCTTCGGCGGCATGTTCGGTGCGTTCACCTACATCGCGTACACGCTCACCAAGGTCAGCGGGTTCGCCGCCGGCACCGTGCCGTGGCTGCTGGTCCTCTTCGGCATCGGCCTGTTCATCGGCAACAGCCTGGGCGGCAAGGCCGCCGACCGATCCGTGACCAGGACGCTCACGGTCGTCCTCGCCGCGCTCACCGCCGTCCTGGTCCTCTTCGCGCTCACCGCGTCCAACCAGGTGCTGACCGTCGTCTCGCTCGCGCTCATGGGCGCGTTCGGCTTCGCCACCGTACCCGGCCTGCAGATGCGCATCATGCAGTACGCGGGGCAGGCACCGACCCTGGCCTCGGGAGCCAACATCGCCGCCTTCAACGTCGGCAACGCGCTCGGCGCCTGGGTCGGCGGCGTCACCATCACCGCCGGACTCGGGTACACCTCGACGCTGTGGGCCGCGGCGGCGCTCAGCCTTCTCGGGCTGCTCGTGCTGCTCGCCGCCACCCGGCACGCCATGCGGCATCGTTCGCCCGTACAGCCCCAGCCGGTCCCGGCGAGCGTCGGCCTCGGGCCGGGCATCGATCGGGCCGCGGGTCGCCGATCCTAGTTCCGCTGTCCCGGCGGTGGATCGGTCGGCTCGGCATGCTGCGCGCGGCGGCGTGACGCCTCGACGGCGGCGACCGCGGCCGCCACGGTCGAGACCAGCCGGGGATCGAAGAGGTCGGGCAGCAGGCGGTGCGGCCCGAGGATGCCCTCGCCGACCCAACCGGCGAGGACGTCGGCCGCGGCGAGGAGCATCGTCGTGGTGATCCGCGGCGCGCGGGCGTTGAGCAGCCCGCGGACGATGCCGGGGAAGGCCAGCAGCCCGGTGAGCTGGTTCGGGTGGTCGGGGTGGCAGCTCGCCGTCACCGCCGTCGGCCCGGTCGTGGGCGGCGGCCCGGCCAGCGCGAACACCACCGGCGGCGCCCGCATCGTGTCCACCAGCCGCCGGTCCACCGGCCCGTCGGTGTCCAGGACGAGGACGGCGTCGGCGCCGGCGACGGCCTGTGCCGGGCCGCCGTGCAGTCGTCGCGGGTTGGTGCGGCCCGTCAGCCAGGCGGCGTGCTCCGGCAACGCGCCGGCATCGGGACCGACGATCGCCTGTCCGGTGCAGACGGTCACGTCGCGGGCGCCGGCGTACAGCAGCAGCCGGGTCACCGCATCGCCGGTCACGCCCGTGCCCAGCACGACGATGCGGGCGGTGCGCAGGTCCTTGCCGGCGACGCGCAGCGCGTTGCGCAGCGCGGCCAGCACCACGACCGGGGTCGCGTGCTGCTCGTCGTGGAAGACCGGGACGTCGAGCGCGATCCGCAGACGGCGCTCGAGGTCCCGGCATCCGGGGGCGGCGAAGCCGGTGAGATCGATGGCCCCGAACGTGGGCGCGACCGCCCGGATGGTGGCCACCAGGCCGTCGGTGCTGGGGACGTCGCCGGTGCTGACGCAGATCGGCACCGCGTCGATGTCGGCGATGTCGGCGTACAGGGCGGCCTTGGCCTCCAGCAACGGCAGTGCCGCGGCCGGCCCGACGTCGCCGACGCCGGGCAGGGCGCTGCCGTCGCTGATCACCGCGATGCGGTTGGGGCGGCCGGTCACCTCGGCCGCGGTCTCCGGCCGCGCGGCGATCGAGGCCGCGAGACGGACCGCCCCACGGGTGTACAGCGATGCGAGGTCCTCGGCCGAGCGGGCCGGGTCACGCGGCCGCACCCGGATCGGTCCGGGCGGGCGCCACCGGTCCTCATCTGAGGCCTTCATCAATTGAAGAGTTTATCAATTCTGTGACTCCAGCGGGTCGGCGGCACGATCCGCTGTGCCCATGGGGTCCGCGGGCGAGTGTGCGTGCTGCTCTTGCAGGTGCCCTCGGGCATGCGCGATGGCGGCCGGGGTGTCGGGGAAGCGGGGCAGCTCGTCGGCGACGCCGAGGGCGGTGAGCACCTGGTCGTGGTGCGGGGCGATGCCGGACAGCAGCACGGTGATGCCACGGCGGCGCAGCCGGGCGATGGCGTCGCCCAGCACGTGCGCGCCGGTCGCGTCGACGGTCGTGACCCGTGACATGCGCAGGATCACCACCCGGACGTCGGCGACGTCGGACAGCTCGATCAGGAAATGGTGGGCGGCGGCGAAGAACAGCGGGCCGTCGAGCCGGTACGCGACGATGTGCTCGGTCAGCAGCTGATGTTCCTCGTCGCTGTGGTCGGTGGTGTCGAGCGGGACCTGCTCCAGCCGCACGCTGCGGGCCACGGCCCGCAGCGCCAGCACCACGGCGGCGCCGAGTCCGACCACGACCGCGGCGACGAGGTCGACGGCGACGGTGACCGTGAAGGTGAGGGCGAGCACGAGCGCGTCGCCGCGGGTCGAGCGGGCCAGCGCCAGCAGCGCGCTGGCCTCGACCATCCGGACCGTGGTGGCGAGCAGGACCCCGGCGAGGGCGGCCAGCGGGATTCCGGCGACGAGCGGGGCGGCGACGAAGATGATCGCGGCCAGGACCGCGGCGTGGGTCAGGGCGGCGAGCCTCGAGCCGGCGCCGGCCCGGACGTTGACGGCGGTCCGCGCGATCGCCGCGGTGGCGGGAATGCCGCCGAAGACCGGGCTGACGAGATTGGCCAGGCCCTGGCCGAACAGCTCCCGGTCGGGGTCGTGATGCTGGTCGACGCTCATGGCGTCGGCGACCGTGGCGCAGAGCAGGCTCTCCAGCGCGGCGAGGGCGGCCACGGCCAGCGCGGAGGGCAGCAGCCGGGCGAAGGCGTGCGGGTCGAGGAAGTCCAGCGACGGGGCGGGCAGGCCGGCGGGCAGCGTGCCGATCCGGGCCACCTCGGCGTGCAGGACCACGACGAGGACGGTCGCTGCGGCGACCGCGATGAGCGACCACGGCAGCTGCGGGCGCCAGCGACCCCCGGCCAGCATGGCGGCGGCGACGCCGAGCGCCGTCAGCACCGGTGCCGGTGCCGGATCGGCGACGAAGCGCAGCACGGCGTCGGCGGCGACGGCCCACACCTTCGCGCCGTGCGCGTCGGCGACGCCCAGCGCGGCGGGCACCTGCTGGAGCGCGATCACCACGGCGATCCCGGCGGTGAACCCCTCGATCACCGGGGTCGGCAGGTACCGCACATAGCGCCCGAGCCGGGCCACCGCCAGGGCGATCAGGATCGCGCCGGCCATCGCCCCGACCATCAGCACGCCGCCCGGCCCGAAGGCCGCGACGACCGGCACCAGCACGACGGTCATCGCCCCGGTGGGCCCGGACACCTGCAGGTTCGAACCGCCGAAGACGGCGGCCACCGCCCCGGCGACGACAGCGGTCACGAGCCCGGCCCCGGCGCCGAGCCCGGAGGAGACGCCGAAGGCCAGGGCCAGCGGCAGCGCCACCACGGCGACGGTCAGTCCCGCCAGCAGGTCCCGCCGCGGGCCGCGGCGCGCCGCCGTCCAGTCCGACCGCCGGGGCAGCAGGTCGGCCACCCGTGCGGCGGAGTGACGGACAGCCTTTGCGCGGACCGTCATGCCGCCACCTCCGTCAAGACCACACTGCCGATCCGAAGACTTTATCAGTTCATAAAGTCTTCAAGTCGATGGTCATGCCGCACCGCGCCGCGCGCATCCGCCCCGCCGGTGGAGCCCCGCCTGCGACGGCGTTGCCCGTCCCCAGCGGCTGATAGCCTTGCTGTCATGGCACAGGGGGGAGGTGGACGCAGCATGTCGGTGCCGCTGTATCAGGCGAAGGCGGAGATGTTTCGCACGCTCGGCCACCCCGTGCGCATCCGCGTGCTGGAGCTGCTGCAGGACGGGCCGCGCCCGGTCCGCGACCTCCTGGACGAGATCGAGGTCGAGGCATCGAACCTCTCGCAGCAGCTGTCCGTGCTCCGGCGCGCCGGGTTCGTCACCTCCTACCGTGAGGGCCCCCTGGTGATGTACGCGCTGAGCACCCCCGACCTGGCGGAGCTCCTCGCCGTCGGGCGGAGGATCCTCGGCGCCGTGCTCAGTGATCGTGACGGCCTGCTGGACGAGCTGCGCGCGCACTCGCAAGAGACGTCCGGGTAGCCACCGCACATCCGCACATCACCGCGTGGCCGACGACTGCTCGCCGTCATGACGATGTGATAAATTGAAGAAGTCTTCAACTCGCTCGGATGGCATTCCCGCGGATGGATGAGGTTCGGGCCGACTCGCCGGGGCAACGACGCGCACCAGGGAGGTCGGCGGCCAGCATGCCGGCAGCGCAGCGGACGGCCTGGGACGCCTACCTCACCGTGACCGGCGGGCTGCTGCCCGCCGTCGGCGAGCAGCCGATTCGCGGCGCGACCACCGGCTGTGAGCTGCGCGGGTTCGTCGTGCGGATCGAACGGTACGCACCGCTGTGGGGTGCGGACGGCCCGATGCTGCTCGCCGCGGCGCGCGCGGCGCAGGCGCTGCACCAGCGCGGCGATCGGACCGCCCTCGCCGATCTGCTGCGGGCCATGGCCGATCGGCTGTACCTGATCTCGGCCCGCCCCCGCCCGTCACGATGCGAACCCCGCGCACGCGGCCTCCGCAACGAGGGCGTGTACGGTACAGCGCCACCGCACCGGCGAGGAGGGACCCATAGGTGACAGCACCACCGCGCCGCCGCGACGCCGCGGGCGGCCGACCGCAGGACCGCCGGAACGCGCCCGCGGCAGACCCGATGCGGCGCGCATGCCGTCCCCTACGCCATGACCAGCGCCCACCGGCCGACGAAAGAACGACGCACATGCCCCACGACCAGGATCTCGCCGCGGCCTACGAGCTCATCTACACCGTCGCCGCGGGCAAGGACTACCAGCGCGAGGCCTACGACATCACCGACTTGATCCGGCGGCGCAACCCCGCGGCGGACAGCCTCCTCGACGTCGCGTGCGGCACCGGACTGCACCTGTCCCACTTCCGCCACAGCTTCGCGCACGTCGAGGGGCTGGAACTCGCCGAACCGATGCGCAAGGCCGCCGTCGATCGGCTTGACGGCGTCGCGGTGCACGTCGGCGACATGCGCGACTTCCGGCTCACCCGGACGTTCAGCGTGGTCACCTGCCTGTTCTCCTCCATCGGCTACGCGCGGTCGGTGAAGGAGCTCAACCAGACGCTGACCTGCCTCGCCGCGCATCTGGAACCCGGCGGCGTCCTGGTGCTCGAGCCATGGTTCACCCCGAGCCAATGGATCTCCGGACCGGTCGACACCGGCACGGCCGCCGACGGCCGGCGCCATCTCACCAGGATGTGCGTGTCCCACCACACCGGCACGACGTCGACGCTGACCATGCACTACCTGCTCGGTGAGGCGGACGCCGGCATCCGGCACTGGAGCGAGGAGCACACGCTGACGCTGTTCACCGACGAGCAGTACCGTTCCGCGATCCGCCAGGCGGGCCTCCGCGACGTGCAGTGGTTGCCCGGTGCGCAGGACCGGCGACCACGCATCAGCGCGGTCAAGGGCCGGTGGGCGCGGCCGTCCGTTCCGCGGCCCGGCGGCGGGCCGGCCGCGTAAACGCCTGCCTGACTACGCTGCGGGGATGCTGTTGCGTCTGGCTGCGGCGTTCAGGCGGGCCGTGCCCATGGTCGGTTTCGTCGCGCTCGCCGCGGCCGTCGCCGCGGTGGGTGGCTCCGCGCTGGTGCCGGCGGGGTGGCTCGGCTACGTGGCCGGCGTCGGGATCGCGGGTTTCGCGAGCTGGCGGTGCAGGCCGACGAGCCGCCGTTGCAGCGCGGCGATCGTGTTCTGGTGGTGTACGACCCTTCCGGCTGGGCCCATCCCATGCGTGAGGTGGACTTCGTGGACCATGCCGGCACCTGGGTCGGCACGCTGATCTTCGGGTTCGTCGCGGCGGTGCTCGCCGTGCTCGCGTGCCGGAAGGTGCCCGCGGAACGACCGCGTCCTGCCTGAGGCGGCGTTGACATGGGTCGGCACATCCGGGCAATATGGCCGTACAAATGCCTAGCTTGTCCGATGGAGGCGACATGAAGATTCCGACGGGCCGGCCAGGCGTTCGCTGGACGACGCGGTGATAGGCCCGCTGGAAGGCGTCACCGTCGTCTCGCTCGAGCAGGCCGTGGCGGCGCCGTTCGCCACGCGGCAACTGGCCGACCTCGGCGCGAGGGTGATCAAGGTCGAGCGGCCCGGCTCGGGCGACTTCGCCCGGCAGTACGACGAGACCGTGCGCGGCATGTCGTCACACTTCGTCTGGCTCAACCGCTCCAAGGAATCCATCGGACTGGACCTGAAGTCCGAGCACGGGCGCCGCGTGATCCATGCGCTGGTCGCCCGGGCCGACGTGTTCGTGCAGAACCTCGCCCCGGGCGCCGCCGAGCGGCTCGGGCTCGGCGCCGCGCAGCTGCGCGCCCGGCACCCCGGACTGGTCCACGCGTCGATCTCCGGCTACGGCGCCGGCGGACCGTACACCGAGAAGAAGGCCTACGACCTGTTGGTGCAGTGCGAGGCCGGCCTCGTGTCCGTCACCGGCACGCCGGAGGACCCGGCCAAGGTCGGCATCTCCGTGGCCGACATCGCCGCCGGGATGTACACCTACACCGGCGTGCTGACCGCGCTGATCCGCAAGGGCCGCACCGGCGAAGGCGCCACGCTGGAGATCTCCATGCTGGAGGCGCTGGCGGAGTGGATGGGCTTCCCCATGTACTACGCCCGGTACGGCGGCACGCCACCCGTGCGCAGCGGCGCCTCACACGCGGCCATCGCGCCCTACGGGCCCTTCGACTGCGCCGGCGGCGAGCAGGTGTTCCTCGGGATCCAGAACGAGCGGGAGTGGGTGGTCTTCTGCGACAAGATCCTCGGCCGGCCGCAGCTGGCCACCGACGAGCGGTTCGCCACCAACAGCCTGCGCGTGGCCCACTCCGGCGCGCTCCGCGCGGAGATCGTCCGGGTGTTCCGGGACCTGGCCGCCGGCGAGGTCATCGACCGCCTGGAGGATGCCGGGATCGCCAACGCCCGGCTGCGTGACATGGCCGGCCTGGTGGAGCACGAGCAGCTGGCGGCGCGCGACCGCTGGCGGCAGGTCGGGTCCCCGGTCGGCCCGCTCATGGCGCTGGTGCCACCGGTCACCATGGACGGCCACGAACCGGTGATGGCCCCCATTCCGGCCCCGGGTGAGCACACCGAGCGGATCCTGGCCGAACTGGGCCTGGATGAGGGGACGGGGTTGCCGGCGTGAGCCACGGCGAGTTGACGACGACCCGGTCCGGTGCCGCGCAGGCCCTGGCCGGCTGGGCGGCGGCGCTGGACCCGAGCGCCGAGGAGCTGGCGCTGGCCGATCGGTCCCTGGTGGACACCGTGGCCGTCGGCCTGGCGGCGCACCGGGAACCGGTCATCGGCATCACCGCGGACCTGCCGGAGGAGGCGCGCTGGGCGGTCGCCTGCCACGTCCTCGACTTCGACGACCTGCACACGCCGTCGACCTCACACATCAGCACCGTCTGCGTCCCGGTCGCGCTCGCCGTCGGCGGCGGCGCCCGGACCTATCTGGCCGGTGCGGGGGTGATGGCCCGGCTCGGGATCGCCCTCGGCTGGCCGCACTACTCGGCGGGCTGGCACGCGACGACGACCTGCGGCGCCCTGGGGGCGGCGGCCGGGGCCGCGGTCGCGCTGGGGCTGGACACCGGCGGCATCGCCCGGGCCATGGCGCTGGCGGTGCCGGCCGCCGGGGGTGTCCAGCGCAGCTTCGGCACCGACGGCAAGCCGCTGCAGGTCGGTTTCGCCGCCCACGCCGGGGTGCGGGCGGCGCGGCTGGCCGCCGCCGGCGCCGGCGCGGACCCGCGGGCCGTCGACGACTGGCTGGCGCTGCTGGGCGGCCCGCCGGACCGGCTGACCATCGACGGACCGGCCGTTCCCGGCGGGCTCGCCGTCAAGCTGTATCCCTGCTGCTACGCCCTGCAGCGCCCGATCGGCGCCGCGGCCGGCCTGCGCCCGGCTGTGCCGGATCCGGCGGCGATCCGGCGCATCGTCGTGCGCACGCCGCGGGCGACCGTCCAGCCGCTGCTCCACCACCGGCCGGACACCGGCCTGCAGGCCAAGTTCAGTCTCGAGTACGCGGTGTCCGCCGCGCTGCTCGACGAGCACGTCGGCTTCGCCGCGTTCACCGACGACGCGGTACACCGGCCGCCGGTGCGGCGCCTGGTCGACCTCGTCGAGACCGAACTGACCGACGGCGGGGACCACCTGCTCGCCGGCGAGGTGACAGTCGAGGTGCACACCGGCGCGGACGTGCACCGCGCCACGCTGGCCTATCCGCCCGGGTCGCCGCAGCACCCGCCGCTCGACGGCGCCTTCGCCGGCAAGGTCGCCGACTGCCTGGCCGGCCTGCCCGTGACGGCCGCCGACATCTCCTGGGACCGGGCCGCGGATCTGCTCCGCGCGCACCTGGGCGTCTGAGAAGGGCTGTCCGGATCTCGGCGGGACGTCCGCCTACCGTCTCGTCGCACCGAAGATCAGAACGCGGCGATCTCAACGCGCGGTGCGGCGCAGCCGGACCCGGTACGTGTAGTGCCGCGGCAGGAAGTAGCTGATCGCCAGCTCGACCGGCGCGCCGTTGGCGGTCGAATACACGCGGTCGACCCTGAGCAGCGGATCGCCGACCCCGCAGTTGAGCACCTTCGCCAGGTCCGCGTCCGCGGCGACCGCCGTGATGCTCTGGTCGGCCTCGACGACCGGATCGTCGAACAGCGTGTCGATCAGCCCGACCACGGTCAGCGTGCTGGTGCGCCCCGCCGCCGGGAGCTCGGTCGACTGGAGCAGGCGCTTGCCGATGTTCGGCGGGACGTGCACGGTCGTCACGCAGAACGGTGTCTCGTGGTGGCGGCGCAGGAACGTCATCGAGTAGACGAAGTCGCTCGTCAGCTGCAGCCGGCCGGCCGCGTTGATGTCCGCCTGATGCCCGAGCGGATGCACGATCTCCATCTCGGTGTCGATCGACAACGCCATCAGGTCCTCGATCGACCCGACCTGGCGGAGGTACTTCTCGTCGGGGTCGCTGACGAAGGTCCCGCGGCCGGGCACGCGGGTGACCAGCCCGTCATTGACCAGTTCGAGGAATGCGCGCCGGACCGTCTGGCGGCTGACGCCGTAGGTGGAGGCGAGCTCGACCTCGGTCGGGAGCGGGCGTCCATCCTTGAACTCGTCGCGCAGGATCGCGTCGCGCAGCTCGCGTGCGAGCGTGCCATACGCCGCTTCGTTGCCGCCTGTGCGTCGAGCCAAGCGAGGATGCCAATCTGCTCGGGGCCGTCCCTGGCTTGGCGGGGACGGCTGGTGGCTGCGCTGACCGTGCACTCAAGGCCACATGGCTGAGTGCCTTGCTCCGCTCGGGTGGCACACAGCGTAGCGCATTTGTACGGCCATATCGCAGCGGGGTCCAGAGCGTGCGGGTCAGGTGGCTGGATGTGCGTCGAGGGGGTTGGTGGCGATCCGGGTGGCGACGTCGGTGCGGACGGAGGTGCCGGCGGGGCTGTCCGGCTTGCGGGCGGCCTGGTCCTGGAAGCAGGCGAGGAACTCCGCGCCGAAGCCCAGGCGCGGGTAGCGGGCGAGCAGGTCCGCCCGGGTGTCGGGCGGGAACGCGTCGGCGTGCCGGCCGGCGACCTCCCAGCTGCTGGCGATCTGGAGCAGGTGGGACTCGGGGTCGGCGGCGGGCGAGACGTCGCTGTGCATGTGCTGGACGATGATCTCGGCGGCCCTGGCGGCGCGGCGGGGCGGCCAGCCGGACGCCACGGCGAAGGTCCAGGCCATGTGCCCGCCTGCCTCCTCGAAGGGCAGGCGGTGGCTGTCGAACGGCTCGGTGAGGCCGATGTCGTGCAGCAGCGCCGCGACGTACAGCAGTTCGTCGTCGAAGGCGATCCCGCGGTCGGTGCCGTACGTCGCCGCCCAGAGGTAGGAACGGACGCAGTGGTTGAGCAGAGCGGGGGAGTAGTAGCGGGTGGCGACGGACAGCGCGGCCGCGGTCGTGGGTGTCTCCGGCGTCATCGGAAACCTCCGTGGAAATCCCCGGCTTCGCCGTGGGAGGAACGGATCGGCTGCGGGGCAGGGCAGGAATAGCCGATCCGCCGCCAACGGCGGATCGGCGTCTACCCGCGCGTCGCCAAAACATTCACTGAACGGCGTGCTAACTTCCGAACCTTGTCCCGGACTGTGAAGCGGGCGTTCAAGTACCGCTTCTACCCGACCCCGGAGCAAGCTGCTGAGCTTGCCCGGACGTTCGGGTGTGTCCGGTTGGTGTACAACATGGCGTTGCAGGCGCGCTCCGAGGCGTGGACGCTGCGGCAGGAGCGGGTCAACTACAACGCCACCAGCGCGCTGCTCACCGGCTGGAAGCGCACCGAGGAGCTGGCGTTCCTCAACGAGGTGTCCTCGGTGCCGTTGCAGCAGGCGCTGCGTCACCTGCAGGTGGCGTTCAAGAACTTCTTCGCCAAGTGGGCCAAGTACCCGACGTTCAAGAGCAAGAAGAGGTCGCGTCGGTCGGTGGAGTACACCAGCAGCGCGTTCCGGTACCGCGACGGCCGACTCACCCTGGCCAAGATGACCGAGCCGCTGGAAATCGTGTGGTCGCGTTCCCTGCCGGAAGGCGCTTCCCCGTCCACGGTCACCGTGTCCCAGGACAGCGCGGGCCGCTGGTTCGTGTCCCTGCACTGCGACGACGTGATCGAGCCAGCTTTGGCCTCGGGTGCGGTCGGTGTCGACGCTGGACTCGAGGGTCTGCTCACCCTGTCCACCGGCGAGAAGGTCGTCAACCCAAAGCACGAGCATCGCGACCGGGCGGCGCTTGCCCGCGCCCAGCGTGCGCTTGCCCCGCAAAATCAAGTGCTGTCAGTGTCGCGGGGTGCCATCCGTTGGCGTTCCGTTCGCGGTGGATGTTCACCGGTCGCGCCGGGCAACCACTGCGGCCGGACAACGTCACCAGCCGGCTCGCCGTCGGCGCCGGGGTGCGCCCGATCGGACCGCACCAGATCCGACACCTGCTGGCCTTCAAGTCTGCTCGACGACGGGTGCGGCATCCACGAAGTCGCCGAACGCCTCGGCCACGACCTGTTGGGCTCGTAAGTTCGGTTCGGTGGCTGTGACGTGCGGCTTTGTGCGAGGTCGGCCAAACCAGGGCGGCGACGATCCAGGGTATGGCAGTCTCGCTGGTGTACCTGCTCCTGCGTCAAATCCTGCAGATGCTGACCCAGCTCGCCCGGGACGGCGGCGCGAAGGACGTCGAACTCCTGGTCTTCCGGCATCAGGTGTCGGTGCTTCGCCAGCAGGTGCACCGACCAGATCTCCAGCCCGCAGACCGGGTAGTGCTGGCGGCGTTGTCGCGGCTGCTGCCCCGGCAACACTGGGCGACGTTTCTTCGTCACCCCGGTGACCCTGCTGCGCTGGCATCGACAGCTGATCGCACGCCATTGGACCTATTCTCGACTGTCAATCGTTCCTACGGATGGTGACGGCCGGTTGACACAAGCGTGACGATGGGCGGGTGGATCGTCGGCGCTCGGCGTGGCTGGCTGGTGCGGTCGTCACCGTGTTGATCGGGGTGGCCGGTCTGGTAGCGGTGACGCTGTTCGTCGTCGGCAAAGGTATGGGCGGCGGCGGAGACTGGTCCGGGTTGCTGTCACTGGTGCTGTCCGCGCTGGTGCTCGTGGGCTCCGTGCTGGCCTGGATGGCCCGGCGAGGCGCCGTCCCGCCGGACGTCGACGGCGTCGGCCCGGCGGACCGGCTGCGCGCCGCAGTACGCGTCCAGTGGCTGGCTGAGATCTCTGTCCGCCAGATCAGCCGCCCCCGGCCGCTGCGACTCTCGTGGCACCCGACGGACCGGCCAGTGGCGGTCGGCGACCCGGCGGGCACCGCTCAGGCGCTGCGTGGCGCGCTCGGTCACGGTGACCCGCTGGTATCGGCGCGGGCGTTGTACGAGGCGTTCCGCGCCGACGGGCACCGGCAGTTTGTCATGCTCGGCCCGCCAGGGTCGGGGAAGACCACCTTGGCCGTGCTGTTCACCACAACGGCGCTGGACGCCGCACGCCCCGGCGATCCGGTGCCGGTGCTGTTGCCGATCGCCGGCTGGCACCCGGCGGAGCCGATCGAGCAGTGGCTGACCCGGCGGGTCACGCAGGACTATCCGGGGGTCGCCGGCACTGGACGGACCGGCCGTGCGGCGGTGCGCCGGCTCGTCGCCGACGGTGACCTGCTGCCGATCCTGGACGGTCTGGACGAGTTGCCCGAAGACCTGATCGACGCGGCCGTCGACGATCTGGACCGGGCTGCCGGCGCCGGCCTGCGGATGCTGCTGACCTGCAGGCACGACGAGTACCTCGCGACCGTGAGACGGTCAGGTGCGCTGTCCAACGCCGTGGTCCTCGAGGTCGAGCCGGTACGGGCGGGCGACGCCGCGGCATACCTCACCGAGCGGGAGGTGCACGGCAGCACCCGCTGGGAGCCGGTCCTGGACGCACTGCGCCGCGACCCTGAAGGGCCGCTCGCGTCGGCCCTGTCGACCCCGTTAATGGTGTTCCTGACACGTCGTGCGTACCAGCAGCCGAGTACTGACCCGGGCGCGCTGCTCGGGTTCACGTCGGCGGAGCCGCTGCGGCAGCATCTGATCGAACGGTTCCTGGACACCGTCCACCCTGACCCCCGCGAGGCGGCCAAGGCGCGGCGCCGGCTCGGTTTCCTCGCCCGCCACCTGCGCGACACTGTTCGCGGTCCGGACCTGGAGTGGTGGCGGCTGGCACGGGCGGTGCCGGGACCCGTGTTCACGGCGGCGGTCGCGGTGCCGTTCGCCCTTGGCGGCGCGCTGTTCGGCGTGCTGCTCGGCAATGTCAGCGACGCTTTTGGCGGGTCGCTCATCGGGCTCGCCGTGGGTGCCCTCTGCGGGCGACACACCCGCCGGGCGGCGGCCGGACGCGCGTGGGTGGCCGGCCGGGACAGAGTGTGGCGGCGAATCCGCGACGCATGCGGCGACCTTGGAACCATTTTGAGCGTGTCCGCGGCCGGCGGGGTCGGCGGCGCTGCCGTGCTGCTGTTGTGGCATGCCGTCGACCCGGCGCGAGCCGTTGAGGCCACCACCGGGCTTGTCCTGTGGGCTGATGACGTCAAGGCCGCTGCGTGGCTCCGGGCGGTGTTTTTCGGAGTCCTCGCGATCGTCGTCACAGCGGTCGTGGAGGGACTGAGCGCCGGCCGGGCCGGCCAACCACGCCGCGCTGACCTGCGGCTGCAACGGCTACTGCCAAGCCTCGTCGTCGGCCTGGGAACCGGTGTGGCCCTACTGCCGCCGCTCATCTGGCTGATGGGCGGTGCCATTGCCGGCGCAGTGGCGGTGCCGGTCGGGGCGCTGGTCGCGCTTGGGCGATGGCTGGCAGGGCGCCCGGCGCAGGAGTCCGCGGCCACGCCCGAGTCGACCCTGCGCAGCGACCGTGCCGCGCTGCTGTTGACGACCGCCGCCGCGGCGGCATTGTTCGCGCTGTTCCGCTCGGTGTTCGATGACGCGATCGTGCTGGTGATCGCCACGGCCGCAGCTGTGACCGCGTTCGGTACCGGCGCGCCATGGCTTTCCTACACCGTGGCGCGGCTGTGGCTGGCGGCTCGGGGCGATCTCCCGTGGCGGCTGGTGCGGTTCCTGCGCCGACAACACGCGGCGGGTGTGCTGCGCCAGGCGGGCCCCATCTACCAATTCCGGCATGATCTGCTGCGCGACCACCTCGCCGGCTCCCCGACGGGTCCGATCCGCCGCAGGTGGCCGACTTGGTCACCGCGTCTCGCCGATCTGTGGCGGCGCCGACTGCGATCGGTGGTCGTGGTCGTTTCGCTGGCGGTCCTGCCGGTCACGCTGCTGGTGTTGCCCAAGGGGTACCAGGCCGTTCTCCGTGGTCACACCGACGCGGTGTTCTACCTGGCGTTCTCCCGCGACGGCACGCTGGCCAGCGCCGCGGTGGACGGCACCATCCGTCTGTGGGATCCGACCACCGCCCGACTGCGGCGCACGGTGCGCGCGACCGAGCTGCGCTCGAACCCGTTCGGGGTGGCGCTCAGCCCGGACGGCTCGACTGTGATCGCGGACGCCACCGGACCGGACTACGGGCCTGAGGACCGCACGCGCCTACTGGGCGTGTGGGACACCAGCACCGGCTGGCGGCGCGAGATCACCGTGCCGGCCGTCGGCTTTCAGCAGATGCACGTGCTGGCGTTCAGCCCCGACGGGTCGCTGCTGGCCTTCACCGACCCCAAACGCGTGCGGCTGCTGGATCCCGTCACTGGACAAGAGCGCCGCAGCATTCCCGCCGCGGACGTGTCGGCGGTCGCGTTCCTGCCGGACGGCTCCCTGCTGGCCACCGCGGGCGCCGGCGGCGTCCAGCTATGGGATGTTGCGACGGGAGCGGTGCGACGGACGCTAACGAGCGCCTATGTCACCGCAATCGTGTTCAGCCCGGACGGTTCGAAGCTTGCCACCGCCGCGTACAGCGGAGGGTGGCTGTCGCCGTGGGACGACACGTCGCAACCGTCCGTCGTACTGCCCCTGCCGGCTTACAGCGTGGGCTTCACAGCGCGAACCTCGGCGCTGATCACCGGCGAGGCCGACGGCCACGTGCGCTTCCGCAATCCGGTCACTGGTCTGGTGCGCGTTACGCGCACGGTGGAGGGCGGCGACGTGCGGGCTCTGGCAGGCAGCCCGGACGGCGCTCTCCTGGCCACCACCGGCTTGGCCGGTTCGATCCACCTGTGGCCGATTGCGGCGTGACACGGCGGACCTGATGGCATGTGTCACCAGGTCTGCCGCAGGTGGATCAGTCCTCCAGGACGATGTAGGTGCCGAGAATACCGTCCGGGCAGGTCAAGCGGCATGTCGGTATTCGTGGAGGATGCCGCCGAGTCGATCGTGCCGTCGGATGTCGAGGTGGGCGAGTCGGTCAGGTTCGGTGATCGGTTGGGGGATCGGGGGCAGGGGTGCCGCGGTGTGGAGCGCGCGGTGGGATCGGTGTTGGTTTGTAGAAGGTTTCGTACTCGTGGAGCGCGTGGAGAAGGTGGGCGTGGTTCACGATCAGGGTCTGGTTGAGGAGTTCGGCTCTGCATGAGTGCACCCTGTGCTGTGCCAGAACTGGTCGCACCAGGTGTGAGCTGGTGTTTTGTGGCTGTGGCGCAGGATGGCGTGCATGGCCGTTCGGCTGCTGTACCTGACCGCGATTCGGATGTTCGGCTGGTTGCCTCAGGTGACGCACGGCGAGTCCGCGATGGCCGCCGAGCTGTTGGTGCTGCGCCACGAGGTGGCGGTGCTGCGGCGCCAGGTCGGTAGGCCCCGCCTGTCATGGCCGGACCGTGCCGTGCAGTCCGCCCTGGTCAGGACTCTTCCACGCGAGCTGTGGAAACATCGGATCGTCACGCCGGCCACGCTGATGTCCTGGCACAGGCGCGGGCGGATCGATGACTTCACCGCTCAAGTCTGCCTCGATCTTGCCAACGCTCAATGCATCGGACCCGTTGACTACATCCGATGCTCGGATCGTGTCATGGCACACGACTTTCCCCGTACGGGCGTACGGTTTGCGTCCTCGCTGGAATGGCTCATCTGTGTTTGACGCGAATGACGGTTGAGCAGGCGTTTGGCAAGCTCTTGCGGTTGTCGGGCGACGCGATCGACACCTTGACTCGGATGGGTGGCACTCCGTCGAGATCGAGTGTCCACTGTGGATGCCTGCGACGCGTCTATGACACGTACGCCCGTACTGTGATCTCTGATGCGGCAACGTGAGCTGGCCGGGAATCTTGCTGGCGTTGAAAGTCCCGCGTGGGCGAGCCGCCAGCCCGTGGCCTTACGTACCGGTCGGCCGCGGTGACGTGGTCATGGTCGTTACCGTTGAAAAAGCCGCCGGTGGCCGTTCGACCACCGGCGGCATGGCGGGTCAGTTGAGGCTGAAGCGTTGGTTGGTCTGGCCGTTGCAGTCATAGAGCTGGATCTGCTGGCCGTTGCCGGTGCCCCAGACGTCCAGGCACCGACCGGACTGCACGCCGGAGATGGTGCCGTTGCTGTTGACGTTCCACTGCTGGTTGGCCTGGCCGTTGCAACTGTAGATCTGCACGCCCGCGCCATTGCCGGAGCCCGCCGCGTCCAGGCACAGGGTGCCGTACACGGTCAGCTGCCGGCTCGACGTGAGCGTCCACTGCTGGTTCGTCCCGCCGTGGCAGTCGTACAGTTGCACGCGGGTGCCGTTGGTGCGCGAGGAGTTCGGCACGTCGACGCACCGACCCGACTGCGCGCCGACGATGCGCTTGGCACCGGACGGCGGCGGCGATGATGACGGCGAGCTCGGCGGCGGGCTGGTCGGGTTGGTGCCGTCGGGGGCGACCGCCCGGCCGGTCTGCGGGGAGATCATGCCCGCGCACAGGTTGCGCGACGCCAGGCCCTGGGCGATGCGCGGGATGGCGGCGACCGTGTTGGCCGGCCAGTCGTGCATGAGGATGATCTGGCCGTTGGTGAGCCGCCCGGCGGCCTGGACGATCGCGTCGACGCTGGCGTTGTTCCAGTCCTGCGAGTCGACGTCCCAGATGATCTGGGTCAGGCCGTAGCGCGACAGGACCGACTGCACGGT
>NZ_JBFANF010000031.1:111423-139742 GCF_040674675.1 Dactylosporangium sp. NPDC049742 | reverse complement strand
CCGTCGGCGGCGGCGCGGCGGTCGCGGTGAGGGACGGCATCAGCGAGGTCGCCGGCATCGCCGTCCGCTCCGCGTTCGAACGCCACGGCATCGGCGCCGCCGTCACCGCCCACCTCACCCGCGCCGCCCACGCGGCAGGCGCCACCCTCGTCTTCCTCACCCCCGGCGGCGACGCCCAGGAACGCGTCTACAGCCGCGTCGGCTACAGCCGCACCGACTCGGTGCTCTTCCTGACCAAGGAGTCCAAGTGACCGACCTGTCGTACGAGCAGGCCAGAGCCGAACTCGCCACCGTCGTCGAAAAGCTCGAGTCCGGCGGCACCACCCTCGAGGAATCCCTGGCACTGTGGGAACGCGGCGAACAACTCGCCACCATCTGCCAACGCTGGCTCGACAACGCCCGCGCCCGCCTCACAGCAGACCGCAGCTGAGCTGCTGTAACTCCCCCCACCGCTGCGCGGCGGGTCCCGGCGGGGATGCTGTGCTTCCGCCCCACCGCTGTCGCGCCGGGTCCCGGCGGGGATTCTCACCCGCACCCCAATGCGCCGCTCCGCGACGCACTGCCCGCGCCGAGACGCGAGGCAGGGCAAGCGGCGCATACGCGCCGCATCCGGTGGCCGCCCTCCGCGGTGGTCCACGTGAGCCTCCACCCGCCCGTTGATCGAATGGCAGATCTGGCCGTGATGGCGACCAGAACTGCGATTCGATCAACGCGGAAGACCGAGACCAGCGTCCGACCGACCGAGCCCCACGAGAACCACACGGGGATCATGAGGCCCTGATGCCGGTCGGACAGCACCTCGGGCGCTCGCAAAGCCACCCGGAGCCGCATCGGGTCCGCGATGGCCCGCCGGCAGCCGCAGCCGACGACGAGGCCTGACCTGAGTGCCGCCGGTGTGGCTCTCCGGCCACCTTTTGAGGGGCCCGGGCGCTGGCAGTGAGCACCAGCTCCAGCGTGCCGACAATGCGCAGCCACCAGGGGTCGCTCTCGTCGCCGAGTTCAGCATCGTGGCACGACGTGTCGGCGGCGGGCGCAGGGCGTCGTGCGAGACAGCACTCCGTCGCGCTGGTGCTCGCCAGACGGGTCGGCGTGGGCTGCCGCGACCCATGTGGGTGTTGATGCCCTCTGACTGGCGGTCCGGGCGGCAGGTGCGTGGTCCGAAAGCGTCGGTGGGCAGAGCGCCGTGCGAGACGATCGGCCTCATCGCACAGGTGGGTCAGCGGGGACAGGGTGGAGGGTGTGGCGGGCGGCGGCTGTGGGGTGTTGGCGTGATCGGTGTTCGTGCCGCTCCTGTCGACGACTTGGGGCTGCGGGGTCGCATTTGGTGCTGGGCCGATGGGTCGGCGGGAAGTCGGGTCCGTGAATGGGGCCGCGGTGTTGTGTCTGCTGGCTGGGGGTCGGCCGGAATGGGCCCGGGTTGGAGGTGTGGTGGGACGGGTTGACGGTGTGCGGCGGCTGCGGGGTGCCGGGCGTGATCGGTGTTCGTGGCCGCTGCTGTCGACGACTTGGGGAGGCGCTCTGTCGCAGCGCTGCTGCGCGGGCGGTCAGCGGCGACGGCTGGGCTCATGGGCTGACGTAATGGGCTGATGTCGTGTTGTTGGCTGGCGGGCACATCGCCCTGGCGGGGGCGGGCACGTCGGCCTGCGGGGCTGGGTTGGATTCGGGGCGGGAACGTGGTGGTCCGGGACATCCGGCGGCAGGCAGCAGAGGCGGGCGTGGCGGTCCGACCGGCGTCGGCCTCGGGTGCCCGGGGGAGCTGCGCTGCCGGGTGCCCGCCAGCGGCGTACGGCTTGCCACTGTCGCTACTGGGGTGGGTCTTCGCGGAGGGCGGCTAGCAGGATTCGTACTCGGCTTCGGGGGTTGCTGAGGGGCGTGCGGTCGTTCAGGTCCGGCGGGCGTTGCGTGGTCGTTGTGTTGCGGGACGAGGGGCTCCCGGGGGTCGTGGGCGGAGCTGGCGGAACTCGGGTTTGGTGGGGGCGGGGACCGGAAGAGGGCTGCGGCGGCTGCGAGGAGTCCGGCAGATGCAAGGCGCCCTAGGTGCTGGGCTGCCGGGTGTCCGTCGGCGGTGTGCGGCTAGCCCGTCGTTGTTGCTGGGGTGGGTCTTCGCGGAGGGCGGCTAGCAGGACTTTGTAGTCCGATTCGGGGAGTTGTTGAAGGCTGTGTGTCGCTCAGGTCTGGTGGGCGTTGCGTGGTCGTTGTGTTGCGGGACGCGAGGTTCTCGGGGGTCGTGGGCGGAGTTTGGGTCGGTTGGGGCGGGGACCGGAAGAGGCCTGCGAGGGCTGCGGCGGCTGCGAGGGGTCCGGTAGCTGCGAGCGCCCGAGGTGCTGGGCTGGTGGGTGTCCGTCGGCGGTGTGTGGCTTGCCGTCGTTGTTACTGGGGTGGGTCTTCGCGGAGGGCGGCTAGCAGGATTTCGTATTCCGATTCGGGGAGTTGCTGACGGCCGTGTGGTCGTTCAGGTTTGGCGGGCGTTGCGTGGTTGTTGTGCTGCGGGACGCGGGGGTCGTGGGCGGAGTTCGGGGCGGTGGGGCGGGGAACGGCAGAGGGCTGCGGCGGGTGCGAGGGGTCCCGCAATGGCGAGGTGTGCGGCAGCTGCGAAGGGTCCGGCAGGTGCGAGGAGTCCGGCCGGTGTGAGGAGTCCGGCGGGTGCGAGGGGTGTGGGAGCTGCGAGAGGTGCGGGAGTTGTGAGGGGTCCGGTACGTGCGAAGGGGCGGGCAGGTCCGAGGAGTCGGAAGAGGCAGACAGGTCGGAGGAGTCCTGGGGTTGGAGGTGGCGGGGGGTGAGTTCGACCTGGGACGGGGTGGGGAGGGGGTCGGCGCTGATGCCGAGCTCGGCCAGGCGGCGGGCGCTGACCAGGACGCGGGCCTCCAGGGAGCCGACGGCCTTGTTGTAAGAGGAGACGGCGGTGCCGAGGGCGGTGCCGACCTTGGCGAAGTGGTCGCCCATGGTGGTGAGGCGGGCGTAGAGCTCGCGGCCGGTGCGGTGGACGGCCAGGGCGTTGTGGGCGAGGGACTCCTGGCGCCACGCATAGGCGATGGTGCGCAGCAGGGCGACGAGGGTGGCCGGGGTGGCGAGGACGACGTTGCGGGTGAACGCGTGCTCCAGCAGGGTCGGGTCGTGCTGGAGGGCGGCGTCGAGGAACGTGTCGGCGGGCATGAAGAGGACGACGAACTCGGGGGCGGGCTCGAAGGCGGCCCAGTAGGACTTGGCGGCGAGGGCGTCGACGTGGCCGCGGAGGTGCTTCGCGTGCTGCCGCAGGTGGGCGGTCCGACCGGCCTCGTCGCGGGCCTCCATGGCGCTGAGATAACCCTCGAACGGGGCCTTGGCGTCGACGACCACCTGGCGGCCGCCGTGCAGGCGGACGACGAGGTCGGGGCGGACGACGCCGCCGTCGGTGGGGGCGGTGACCTGCTCGTCGAAGTCGCAGTGCTCCAGCATGCCGGCGGCCTCGACGATGCGGCGCAGCTGGTGCTCGCCCCAGCGGCCGCGGATCTGCGGCGCGCGCAGGGCGGAGACGAGCTGGCGGGTCTCGGTGCGCAGCTCGCCGGAGACGTCGTGCATGGCGCGGACCTGCTCGCGCAGCGACTCATAGGCGCCGACGCGGTCGCGCTCCAGGTCGGCGACGCGGCGCTCATAGCGCAGCAGGGCGTCGTGCAGCGGGGCGACGGCGTCGGCGACCGCGTCCTGCGTCTGGGCGCGGGCCTCATAGGTGAGGGAGCGCAGCGACGACTCGAGCCGGGCCTCGCCGTCGCGGGTCGCCTGCAGGGTGGCCTCCAGCTTCGCCACATCGACCGCGGCGCGTGACCGCGCGGCGAACCAGCCGAGCGCGGCGCCGGCGGCGAGCCCGATGACGATCAGCACGAGTTCCACGGCTACCAGCATGCACGAGGGGTACGACAGAAAATGGGTACCGTCGAAGTCATGGGAACGTGGATCGTCCTCGCCATCCTGCTGGTGGCCGCGGCCGTCGCGGTCGCCGCGTTCGTCGCCGCGGGCAACCGGAAGAAGGCGGACGCCCGTGAGGACGCCCTCCGCTGGTACGAGCGGCTCGGCGGCCAGGTCATGAACCTCTCCGGCGACACCCCCGCGGTGCGGCAGGCGCTCGTCGACGCGGGCGAGCGCTACACCGCCGCCGGCGCGCAGCTGGAGCGTTCGACGTCGGTCCGCCAGTACGAGCTGGCCCGCGAAACCGCCCTCGAAGGCCTCGCGTACGTGCGGGCGGCCCGGGTCGCGCTCGGCATCGACCCCGGACCGGACCTGCCGCCGCTCGCGGGCGCCCGCGCGGGGCAGCTCACCAAGGAGCGCGAGGTCGACGTGCAGGGGCACCGGTTCCGGGCCGGTCCGCACCCGGGCGACGCCACCCCGTACTACTACCCGGGCGGGCAGGTGGCGGGCCGCGGCGTGCCGGCCGGCTGGTATTCCGAGCCATGGTGGAAGACGGCTCTGGTCGCGGGCGCGTGGGGCGTCGGGTCGCTGCTGGTGTTCGACGCGCTGTTCAGCCCGGCGTGGGGCGACTCAGGCTACGACTCAGGCTTCGACGCCGGCTTCGACCAGGGCTACGACGCCGGCGCAGACCAGGGCTTCGACGGCGGCGCAGACCAGGGCTTCGACGGCGGAGACCAAGGCGGCGGAGACCAAGGCGACGACGGCGGAGACGCGAGCGACTTCGGAGACGACTTCGGTGGCGACTTCAGCGGCGGAGACGACCTCGGCGGGGACTTCTGACCGGTCCGGCGCGTCAGTACCGGCTTCCCTGAGCACCCCTGGCCGCCCGCTCCGCGAGTGCCAGATCCGACGCCGCCGCCCGCGCGAACGGGCTGCTCGCCCCCAGCAGCTGCGCGTACACCGACTGCGCCGCCCGGTACTCGGTCACGGCCTCGTCCAGCCGCCCCAGGTCGTGCAGCACGCTGGCGAGCCGGTGCCGCGAGACGGCGGTGTCGAGGTGGACCGGCCCGAGCAGGTGCAGCCGGCTGCCCAGCACGGCCCGGTGCTCCTGCTCCGCCTCCTGCAGCCGCCCCGCGTGGTGCAGCGCGGAGGCGAGCAGGCTGCGCGACATGAGCGTGTCGCGGTGCTCCGGCCCGAGCAGCCGCGCCCGCGCCCGCATGACGGTGCTGTGCTCGTCGATCGCCCGGTCGAGCTCGCCCATGTCCTGGTACACCTTGGCGAGGTTGCTCCGGGAGATCAGCGTCTCCTGGTGGTTGCTGCCCAGGACGCGGGTGCGCGCCTCCAGGACCCGCTGGTGCTCGCCCTCGGAGCGGGTCAGGTCGCCGAGCTGGTGGTAGATCGTCGCGAGGTGGCTGCGGCTGGTCAGCGTGTCGGGGTGGTCCTCGCCGAGGATCCGCATCCGCGCGGTGAGCACCTCGTCGCACTCGACGAGCGCCTCGGCCAGCCGGTCCAGGTCGCGCAGCACCGTCGCGTGCTGGTCCCGCGCGGTGAGCGTGTCGGGGTGGTCCCAGCCGAGGGCGTGCGCGCGGGCGTCGACGATCTCCCCGTACGCCTCCTTCGCCTCCTGCAGCTGGCCCCGCCAGTGCAGGTCGGTCGCCCGCTGCCAGGTCGCGGAGTCGTCGTAGACGCGCGGCGCGGGGGAGGGCCGCCGCCGCGGCTCCGGGTTGGGCCACTCGACCGGGTCCGGCTCGGGCGAAGCCGCCGAATGCGACGGCGTAGCCGAATGCGAAGCGGGAGAGTGCTGCGCCGGGATCGACGGCCCGAACACCGGCGCCGCCGCGCCGAACGTGGGCGTCGGCGGCTGCATGACCGGCGGCCGCGGGGGAGCGGGCGGGGGAGCCGGCGCCCGCGTGGGGATCCGCACCGCCTGCTGCGGCTCGAAGATCCCGTCGTCCACGTACGGATCGGGCTCGGGCTCGAACGAGTCGGGCGAGAACCGCTCGGGCACGAACCTGTCCGCGGGGTGCGAGGACGGCACGGCCTGCTGCACCACCTCGGGCACCTCGATCGGCGACTCGAGGCCGCGCCGGCGCAGCTCCCGCTTGAGCGAGACGATCGCGTCGGAGATGCCGTCGCTGTGGTCGCCGAGGCGCCACGCGACCGCCATGACGGGCCGGTCCAGCGCGATGCTCAGCTGCCGGACCGAGCTCAGGATCGAGTCGTCGGGCGAGGCGTTGACGATGACGAGCGCCGCCTGGAACGCGGCCGTCTGGCCGACCAGCAGCGCCTGGTACGTGCTCTGCATGCGGGCGATGGAGAACCCGGTGCCGGCCCGGATGTCGACGATGATGTGCGACTCGGACATGGCGATCGGCCCGAGGAAGTAGCCGAAGACGGGCTGCAGCTTCTGCCCCTCGCGCCCGGCCGCCTCGTACAGCGCCGCGTTGGCGCCCTCGTGATAGGCGATCGCCTGCGGGGCGTGACCGCGGATGAGCTGGACGAAGCGGTCGTACGCCCCCTCGGCGTCGCCTTCGAGCTGGGCCTTGCCGGCGGAGGCGACCCGCTCCTCACGCTCCGCGGAGCGGACCACGATCGTGCCACCGGACAGTCCCGCGAGCCCGACCAGGACGCCGGCCGCCACGAGGGCGGCGGCGCCGGCGGTGCTGCGGAACTGCATCGTGGTGAGCACGCCCAGCGCGACCAGGGCGAGCCCGACGAGCACGACGGTGAATCGGGTCTGGCTACTCCATCGTCCGCCAGTCATCGGCCCTCTTCTAAGCGATCTACGCCCGCAGCAATGGAAAAGATCCGCAGCGTGACGAGAATCTTCCCACGAACGAACCAGTCCACGGTAGATCGCCTACGTGAACCCCGCCATTCACGCAGTTGAGAAGACAAAACTGTCAATTAAGCGACAGAAGCCTCATGATCGAGCAGCCACCGCTTGACCGGCAGCCCCCAGCGGAACCCGCCCAGGGTCCCGTCGGTGCGCAACACCCGGTGGCACGGCACGAAGAGGGCGGCCGCGTTGCGGGCGCAGGCCTGCGCGGCGGCCCGGATCGCCGGCGGCCGGCCGGAGAGCACCGCGAACTCGCTGTACGTCACGGGTGCGCCCGCCGGCACCGTCCGCAGGACGTCCCAGGCGTGGGTGAGGAACTCGCCGCCGGGACGCTGGCGCACCACGACGTCGTCGATCGCGTGCACGTCACCGTCCAGGTAGGACTGTGCGGCCTTGCCGGCGGCGCCCACGTCGCCGACCTCCCGCAGCGCGGCGACGTCGACGAACAGCGCCAGCTCTCCCAGCGAGGCGGTGAACCCGCTGGCCACCACCGCGCCGTCGGCGTCCACGACGATCGTCAGCGGGCCGGCGGGGGTGGGCGAAGTCGAGAAGTACATCACTGAATCCTCCAGAGTCGGATGACGGCGTAGGAACGCCACGGCCGCCAGCGCTCGGCGTGCGCGGCCAGGGATCGGGGGTCGTCGGGCAGGCCGAGGGCCCGCGCGCCGCGCAGCACCCCCAGGTCTGTGGGCAGGAACGCGTCAGGATCGCCGAGGGCACGCATCGCCGTGTACGACGCGGTCCACTCCCCGATGCCGGGGATCTCCTTCAGGCGGGCCACGGTTTCCGCGCGGTCGCCGTCCCCGTCCAGGCTCAGCCCGTCCAGCACCGCGGCCGCCAGGGCCCGCAGCGTGCGCCGCCGCGCGGCCGGCATGGCGAAGTCGGAGTCCGGCAGCTCCAGCAGCGCCGCCGGGGTCGCGAACGCCAGCCGGCGCAGCACGGTCCGGGCCGCCGCGACCGAGATCTGCTGCCCGACGATCGCGCGGACGGCGATCTCGAACCCGTCGACGGCGCGGGGCACCCGTACACCCGCCTCCTTCAACACCAGCGGCGCCAGGAGCGGGTCGTCGCCCAGCACGGCGTCCACGGCCGCGGGGTCGGCGTCGAGGTCGAAGAGGCGGCGGCAGCGGGCCACCGCGGGGGCCAGGTCGCGCAGGTCCGTGAGGCGCAGCGTGGCCGCGACGTGCCCCTCCTCGGGGCGCAGCTCCGCGGTGCCGGTGCCGTGCGGCAGTCGGAGGTTTCGCCGGTACGAGTCGCCGGCCCGCTCGTCGATGCCCTCGATGGCCCGGTCGCCGAGGAACGACAGCAGCGCCTCGGTGTGCAGCGGCGCCCGGAACGGCAGCCGTACGGACACCACTCCCGGATCGAGCGACGGCTGCGTCCGCCGCACGCGCAGGTCCGACGGCGTGCGGCCGTAGATCTCGCGGACGGTGTCGTTGAACTGCCGCACGCTGCCGAACCCGGCCGCGAACGCGATCTCCGCCAGCCCGAGCCGGGTCGTCTCGATCAGCACCCGGGCCGTCTGTGCCCGCTGCGCCCTGGCGAGGGCGAGGGGGCCGGCCCCGACCTCCGCGGTCAGCATCCTGTGCAGGTGCCGTTCGGTGTACCCGAGGCGCCCCGCCAGGCCCGGCACCCCGTCCCGGTCGACGACGCCGTCGGCGATCAGGCGCATCGCCCGGCCGACCACGTCGCCGCGCACGTCCCACTCCGGCGAGCCGGGCGCCGCGTCCGGCCGGCAGCGCAGGCACGCCCGGAACCCCTCCCGCTGTGCCGCCGCGGCCGTCGGCAGGAAGCGCACGTTCTCCGCTTTCGGCGTGATCGCCGGGCAGGACGGCCGGCAATAGATCTTCGTCGACTTGACCGCGGTCACGAAGACCCCGTCGAACCGCGCGTCGCGGCTGATCGCCGCCCTGCGACAGGTGTCGAAGTCCAGTTCCATGCCACCTATCCTCCCCCGCAGGTCCGCCGAGCGGCTGGCGGAATTCGGACCTCGGTGTCCGATCCGTTCGAAGGCGTGTCAGGTTCCGGACCGGCCACTGGCACGTTTGCGGGATTCGCCCGCCCCGCGGGTTGTCTAAGTTGATCCCACCACCGAGAGAACCGACGGCCCCCCAGCCGAGATGGAGATAGCACCATGAGCGACTACGAGACCGACCCGGCCACCGGCGAGCTCGGCGAGGCCGGCGACGCGGGCGCCGGCTACGGCGAGCCGGAGATCATCACGCTCGAGGGCCAGGACGGCGCCACGATCTACGCCGTCGACGTGGACCACGACGGCGACGCCGAGGCCGCCGGGTACGACAAGGACAACGACGGCCAGCTCGAGCAGATCGCGCTCGACACCGACGGCGACGGCACGCTCGAGACCAGGATGGTCGACCTCGACGGCGACGGCTCGTTCGACGCGGTGCTCACCGACACCGACGGCGACGGCCGCATCGACGTCGCGGCGCTGGACGCCAACGGCGACGGCCTCGTCGACCGCGTGGTCGCGGACACCGACGGCGACGGCGTCATCGACACCGACGTCAAGGACGAGAACTTCGACGGCGTCGCCGACTCCGTCTCGCAGGACGCCGACGGCGACGGCGACAGCGACGTGACGGTCACCGACACCGACGGCGACGGCACGTTCGAGACCGTCCGCTACGACGACCCCAGCACCAACCCCCTGGCCCAGGCCTGACGCGCGGCGCGACGGGGTCCGGCCTGCGGTGACCTCAGCCGGACCCCCTGCGGGACAGCCACATCGCGCCGAAGTCGACCAGCGCCCGCTGCCGCATCAGCCGCGCCGTCCCCGACCCGACCGGCCCCAGCCGCTCCCCGCCGGTGATCGCGGCGAAGTCCTTGCCGAGCGGCTCGAACAGCGACGTGTCGTCGGCCAGCTCCCGGTACTCGACCCAGCGCCGCTCGCCGTCCACCAGGATCGGCGAGCCCTGCCGGAGCCACCGCGACGAGGCGGACGCCGCGCGGTACTCCGAAAGATGCAGCGACGTGTTGTTGTCGTGCCCGACGCCCAGCAGCAGCACCCACGCGTCCGCCTCGTAGAGCCGCGCGAGCGGCGAGCCCTCGCCGAGGCCGTCGTCGAGCGTGTGCCCCTCGGTGATCCGTCCGGCGTCCGGGCCGAGCGCGGCGAACGACACCGTCGGATGGTCGCTGCGCCGTACACCTGGAAAATGCCGGAAACACTCCGGCACCGCCCCCATGAAGTTGGTCGGGGTGACGCGCGGGTCGAAGGCCGGCGTCTCCGCCCGGATCACCGCCCACCAGGACTGCGGCACCGGTGGGTTGCCCCAGTCGGCCGGCTCGGTCAGCTGCCGCGAGTGCGTCGGCATGACCAGCGTGCCGTCCGGCCCGATCGCCGCCAGCAGCGCCGTCACGACCGCCTGCGCGCCGCCCGCGACCCAGCCGAGCCGCGACAGCGACGTGTGGACGATGACGGTCGCGCCCGCCGGCAGCCCGAGGGTGGCCAGCTGCCCGACCATGCCCCGCACGGTCCCCGGCACGGCCGCCCTGGCGATGGCGTCCTTCTCCACGTCGAACAATCCTAGTGAGTGAATACTGTTCGGCATGGTCGAGTGGGTACTGTCCGGGTTCGGTGACGAGATCGACGACGATCCACGCGTGCAGCTGGCGGTGCTGCGGGCGCTCGGCGCGTCGCACATCGAGGTCCGCAGCGCCTGGGGCGTCAACGTGGCCGACTTCGACGACGACCTGGCCACGCGCCTCGCCGCCGCGCTGGCGGCCGCCGGGGTGGCGGTGTCGGCGGTCGCGTCGCCCATCGGCAAGACCGACGTCTTCGGCGACCCGGACGCCGAGCTGGCGCGGCTGCGGGCCGTCATCGCGCTCACCCGGCGCCTGCGGAGCCGGTACGTGCGGCTCTTCTCCTTCTACCGGCCGCCGGGGGTCGCCGTGGAGGCGACGCGTGACACCGTGCTGCGCCGCCTGCGGGCCTTCGCCGACCTCGCCGAGCGCGAGCAGGTCGTGCTCCTGCACGAGAACGAGAAGGACGTCTACGGCGACGTGCCGGCCCGGGTGCTGGACCTGATCGAGTCGGTCGGCTCGCCCGCGCTGCGGGTGGCCTGGGACAACGCCAACTTCGTGCAGGTCGGCGTCCGCCCGTTCAGCGACGGCTACGCCATGTTGCGGCCGCACCTGGAGTACCTGCAGGTCAAGGACGCCCGGTCCGCCGACGGCGCGGTGGTGCCCGCCGGTGAGGGCGACGGCGAGCTGCTCCAGACGGTGACGGCGCTGCGCGACGACGGCTGGACCGGCTTCGCGTCGCTCGAGCCGCACCTCGCCGACGGCCCGGACGCGGCGAAGACCGGCCCCGCGGGGTTCGGCCGGGCGGCGCGCGCCTTCGCCGCCCTCACCGCGGGCGCGGGGATCACGCTGCGGTAACTCCCGGTCACCGGGGGATACGACGGGTTGCCGACTGTGGGTCCGCGAGCGCGTTGCTACGGTCCGTGGTCATGCGCTTGGCGACGTACAACGTGGAGAACCTCTTCGCCCGGGCCCGGGCGCTCGACCCGGCCGACCCGGCGAAGGGCCAGCCGGCGCTGTCGGCGTACGAGACGTTCAACCGGATCGCCGCCCACCCCGTCTACTCCGACGAGGACAAGGCCGCGATGCTCGACGCCCTGGAGACGCTGCGGGTCTTCGTGCGCACCCGGGCCGGCCGGCGGGCCAACCCCGACCTGTTCGGCGACGCGTTCGCGGTGCTGCGGGAGAACCGCGGGGACTTCCTCGCCGCGCCCGCCGACGCCGAGCCGCACGTCGTCGCCACCGGCCGGTCGTCCTGGAACGGCTGGGTCGACCTCATCGTCGACCCGGTCGACGAGGTCGCCACCCGGATGACCGCCCGGGTCGTCGCCGACGTGGCCGCCGACGTGCTCTGCGTCGTGGAGGCCGAGAGCCGCCCCTCGCTGGTGAAGTTCAACGACGAGCTGCTCGGCGGCCGGTACGGCCACGCCATGCTCGTCGACGGCAACGACCCGCGCGGCATCGACGTCGGCCTGTTCTGCGTCGACGGCATCGAGATCGACTGGGTCCGCAGCCATGTCGACGTGCCCGATCCGGGTTCCGACCGGCGCTTGTTCAGCCGTGACTGTCCGGTGTACCGGTTGCTGCTGCCGAGCGGCGAGGTCTTGTACCTGCTGCTCAACCACCTGAAGAGCCAGTCCTTCACCAGCGGCGACCCGGACCCGCTCCGCACGCGCCAGGCGACCGAGGTCCGGGCCATCTACGACCGCCTCCGGGCCGGGGGCGCCTCGTTCGTCGCGGTCGTCGGCGACTTCAACAAGCGCCCCGACCACCCCTCGCTGCGGCCCTTGCTCGGCCCGGAGTCCCCGTTCGTCGACGCCTACTCGCTGCCCGCCTTCTCGCAGCTGTACGACCCGCTGGACCGCGACCACGAGCGGCCCGGCAGCTTCCAGTCGTGCACGATCGGCAACCGCCTGGACTACATCCTGCTGTCGCCCGAGCTCGCGGCGCGGGTCACCGGCGGCGGGGTCTTCCGGCGCGGCCTGTGGGGCACGCCGTCCAACGTGAAACGGCCGCGGCTGTGGGACGCGTACCCCGAGATCACCAGCGCCCGGCACGCCGCGTCCGACCACGGTGCGGTCTGGGTCGAGGTTGACCTGTAGCTTTTACGCGTGGCACTCAGCATCGGGATCGTCGGCCTGCCCAACGTCGGCAAGAGCACCCTGTTCAACGCGCTCACGAAGGGCGACGCGCTCGCCGCGAACTATCCGTTCGCGACCATCGAGCCCAACGTCGGCGTCGTCGGCCTTCCCGACACCCGCCTCGGCAAGCTCGCCGCGCTGCACGACTCGCAGAAGATCATCCCGGCGCCGGTCTCGTTCGTCGACATCGCCGGCCTCGTCCGCGGTGCCTCGAAGGGCCAGGGCCGCGGCAACGCGTTCCTCGCCAACATCCGCGACGCCTCCGCGATCTGCCAGGTGGTCCGCGCCTTCGCCGACCCCAACGTGGTCCACGTCGACGGCAAGGTCTCCCCGTCCGACGACATCGAGACGATCAACACCGAGCTGATCCTCGCCGACCTCCAGACGATCGAGAAGGCCCTGCCGCGCCTGGAGAAGGAGGCGAAGGTCCAGAAGCAGCGGGCCGGCGTCGCCGCCGCCGCGAAGGCCGCCGCCGAGCTGCTCAACGGCGGCACCACCCTCTACGCGGGCGCCGCGAAGGCCGGCATCGACGTCGCGGAGCTGCAGGAGCTGCACCTGCTCACCGCCAAGCCGTTCCTGTACGTCTTCAACGTCGACGAGGCCGGCCTCGCCGACCCCGCCTTCCTGGACGAGCTGCGCGCCCTGGTCGCCCCCGCCGAGGCCATCTTCCTCGACGCGAAGATCGAGTCGGAGCTCACCGACCTGGACGAGGACGAGGCCCTGGAGCTCCTGGCGTCGATCGGCCAGCCGGAGCCCGGCCTGCACCAGCTCATCCGGGTCGGCTTCCGCACCCTCGGCCTGCAGACCTACCTCACCGCCGGCCCCAAGGAGACCCGCGCCTGGACGATCCCGATCGGCGCCACCGCTCCCGAGGCCGCCGGCGTCATCCACTCCGACTTCCAGCGCGGCTTCATCAAGGCCGAGGTGGTCAGCTTCGACGACCTGATGACCGCCGGCTCGCAGAACGCCGCCAAGGCCGCCGGCAGGGTCCGCATCGAAGGCAAGGACTACGTCATGCAGGACGGCGACGTCGTCGAGTTCCGCTTCAACGTCTAGGGGTCGCAGGTGTCGCACGTCGTCGATTTCGAGACCGTCTCCACCACCGGCCTGGAGTCCTCACCGGTCGCCGAGACCCTCGCCGGCCTGCGCGCCAACGAGGCCCGCTACTTCCGGAACAAGTACGACCACGTGTTCACGGTCGAGCCGGCGTCGGCGGCGCAGGATGCGGTGGCCTACGTGCACCGCATCCTGCAGGAGGAGCGGGACCTCGTCATCGGCTCCCGGCCGCTGGAGGTGTCGGCCTTCGAGGTCGACGGCGTCCGCTGGACCTACGTCTTCTACGAGTCGGGCCTGTCGGTCAACGTGCTCTACACCCTCGAGGCCGGCGGGAAGCGGGCCGTCGGCTTCAAGCTCTCCGACGGGATGGAGGTCCCGGACGAGCTGGCCGACCGCTTCAAGTTCGCCCGCCAGCGCTCCAAGCTCGCCGGCACAATCCGCGGCTCGTTCTTCGTCATCAAGGGCGAGTACTGACGCAGCGTCGTTGCTTCCGCTTCAACGTGGAGCGGGACGCAGCTTGTCCAGGTCGATCGTCACCGCGAACGGCGCGACGGTGCGCAGCGTGCCGCGGTGGATGCCGGTCGCCACGTACGACCGGGTGGGTTCGTCGAGCTCATAGGCGTGCACGACCGGCAAGGAGTGCTCTTCCTCGATCCGCCAGTAGTGTGCGATACCGGCCTCCGCGTACTTGCGCACCTTGACCGTCCGGTCACGGTGCGCGGATTCCGGTGAGACCACTTCGACGACCAGCAGCACCTGGTCAGGCGTGTAGAACGTGCGGTTCGGATCATAGGGAGCTGTCGTGGCGACGAGATCCGGCTCAGGGCGGTTGCGCTTGTCGAGCCGGATCGTCATCTGCGGCTCTACCTCGACACCCATGGGTGCCTGTTCCGTAAGGGTGTTCACCAAGGCGTAGATCACCCGGGCATGCCAGCTCCGCTGCGGCGACATCATGAAGACGAGCGCTCCATCGATCAGCTCGGTGTGCCGCGGCGCTTCAGGAAGGTGGTCGAGGTCGTCGGCAAACCACCCCTCGGGGCGGGGCGGGTGCATCCAGTCGGGCACCGCGGTCATGCCGTCATCGTAGCGTTCTGTGACGGCGGCACGGCGGATCAGGCGGCGCCGGCGATGATGGTGCGGTAGAGGTCCTCGATGCGGGCGGCCAGGGTGACCTCGCCGGGGGACAGGTCCGACGTGCCCGGGACGCGCAGGCGGATCTGGGTGCGGCCGTCGAGGCGGCGCACGTCGGGGCGCACCTGGAGCGCGTCGGCGACGATCTTCATGCGCTCGGTCAGTGCCGCATGCTGGGAATCGTCCAAGTGCAGTGTCCGGCGAATCTCTTCGCCGTCGTGCGTCCAGCCTTGCAATAAACCCAGCGCGTCGCTGAGATAGTCACGGTGCTGTTCGCTTCGCCTGGCCCGCATAACGACCTACCCTCCCGCGGCATCGTTGCCGGCTTGTGGCCGTTTCGAAGCCTGCCCGTCATCAACGGTGTCTGCAAGTCTGCTGGGCGACTGGTGGATCTGTCCACGGCCACATTTCCCTCGTCTGGTGAACAACAGGGCAGAGCCCGCAACCGGAACTTCATTTCGATCTGGCACCCTGGTCACCCGTGCAGACCGAACGGTTGATGCCAAGGATCATCGTCGGCGCCGCGATCATCTCCGATGGCCGCGTCCTGGCCTGTGAGCGCGCCTTGCCGCCCGAAATGGCCGGAAAGTGGGAGTTCCCCGGAGGGAAGGTGGATCCGGGGGAGACCGAGGAGCAGGCGCTCGTCCGGGAGTGCCAGGAGGAGCTCGGGGTCGACGTCGAGGTCGGCGCGCGGGTCGGCGCCGACATCACGATGCTCGGCGGCGCCGCGATCCTCAAGGTCTACCTCGCCCGGCTGGTGAACGGGGCGACACCCGTACCACTGGAACACAGCGACCTGCGCTGGCTCTCCGGCGACGAGCTCGACACGGTCCCGTGGCTGCCCGCCGACGCGCCGATCGTGGTGGCGCTGGCGCCGTTGCTACCTTCGACGGCGTGAACGTCACCTACCCCGAGGTCGGCGCGACCCGCGAAGGCCCCCTGCCGCCCGGCTACCACCACGTGAACCGCCGGGTGAGGGTGAGACAAGGCCATGAGGCCTTCGCCGCCGCAGCGGCCGCCCTGGCCCGCTGGCAGCCCCAGCGCGGCGCCGGGCTCCGGCTGCGCAGCGACGAGGACCGGGTCACGCTCGGCGGCCGGTTCTCCACCGGGATCGGGGTCGGGGCGCTGCGGCTCTGGGTGCCGTGCCTGATCGTGTGGATCGTCGACGAGCCGGAGCGGTACGGGTTCGGCTTCGGCACGCTGCCCGGGCACGTGGCGACGGGCGAGGAGTCGTTCCTGCTGAGCGTCGGGCCCGGCGGCGAGGTGTGGTTCGAGATCAAGGCGTTCAGCCGCCCGGCGAAGTGGTGGGTCCGCCTCGGCAACCCCGTGGCGAAGCTGGTCCAGTCGCGGGTCACCGACCGCTACGCGAAGGCCATGCAAAAGGCGCCCCTCTGAGCGAGGGGCGCCTTCTGGCAAGCGGATCTAGTGGCCGTCGCCGGAGGGCGGCGACGGGTGCTGGTAGCGCAGCTGCTCCGGCGGCAGCGGGAACACCTGGTCGTCGCCGAACGGCGAGCCGGCCGCCGCCCGGTCCAGGGTGAGCTCCGCGACCACGAGCTTGCCGTCGGCGCCGACCGGCGCCTCCTGCGGCACGGGGCCTTCCTGGTGCCAGTTGCTGCTGGTGTCCGACACCGGCAGGTCCCCCTTCGCGGTGGTCGTCGCGGCGCGCGCCGGCACGGCCTCGTCCAGCTGGTCACGACGGAAGATCTTGCGTCCGAGCCAGGTCACCGGGTCGTACCTCCGATCGACAACACGTTCCTTCATCGGGATGATCGCATTGTCAGTGATTTTGATGTGCTCGGGGCAGACTTCGGTGCAGCACTTGGTGATGTTGCAGTAGCCCAGGCCCTGCTCGGCCTGCGCCATCTCCTTGCGGTCGTCGCGGGCGTCGAGCGGGTGCATGTCCAGCTCGGCGGCCCGGATGAAGAAGCGCGGCCCGGAGAACGCGGGCTTGTTCTCCTCGTGGTCACGGATGACGTGACACACGTTCTGGCACAGGAAGCACTCGATGCACTTGCGGAACTCCTGCGAGCGCTCCACGTCGACCTGCTGCATCCGGTACTCGCCGGGCTCGACGCCGGCCGGCGGGGCGAACGCGGGCAGCTCGCGGGCCTTCTGGTAGTTGAAGTTGACGTTGGTGACGAGGTCGCGGATCACCGGGAACGTCCGCAGCGGCGTCACGGTGACCGTCTCGGTGTCGTCGAACGTCGACATCCGCGTCATACAGCCCAGCCGCGGCTTGCCGTTGATCTCCATCGAGCAGGAGCCGCACTTGCCGGCCTTGCAGTTCCACCGCACGGCCAGGTCGGGCGTCTGGGTGGCCTGCAGCCGGTGGATGACGTCGAGCACGACCTCACCCTCGTTGACCTCGACCTGGAAGTCCTCCAGCGAGCCGCCGGTGTCGTCGCCGCGCCAGACGCGGAAGTGGCGTTTGGTGCCCATCACAGCTCCTCGTCGGTCATGTACTTGGCGAGCTCGGTCCGGTCGAACAGGCCCTGCAGCTCAGGGCGCATGACCGGGAGCGGCTTGTGTTCCAGCCGGACGTCCTCGCCGTCGAGCGAGCAGACCAGGTTCACCTGGCGCCACTTCGGGTCCATCTTCGGGAAGTCCTCGCGGGTGTGCCCGCCGCGCGACTCGGTGCGCTCCAGCGCCGCCTTCGCGGTGCACTCCGACACGATGAGCATGTTGCGGAGGTCCAGCGCCAGGTGCCAGCCCGGGTTGTACCGGCGGCCGCCGCTCACCCCGACCTTCTTGACACGCTCCTTGAGCTCCGCCAGCCGGGTGATCGACTCCCGCAGCTCGCCGTCGCGCCGGATGATGCCGACGAGGACGCCCATGATCTCCTGCAGGTCGTGGTGCAGCGTGTACGGGTTCTCCCCGGCGTCTGCCCGCGCGAGCGGCGCCAGGGCCGTCTCGACGGCCGCGTCGACCGCGGCGGCGGACGGCTTGCGCCGGCCGATCCGCTCGGCGTGCGCGGCCGCGTGCTCACCGGCCCGCTTGCCGAACACCAGCAGGTCCGACAGCGAGTTGCCGCCGAGCCGGTTGGAGCCGTGCATGCCGCCGGACACCTCGCCGGCCGCGAACAGCCCGGCCACCGCGGCGGCGGTCGTGTCCGCGTCGACCTCGATGCCACCCATCACGTAGTGGCAGGTCGGGCCGACCTCCATCGGCTGCTTCGTGATGTCGACGTCCGCCAGCTCCTTGAACTGGTGGTACATCGACGGCAGCCGCTTACGGACCTGCTCGGCCGGCAGCCGGCTGGCGATGTCGAGCAGCACGCCGCCCGCCTTCGTGCCGCGGCCCGCCTTGACCTCGCTGTTGATCGCCCGGGCGACCTCGTCACGGGGCAGCAGCTCCGGGGGGCGCCGGTTGTTGTCCGGGTCGGAGTACCAGCGGTCGGCCTCCTCCTCGGTGTCCGCGTACTGCTTGCGGAACACGTCCGGCACGTACTCGAACATGAACCGCTTGCCCTCGGTGTTGCGCAGCACGCCACCGTCGCCACGCACCGACTCGGTCACCAGGATGCCCTTGACCGACGGCGGCCAGACCATGCCGGTCGGATGGAACTGCAGGAACTCCATGTTGATCAGCGTCGCGCCGGTACGCAGCGCCAGCGCGTGCCCGTCGCCGGTGTACTCCCAGGAGTTGGAGGTCACCTTGTACGACTTGCCGACGCCACCCGTTGCGAGCACGATCGCCGAGCTCTCGAACAGCACGAACTCGCCCGACTCGCGGTAGTAGCCGAACGCGCCGGACACCGCGCCGTCCTCGACGAACAGCTCCGTGATCGTGCACTCCTGGAAGACCCGGATCCGGGCCTCGTAGTCGCCGTGCTCGGCGAAGTCCTCCTGCTGCAGCGACACGATCTTCTGCTGCAGCGTGCGGATCAGCTCCAGGCCCGTCCGGTCGCCGACGTGCGCCAGCCGCGGGTACTCGTGACCACCGAAGTTCCGCTGGCTGATCTTGCCGTCCTTGGTGCGGTCGAACAGCGCGCCGTAGGTCTCCAGCTCCCAGATCCGGTCCGGGGCCTCCTTGGCGTGCAGCTCGGCCATCCGGAAGTTGTTGAGGAACTTCCCGCCGCGCATCGTGTCGCGGAAGTGGACCTGCCAGTTGTCCCGCGAGTTGACGTTGCCCATCGCCGCGGCCGCGCCGCCCTCGGCCATGACGGTGTGCGCCTTGCCGAACAGCGACTTGGAGATGATGGCGGTCTTCTTGCCGGCGAGCCGAGCCTCGATCGCCGCCCGCAGCCCGGCGCCGCCGGCGCCGATGACCACGACGTCGTACGTGTGTCGCTCGATGTTCGTCATGGGTTGTGTCCTCAGTTGAAGAACCGGAAGTCGGTGATCCAGCCGGCCGAGACCGCCATCACGTACGCGTCGGCGATGATCACCGAGAACAGCGATGCCCACGCGTACTGCTGGTGCTTGGCGTTCAGCTTCGAGACGAGCCCCCAGGCGCGGTACCGCACCGGGTGCTTCGAGAAGTGCTTGAGCCGCCCGCCGATGATGTTCCGGCAGGAGTGGCAGCCCAGCGTGTACGCCCAGATCAGCACCGCGTTGACCGCCAGGATCAGCGTGCCGAGCCCCATGCCGATGCCGCCGTCCTTGCCGTGCCAGGCGATGACCGCGTCGTACGTCAGGACCGAGCCGACCAGGATCGCGGCGTAGAAGAAGTACCGGTGGATGTTCTGGAAGATCAGCGGGAAGCGGGTCTCACCGGAGTAGGTCTTGTGACCGTCCGGGACCGCGCACGCCGGCGGCGACAGCCAGAACGAGCGGTAGTACGCCTTGCGGTAGTAGTAGCAGGTCAGCCGGAACCCGCCGGGCAGCACCAGGATGATCATCGCCGGCGACATCCACGACGGCAGCTGCGGGATCGGCTGGCCGAGGAAGTGGCTCGACCCCTCCACGCAGCTCTGCGTCAGGCAGGGCGAATAGAACGGCGCGAGGTAGTGCTCGGCACCCGCCCAGTAGTACTTGTTCATGATCGCGCGGACCAGGCCGTAGACCACGAAGGCCCCGAGACCGAGGAACACCAGCAGCGGCTGCAGCCACCACCTGTCCGTCCGCAACGTTTTCTCGCTGATCGCTGCGCGGGGCCCCGCGCCCGAGGCTGACCGAAGCCTGGCCGGCGTGGTCGTCATGGTGGTTGCTCCCTGGACGGGCCGATGTACCGATCTGTGGTCGGTGCACACGTTACGCCGGAACGCATCCGGCCTTGTGATCGCCCTCACCCACGGGCCTAACCACCGATTTTCCAGCCCGCACCCCGCCACTCAGGACCCCCCGCCCGCCACCTTCACCCGCCCTTCGCCCTTGCGCTCCCTTTGCGCCCCCCAACCCGCCCCACCCATCCGCCCCCCACCCCTCCGCAACCGCATCGCCCCAGCTCAAGGCCCAATCAAGCGGCCGCCCTCACTGAACCCGCCCATGCACTGCCGCCCCCGCCCACCGCCGCCGCTGTCCTGACCGCCCTCATCCAGCCATGCGCCGAACCGCCTCCTGTCCTCCACCCCTCCGGAGCCACCGACACCGCCCACCGCACCCCGCCGCCAGCAGTGGCATTTTCCACACCGAACCCGCCCGCCCACCGAGATCACCCCACCGCACCACCCACCAGCCCGCCCTCCAGCAACGCACCACCCCGAACGACCGCCCCCCACTCACGACACCGACCGGACTCGGCCAGTCAGGCAGGCCGCGTCCACATCGGAGCCGCACCGGGTGTTAACGCCGGACGTCGTCGTCGCCAGTTCCTGCGCTGGGCTCGGCGGGCCCAGGACCTTTCCAACCTTCTGCTGGCTGCCGGAACGTTCAGACGCGACGGGCCCATGCCGGAGCCGCACCGGGGTTCACCCGCGGACGTGGTCGCCGGCAGTTCCGCGCTGAGGCTCGGCGGCGCGAGATCTCCCCGGCTCTGCACGGGTTCGTTCGACGCCGGTCTCGCAAGGCGTCGCGGCGTGTCGAGGGTGCCCGACCTGGCTGGCAGCCCCTTCGAGACGCACCGTTCCCGGGGTGCGCTCTGCGGACGTGGTCGCCGGCAGTTCCGCGCTGAGGCTCGGTGGCGCGAGGGGCCTTTCCAACTCCGCACGGGTCTGATCGACGCCGGTCTGCCTGGCGCTGCGGTGCGTCGAGGGCACGCCGCGCAGGCCCCGCCGCCGCTGCTCTGGGGGCATGCAGTCCACAGGCATGCGCCCAGCGGCGTTGCACCCAGCGGCGGTTGCGTCTGACGGCGGTTGCGTCTGACGGCGGTTGCGTCCGAGCGGCGTTGCGTCCGAGCGGCGTTGCGTTCGGCGGCGTTGCGGAGTCGGGGTGCGGAGTCGGGGGTTCGAGGTGCAGGGGTGTCAGCCAGAGGCGCCGCCGGTGTAGTTCCACGAAGCGAGGCGCAGCGCTGGGGCGGACGCGCCCGACTCCGACCAGGCGCCCGGCAGCTCGACGGCGCGGGGGCCGACGCCCAGCACGGCGCCGGGAGCCAGGGCCTGCGGGTAGGACTGGGTGAAGCGGAAGTTGCGCACCGGGGTGGTCACCACGCCGTCCTCGATGAGCCAGACGCCGTTGCGGGTCAGGCCGGTGACGACCAGGGTGCGTGGGTCCAGGACGCGGGTGTAGTGGTTGTCGGTCACCAGGAGGCCGCGCTCCACGCCGGCGACCAGGCCCGCCACGCCCGAGTCGGCGGCCGGGCCGTCGACCTCGACCGGTGCGGGTCCGTCGTGGGCGAGCAGCCGCAGGCTCGAAGGCACCGCGCCGAAGCTGGCGCCGCCCGGGATCGCGTGGCCCGTCGAGGTCGCGCCCGCCTTCGCGGCCGTGCGCCGGTCGTGGACGAGGGCGGTCGACACGCCCGCGTCGACCAGGACGAGCCGCTGCCGCGGGGTGCCCTCCACGTCGAACGGCAGCACCGTCGAGTCGGCCGCCGTCGCGTCCTCGACCAGCGTCACCGCGGGGTCGAACTGGGCCGCGCCCAGCTCCAGGAACGACTGGCGGTCCTGCACCATCTTGGCGTTGAAGCCATACATCGCGAGGAACTGCAGCACGTCGGCGACGGCCGTCGGCTCCAGCACCACCTCATACCGCCCCGGCGGCAGCTCCACGGGGTCGACGCCGGCCCTGGCCTTCGCCGCCGCGCGGGCGCCCAGGACCGCGCCGTCGAGGTCGGCGAGGCGCACCGACGCGAGCCGGGCCAGGCCGTCCGACGTCGCGGTCCGCGCGATGCCGTCCATCGCCGCGCCCGTCCTGCCGCCCGTGACGTGCTGGCCGGCGGAGTTGGCATAGACGACCCGGGTCGACGACGTGCGGCAATACCCCGCCGCCTCCAGCCCGGCCGCCTCGTCGACGAACGCCCGCACCCTCGCCGCCCGGTCGTCCGGCGACGCCGCCGCGGTCGCCTCGTCGACGTTGCCACCGAAGGCGACGGGGGCCGGCGGGGCCAGGCCCGGCCAGGTCGGGTCGGCGGGTGCGAGCCGCATCCCGGCCACCGTGCGCTGGACGAAGTCCTCGATGCCGTCGACGACCGTGCTGGTCGCCGTCGCGGTCCGCCCGTCGGCGTGCAGCCTGAGCCGCACCTCCGTGGTCTCGTCGGCGACGTTCTGGTGGATGTACGAATTGGCGAACCTGGTCAGCGCCACCGCCGACCGCCCCACCAGCACCTCGGCGTCGATGCCGTCGCCGACCAGCTTCAGGATCCGCTCGGCGAGCTCGGTCTCGCTCATCCCCTGACCCCCACCCGCACGTTTTGGAACCGGGCCGCCGAGGCCGGATGGCCCGTGTGCCCGATCTGGCCCGGCTGGCCCTTGCCGCAGTTGGGCGTGCCCCACGCCGTCGACTCCGAGCCCAGCATGTCCATCGAGCCCCAGAACTTCGGCCCGATGCCCGTGTAGGTCGGGTTGCGCAGCATCCGCCCGAGCTTGCCGTCCTTGATCTCCCAGCCGACCTCGCAGCCGAACTGGAAGTTGAGCCGCTTGTCGTCGATCGACCAGGACCGGTTGAGGTCCATCAGCACGCCGTCGGCGGTCTCGGCGATCATCTCCTCGAGGGTGTGCGGGCCGGGGGTCAGCCCGACATTCGTCATGCGCACCATCGGCAGCCGCGCCCAGCCGTCGGCCCGCACGCTGCCCGCATAGTCCAGGCCCGCGACCGCCGCCGACTCCCGGCCGGCCAGGGTGCCCACCCAGATCCCGTCGCGGACCGCGTGCCGCGGCTGTGCCGGCGTCCCCTCGTCGTCATAGCCGAACGAGCCGAGCGCGCCGGGGATCGTCGGGTCGATCGTGATGTTCATGAGCTCGGAGCCGTAGCGCAGCCGGCCGAGCTGCGCCAGGTCGAGCCAGCTCGTCCCCGCGAATGCCGCCTCCCACCCCAGGATCCGGTCCAGCTCGATCGCGTGCCCCACCGACTCGTGGATCTGCAACGCCATCTGCTCGCTGCCCAGGATCAGGGTCGTCTCGCCGGCCGGGCACTGCGGCGCCGACAGCAGCGCCCGCGCCTCGTCGGCGATCCGGGCGGCGTGCGCCGTCAGATCGAGCTCGTCGACCAGCTCCCAGCCCCGCGTCCCGTACTGCCCGCGATACGACGGATAGGACCTGCGCTGCGTCTCCCCGTCGCCGATCACCGTCGCGGAGATGCCTGCCCCCGCCTCGCGGATGTGCTGGTCGATGCGGTGCCCCTGCGACGACACGAACCACTTGCGCGTGTCCCAGATCTGATACAGCCCCTCGGCGATGTCGGCGCCGCCCTTGTGCGCCTCCGCCGTCGCGCCCGTCAGCAGGTCACCCTTCGTCGACAGCGCCACGCCGAGCGGGTCGACCTCGCACGCGCTCGCCCACGAGTCGGTGCGCGCCTCGATCTCCACCAGGTCCACGGGCGGCCCGGGCACCGAGGCCGACGCCCGCGCGATCGCCGTGGCCCGCTCACCCGCCCGCCGCGCGGCGTCGCGCCCCAGGTCGGGCAGGGCGAAGAACCCCCAGCTCGACCCGACCAGCGCCCGCACGCCGACGCCGGCGTCCTCGGACTGGCTCAGGTCCTCGATCGCGCCGTTGCGCGCGCTCATCGACTCGGACCGCCGGTGCATCACCCGTGCGTCGGCATACCGAGCCCCGGCCGCGAGGGCCGCTTCAACCGCCGCACTTGCCACGTCGAAGTGGGTCATGGTTGGACACTACCGACCCGCTACGACATTTTTCCGGCCCGGAACGAAAGCGCCTATCCGATCAGGTCGTTGATCTGGCCGGCGAGGGCGATGTCCTTGTTGGTCACGCCGCCTTCGCTGTGGGTGCTCAGGCGGAAGGTCACCGTCCGCCAACGGATGTCGATGTCGGGGTGGTGGTCGGCCTGCTCGGCCACGTGGGCCACCTCGGCCACCAGCCGGATGCCGTCGAGGAACGTCTCGGCCTTCACCGAGCGTTCGATGCCGGATGTGTCGCCGGCCCAGCCGTCGAGGTGGGCGAGGGCGGCGGTCACCTCGTCGCTGCCGAGAAGCGCGGTCATGCCGGAAACGCTACGCCTGCCGTAGAAAGAGAGCATGTCGATCGCCGGTGTCACCCGCGAATTGCTCGTCCGCTACCTCGACCTTTGGGTGCCGGGGGCGGTGCACTCGCCGCACGGCGCGACGTTCCTGCACGGCTCCGCGACGGAGCTGGACGGCGACATCGCGGAGGCGGCCCTGCGGGCGTGCGCCGAGTTCGGCGACCGGCTGGCCAGAAAGCGGCTGACCCTGCTGTACGTCACGGCGGCGAAGGGACTCGAGCAGCGGCTCAGCGCCGTACAACGTGAGCTGCGGACACCGGCTGAGCTGTCGGTGCACGTCATGTCCGGCGACGTGGCGGTGCTGCTGAAGGCGCTCGGCGCGCGGTCCGGCCCGCTGCTGTCCATGATCGACGGGATCGACCCGGCGGTCGTCGCCGACGCCAGGCCCGCCGAGGTGATCACCGTCGATGTGCCGCGGGACCGGTTGCGGGACTTCGAGCTCACCACCGCGGTGACGCTGGTGGGAGGGCAGGCGGAGCGGACGATCGGCTTCGGCACGCGGTCGGCGAAGAGCCTCGAGGCGTTCAAGAACGAGATGTGGGCGCTCGACGAGTACGCCGGCGTCCGGTACCGCGACCCCAATGACCCAGAGGGTCACCTCATGGACATCACCCTCGACCCGAACCCGGGCGCGCTGCGGCGCGAGCTGCTGACCTACCTGCGCGGCGGCGACAGGTCCGTCACCGAGCTGAAGCGGTTCGCCCTCACGGAGACGGTGTACCGCGCCGCCGACGCCGTCAAGGTGGTCACCGCGCTGCTGCAGAGCGGCGCGGTGACCAGGGAACCGAAGGAGGGCCGCCTCGGCGGCGACGTCAGGATACGGATCGCCGGATGAAGTCCAGCTCGATGCGCAGCAGCTTCTCCGCCAGCCCGCCCGCGGCCATGTGCGTCGCGCCGGTCAGCGGGATCATCGAGTGCGGCCGGCCCGCGGCGAGCAGCGCCGCCGACAGGCGCAGCGTGTGCGCGGCGACCACGTTGTCGTCGACGAGGCCGTGCACGAGCAGCATCGGCCGGGCCTCCTCCGGGCGCACCGGCGGCTCGGCGGCCAGCTCGATCAGCGAGTTGTGGCTGTACACCTCCGGCGCGTCCGCGGGCAGCCCCAGGTAGCGCTCCGTGTAAGCGGTGTCGTACAGCGCCCAGTCGGTGACCGGCGCGCCGACGACCGCGCAGTGGTACACGTCCGGGCGGCGCAGCACCGCCAGCGCGGACAGCCAGCCGCCGAACGACCAGCCGCGGATCGCGACCCGGTCCAGGTCCAGGTCCGGGTGCTTCTCCGCGAGCGCCTGCAGGGCGTCGGCCTGGTCGGTGAGGATGACGTCGGAGAAGCGCCGGTGGATCGACTTCTCGAACGTCGGCGACACGCCGGGGGTGCCCCGGTTGTCGATCGTGACGACGGCGAACCCGGCGTCGGCCCACCACTGCTTCTCCAGCCAGCGGGCCCGCGCCGCGACGACCTCCTGGTGGCCCGGCCCGCCGTAGATCGCCACGAGGACCGGCAGCTTCCGCCCGGCGACGTGCCCGCGCGGGTAGAGCACGGCGGCGGGCAGCCCCCGGTCGGTGACCCGCTCCAGCGCCGGCCTCGGGGCGAAGGGCGGTGTCGCGGCGAGCGACGCGATGGAGCCGATCTCGGCGTCGTCGTGGTGGATGGTGTACTGCCAGCCGGCGTGCTCCAGCGTCTGCGACCCGATCACCACCGTGCGGGCGGCCGCGTGCGCGACGTGCCAGCCCGGCTCGGAGGTGAGCCGCTGCGCCTGCGCGCCGGCGTGCGAGACGGGGACGCGGAACACGTGCTGCTCGCTCGGCTCGCCCTCGCTCGCCTCGACGACGAGGTCGCCGGCGAGCCGGCCGGCGACGCGCCGCACGTACAGGTCGGGCGGGGTCAGCAGGCTGCCGTCGGCGAACAGGCAGCGCGCGTCGTAGCCGTCGTGCGCGAGCTCGCCGCCGACGAGGACCCGGCCGTCGGCCAGGTGCTGCGGGGTGCCGGGGACCGGCTCGACCCAGCGCGGGTCGGCGAGCTCGGCGTGCACCTGCGTCTCACCGGTCCGCGGGTCGACCGCGATCACCAGGCCGTGCTGCTGCAGGCGGCGCAGCACCGTGAGCAGCGGGCCGCCCTGCTCGGTCCACGAGGCCTCCACCAGGTACGGGTACGTCTCCCGGTCCCAGTGCACGTCCACCCAGCCGCCGTCCAGGTCCAGCACGTGCAGGGTGACCTTCGCGTTGGTCGCGCCGGCGTGCGGGTACGCCACCGTCGTCGGCGGCTGGTCCGGCTGCGACGGGTCGTGCAGGTGCCAGCGCGGCACCCGCGACTCGTCGACCCGGGCGGTCAGGATGCTGCGGCCGTCCGGCGACCACCAGTAGCCCCGGAAGCGGTGGAACTCCTCCGCGCCGATGAACTCCGCGAGGCCCCAGGTCACGCCCTCCTCGCCGGCCAGCACCGCGTCGGTCCCGTCGGGCTCGATCACGCGGAGTGCGCCGCCCGTCACGTACGCCACCCGCTGCCCGGCCGGATCCGGTCGCGGATCGACGGCGGGCCCGGCCGTGTGCAGCTCCGTGAGGTCCCCGGTCAGCAGGTCCACCCGGAAGAGGCGCCCCCCGAGCGGGAAGACGGCCATCACGCCGGCGCTGTCCATGGCGTACGAGCCGATGCCGCCCGCCGACAGCCGCAGCCGCTCGCGCAGGGCCCGCTCCGCGGGCGGAAGGTCGGCTTCGACGCTCAGGAGGACGGCGGGGTCGGCGAGGAGCCGCTCCGACCTGTCCGCCACGTCGAACACCCACAGGGCGTCGCGGCTGTCCTCGGGGCCTGACGAGCGCAGGAACACCACCCGCGCCCCGTCCGAGGTCACCGTCACGGCGCGCGGAGCGCCATAGGAGAAGCGTCGGGTGCGCGCGGCCAACTCCGGATAGTCCACCCCGGAATGTTTACCCGAAGCGGCCCGATTGTCATGCTCCACCGGCGCCGCGCCGCGGGGGAAGTGTCATACGCACGTCGTAGAGTTGGCGCTGTGAGTGCTCGGAGCATCCTTTTCGTCCATGCGCACCCCGACGACGAGTCGATGGGGACCGGCGCGACGATGGCCCACTATGCGGCCGCCGGCGCGCACGTCACCCTGATCACCTGCACGCTCGGTGAGGAGGGCGAGATCCACCGGCCCGAGCTCGCCGGGCTCGCCGCGGGTGCGGCCGACCAGCTCGGCGGCTATCGCATCGCGGAGCTGGAGGAGGCGTGCCGCCGGCTCGGGGTCACCGACCACCGGTTCCTCGGCGGCGCCGGGCGCTTTCGCGACTCCGGGATGATGGGCACCCCGCAGAATGAGCACCCCCGCGCGTTCTGGGGTGCCGACCTCGACGCGGCGGCGACCGAGCTGCTGGAGGTGATCCGCGAGGTCCGCCCGCAGGTCGCCGTCACCTATGACCCCAATGGCTTCTATGGCCACCCCGACCACATCCAGGCGCACCGGGTGCTGATGCGGGCCGTCGAGCTGGCCGACGCCGAGGGCATCGCGCCCACGAAGGTCTACTGGACCGCGGTTCCGCGCAGCGTCCTGGAGGCCGGCATGCGGGAGTTCCGCGACTCGTCGGACAACCCGTTCGCCGACGTGGAGAAGCCCGAGGACCTGCCCTTCGGCACCGCCGACCACGAGATCGCGGCCCGCCTCGACGGGCACGAGTTCGCCGAGGAGAAGACCGCCGCGCTGCGCGCCCACGCGACGCAGATCCCGCCGACGTCGTGGCTGTTCGCGATCGCCGGCAACTTCGGCGCCGAGTTCATGGGCGTGGAGTATTACCAGCTCGCCCGCGGCGTGAAGGGCCCCGGCGTGGGGCCGCACGGCTGGGAAGAGGACCTGTTCGCGGGCCTGGCCATCGAGGCGCCCGCCCCGCAGCTGGAGACCGCGGCATCGTGACGAAGCGGAAGGCGGTGACCGCACCGCGCGCCGGCCAGTCCGGCGCCGCGCGGGCAGACCTGTCCAAGCCGGCGGGCGCCGACGCCACCGCGGCGGGCGCCAGCGCTGCCGCGGGCGCCAGCGCTGGCGCGGCCGGGAGCGGCCCGGCGGGAGACGGTGCTCCGGCGAAGGGGAACGGCCCGGCGGGCGCCAGCGCTGCTGTGGCGGCGGCCGGGGGCGGCCCGGCAGGGGATGGCCCGGCGGGGGATGGCCCGGCGGGGGATGGCCCGGCGGGGGATGGCCCGGCGGGGGATGGCCCGGCGGGGGATGGCCC